>JASJGO010000105.1:0-15180 GCA_033791505.1 Cycloclasticus sp.
CCACTGGATCATCAATTCGCATTTTGTCCAAGGCTAAGATTGAGAGCACAACTAACACACCACCGGCTGCACCGAATAAGGTCGCTTCAAGCGCGGTAGGTGTAGAAGGTTCTGCAGTAATCGCCACAAGGCCAGCCAATGCACCATTCAATAACATGGTTAAATCAGCTTTACCAAACATCAAACGGGCCACTATTAATGCCGCCATAGCGCCACCTGCTGCTGCCGCATTGGTATTTAGAAACACCATTGCCACTGAGTTCGCGCTGGCAATATCACCTAATTTAAGAACCGAGCCACCGTTAAAGCCAAACCAGCCCATCCATAAAATAAAGGTACCGAGCGTTGCTAATGGTAAGTTTGCACCAACGATAGGGTGTATTTCGCCGTTCGCGCCATACTTGCCTTTACGTGCGCCGAGCAATAACACACCGGCTAACGCAGCCGCTGCACCGGCCATATGCACAATGCCTGAACCAGCAAAATCTGAAAAGCCAAGGTCACCTAAGTTGTACATGCCGAAAACGTCCTCGCCATTCCAGGTCCATGCACCTTCCATAGGATAGATAACACCTGTCATCACGACTGCAAACGCCAGGAACGCCCATAGCTTCATACGTTCAGCTACAGCGCCTGATACGATTGACATTGCCGTTGCAACAAACACCACCTGAAAGAAAAAGTCAGAGGCATTTGAGTAAACAGCACCACCATCAAAGCCCGCTTCTTTAGATTCAGCCAGCACAGTCGCCGTTAAGGCTTCCGCTGTTGCCGCTCCATCGAGCTCAATTCCGCTCAACATAGCACCGCCACCATACATAATTTCATAGCCGTACACTAAATACATAATGCAGGAAATAGAGTACAGGGCGACGTTCTTAGTTAAAATTTCAGCTGTGTTTTTCGAACGAACAAGCCCAGCCTCTAGCATTGAAAAGCCAGCCGCCATCCACATAACAAGTGCGCCACACATTAAGAAATAAAATGTATCCAGCGCGTATTGTAATTCTAGTATTTGATCCACGTTTAGATCCTCCAAGTATTAAAAAATTACAGCGCTTCAGCGCCAGTTTCACCCGTACGGATACGGACCACTTTTTCTAGTTCGGTAACGAAAATTTTGCCGTCACCAATCTTCCCCGTATTCGCCGCTTTAATAATCGCATCAACCGCCTGTTCTAATTGATCATCAGACAAAGCAATTTCAACTTTTACTTTTGGTAAGAAATCCACAACGTACTCAGAACCACGGTAGAGTTCGGTGTGCCCCTTTTGGCGACCAAAGCCTTTGACTTCAGTCACGGTAATACCCGATACACCCATATCAGATAGCGCTTCTCGCACATCATCCAATTTAAAAGGCTTTAATATTGCTGTTACTAATTTCATTATTATTCCTCGCTTCTTTTAAAGTGTCTTATTGACGTGACTTATAATGCATACTGCATGCCAACTATAAAAAACCTTTTAAATTCAAATATTTAAAATAATTATGACTTTATATATCTAGTTTAAAACCTTATGTCGCACCATTTTGGTGCCGTTAAACGGGTTTAGCAATTTAATTCAATATTTTATTTCGCGCATAAAAAAACGCCCCTCAATGAGGGGCGTTTTTAAAACGATTAACGTTTTAACTTATAGTGACTTTGAAACAGTTAAAGTAACTGTGCCATCATCGCTTGAGCCAAGATCACTACCACTATCGTTAGAATTAGTATCAAGGTCTGTGTAAGCTAGTTCCCAATCAGCACCAAAGTAGCTGGTTGAAGCGGCTAATTTCCAGTCCCAGTAATCGTTCGCCTTTTGCAGGTCGTAGTAACCAAGGTGTGCAGAGAACGCAACACCATTGTAGGCACCTAGATCAAGACCTAGATCAGTGTAATTACCTAGTCTATAGTCACCTAGATCATCAGAACCTAGATCAACACCAAAATACTGAGTCAACGAAGCAGGACCCATTGAAAGGCCTACATAAACTTCAGTAAAGTCAGTTTCTGAACCTGAAGTTGGGTATGCGTAATGAATAGCACCAACATCTACGCCAACACCGTTAAACTCACCAGCCCAACCTGCGTAAACGTCTAGCTCCATGCTTTCATCGCCGCCGAAATCTACGTTTGAACCCCAAACACCAGCGTACACGCCGTTGCCTAAGTCGGCATCAAATCCACCTTGGATTGCTGGTGAACCGTCCGTTTGTGAAATACCACGCCATACGTAGTCAGTTGTTAAAGCAACGTTACCAGATAATTCTAAAGCGCTCGCTGCGCCTGAAGCCGCTAATAAACCAGCAATAGCTGTTGTTTTTAATAATTTCATTTTTAACTCCTTAGTTTTTTAAAGTTATGATACGTTTTGCATTACAAATGATTGTTATGCAATTACAATAATCATGGCGAAATATTATCATGATTTTGTTTTTTTAATGTATTTTTTTCATGAAAAAAACAACAATATTGCACTGATTACAAGCGAATTTGCATTTAATCGCACTATATTGGTGCATTTGAATTAAATACGTTTTTTTAACCTTTAAAACATTATTAAATTCACACTATTATGATCAACACACATATTATAGAGGAAATCGTTGCCTCCTTAACTAGCCAGCTACCGCCCGGTTTAAGCGACCTTAAAGAGGAAACAGAGAATAACGTTAAAGCTATTTTGCAACAGCAGTTTACTAAATTGGATTTAGTAACGCGTGAAGAATTTGACGTGCAAAGTGCAGTACTAGCAAGAACTCGTGCGAAATTAGAGGCGCTTGAAAAAACAATTGCCGGTCTATCTGTTGCTAAAAAATAACTAAGCCAGCCCTGATGGGCGCAAGGAAAGGATTCCATGTCTCTCGCTACTATTTACACACGCAGCTCCTCCGGCATAAACGCGCCTTTAGTCACCGTTGAAGCACACCTCGCCAACGGTTTACCCAGCTTATCTATTGTGGGCTTACCAGAAGCCGCGGTAAAAGAAAGTAAAGACCGCGTTCGCAGCGCTATTATCAACTGCCAATTTGAGTTCCCCACCAAACGAATTACTATTAACCTGGCGCCAGCTGACCTTCCCAAAGAGGGCGGCCGATTTGATTTACCCATCGCATTAAGCATTCTTGCTGCCTCAGGACAAATCCCAAATACAACGCTAATGAACCATGAGTTTCTTGGCGAACTATCTCTAGGCGGTCAACTACGCCCCATAGCGGGAACATTACCAGCAGCCATCGCGTGCCATGCAGACAAACGGATTCTTTGCTTGCCCGTACAAAACCAGCAGGAAGCCTCACTTATTTCGGGCGTTGAAATTATAGGCGTCCATCACCTATTGAATATTTGCGCGCATCTTCGCGGCCAACAATCAATTGAGGCATTCAATCGTCAAGACCATTCACCATTAAGTTCTATTGCCACTCCCGATTTTGCTGATGTTCACGGACAGCACCATACTAAACGCGCATTAGAAATTGCCGCTGTCGGTAGGCATAGCTTATTAATGTTAGGCCCACCCGGTACTGGCAAGTCAATGCTGGCCTCTCGGCTGCCGGGTATTCTACCCACGCTTAGCGAGCTAGAAGCCATCGAGTCCGCATCCATTTATTCAATTAGCCACCACCCTATTAATATTGATCATTGGCGAGTGCCACCTTATAGATCGCCGCACCACACTGCTTCTGCTGTTGCGCTGGTGGGCGGTGGTAGTCATCCAAAACCCGGCGAAGTGTCGCTGGCTCATAACGGCGTTTTATTTTTAGACGAGCTACCCGAGTTTGATCGAAAAGTCTTAGAGGTACTGCGCGAGCCGATCGAGAATGGAACGATATCTATTTCACGCGCCAACCACCAAACGGAATTTCCCGCTCGATTCCAACTCATCGCCGCGATGAATCCCTGCCCTTGCGGTTACCTGGGTGACGCTTCTCAACGATGTCGTTGTACACCGCTGCAAATTACACGCTATCGAAACAAAATATCTGGCCCGCTGCTCGACCGAATAGACATGCACATCGAAGTACCGCGAATTTCCAGTAAACTCTTGAGGACGGGCATACAAGGGGGCGAGGAAAACAGCGCCACCATTGCTGTTCGTGTTAAAGCTGCACAACAACAGGCCATAGGAAGACAAGGCTCAGCCAATCATTTATTATCCATCCCGCAAATCAAAAAACATTGCGCGATCAGCGATGACGACCATGTCTTACTAGAGCACGCTATTGAAAAACTAGGCCTGTCGCACCGTGCCTATCACCGTATTTTAAAGGTCTCAAGAACTATCGCCGATATGGATAATCAACATTCCATCCAACGTCACCATTTAACCGAAGCCCTCAGTTACCGTCGAATGGATAAACGCATCACATAAGACCATTCAGCTTTAAATTAACGAATGAGTGTCCGCAAAAAAAGGTAGAATTCTTCTTTGCATTCAACCCATTCATTCGCTGTGCCTAAACTTAACCCTGAGCAACAAAAAGCCGTTTTAATCGCGGACAAACCACTATTGGTCATAGCCGGCGCGGGCAGCGGTAAAACCCGCGTGATTACGGAAAAAATCTCACACCTGTTAGACAAAGGAATAGAGGCCAAACATATCACCGCCGTGACCTTTACCAATAAAGCAGCCAAAGAAATGCGCTCAAGGGTCGAAAAGATTTGTTCTGCGAAAACGGCCAAACACGTTCGCATATCGACCTTTCATTCTCTCGGCCTGGATATTATTCGCAAAGAACATCAATCGCTCGGCTTTAAAAAAAACATTAGTATTTTAGACGAGCAAGATAAGTTTAAAGTACTGCAAGACATTCTTGAAAATAGCCAGCACCAACTGGATAAAGCGCAGATAAAACCCTTGTCCTGGCAAATATCTGGCTGGAAAAACCAGGCGATTTTACCGCCGCAGGCAATGTCTATGGCGGAAGATAAGCAACAGCAGTTTGCCGCCGCGCTGTATGAACAGTATCAGCGATATAATCAGGTTTGTAATTCCGTTGACTTTGACGACCTGATACTCGCGCCGCTAAGGTTATTCGAAGAACACCCAGAAATTTTAGAGCGCTGGCGCAATAACACCCGCTATCTATTGCTCGATGAGTATCAAGACACCAACACCACGCAATACGAATTATTTAAATTTCTCGTCGGCCCTCTTGGTCAATTTACCGTGGTGGGTGACGACGACCAATCCATTTACGCCTGGCGAGGCGCAAACCCAGAGAATTTATTTCAATTAAAAAAGGACTTTCCTCGGCTGGAAATTATCAAGCTTGAGCAAAACTACCGATCTACCCAGCGCATTTTAAAATCGGCCAACCAGCTCATCAGCAACAACCCGCATCTATACGAAAAAAAGCTTTGGAGTAATATTCAGGGTGATGAAAAAATCAGCGTTATTAAATGCAAGGACGAGTTTTCCGAAGCGCAACAAATGGCCGCCGAAATATCGCGCACAAAATTCAAACATCGCGCGAACAACGCCGATTTTGCCATTCTCTACCGCAGTAATCACCAGGCGAGATTACTAGAAAAAAGCTTACGTGAGCTGTCGTTACCGTACGTCATCAGCGGCGGAACTTCCTTTTTTTCGCACACCGAAATTAAAGACGTTTTGAGTTACATCAAACTACTCATAAACCCCGATGATAACAGCGCCTTTTTGCGTATTATCAACACCCCGCGACGTGAAATAGGCACCTCAACGGTTGAAAAACTAGCCCATTACGCGAACGAACGACACTGCAGCTTATTCGACGCCTGCTTTGAAATGGGACTGGAGCATCAATTAAACGAGCGCACCTACAAAAAATTACGCTCATTTTGTGACTGGATCGTTAGTCTATCGGACAGAACACAACAAGAAGATCCGATTGCCATTTTGCATGAAATGATCCAGCACATCGACTATTACGACTGGATAAAAGCCCACGCCAATAGTGATAAGCAAGCCGAACGAAGGATAGACAACGTGCTTGAACTGATCAAATGGATTGATAATAGCGCTAAAAAATCGCAAGAAGAACGCACCCTTGGCGAAATCGTCTCACGCATGATGCTATTAGACAGCCTGGAGCGCAATGAGGACGAAGAAAAAACAGATCAAATTAAATTGATGACGCTACACGCCGCTAAAGGGCTTGAATTTCCTTACGTCTACCTGATCGGTATGGAAGAGGGCATATTGCCGCACCAAAATAGCATCGATTCTGAACAGATAGAAGAAGAACGGCGGCTCGCTTACGTGGGTATAACGAGGGCACAAAAACAGCTCACCTTCAGCTATTGCTCGCAACGGAAAAAATACGGCGATATTAGCTCAACCGAGCCGAGCCGTTTTTTAACCGAACTACCCGTTGAAGACTTAGATTGGGCTGTCGTTAATAAGAAAAATCCAGAAGAACAAAAGAAAAAAGGCCAGGAGAGCCTGGCCTTTATGAAAAGTTTATTACAATAAGATAGTTACGCTGGGCCTCATACGAAGCGCGGAGAAGAACTATCCGTGCAACGATCTCAATCTAACTTATTGACTTGTTGCTAGCATAAAGTCTATCGCCGCCTTCACCTCATCATCAGACAACTGAGATGAGCCGCCACGAGGTGGCATACCCTTAAAGCCTTTAGTGGCGTGTTCAAATAACACGTCTTCACCCTGTGCAATGCGCGGAGTCCACGCCGCAATATCACCCGTTTTAGGCGCTCCAGCAACACCCGTTGAATGGCAGGCTAAGCACGCCGTATTGTATACCTGCTCTGCAGACATCGGGCTAGAAGCCACTACCGGCGCCGCCTCTTCCATTTTAGGACTCGCTAGTTGCGCTTCTTCAATCGTAGTCGCCACTTCGCCTAAGGGTTTAATTCTATCGAGAACCTTCTTTTCTTGCCAGGCGGTGGTGCGAGAAGAATCATCACCAATTAAGCCCGTGGCAATAATATAAATAAGAATCGCGATACCCGCTAAAACGGCAATAACGAGGCCAATACTATTAAAAATTTTCTTATCTTCGCTCACCCTTAGACTCCATATTTTGATATTTACCGTGCATTATAAACCCTACAATAGAAAGCCGAAATAAAAACCCTCTGTTAATGTAAAACCAATACCAGTTAACAAGATGCCAATAATATTATCGCGCTATAATATCGGTTGAAAATTAAAAAGCGCTCGTAGCTCAGCTGGATAGAGTGTCGGCTTCCGAAGCCGAAGGTCGTGGGTTCGACTCCCGCCGAGCGCACCATTAAAGATTCAATGACCTCAACCTGACGATTACCGCTATTAAAAATAGCTCTAATCGAGCTCAGAAACCGCATTTATAGCCGACAAAAAATGCTATTAAATCGAAGTCGACCCTGCTCACGTCTAAAACTATACCTCTTACAAAAAAGCCTCGAGCTTACGCCGAGGCTTTTTCAATTAACCAGAAGTTATGCTTAGTTGACGTCTATGTGACTGGGCGTAAGCAATGTCTCTAACGCACCAACGCTGTCTATAAGTCCGGTACCAATGTCGGCTAATGTAATACTTCCACCATTTGTAAGCCCTAGAACCACATCACCATCTACATCAGAAACACTTGATATAGCATCAGACAAACCAATCCCAGCAAGCCCATCCACCTCGATCACATCAGTAAATTCCAGTGTGTCGCTACCCAGCGTAAAATCGGTGATAGTATCGTCACCAGAATTTAGCAAAACACCCCCAGAAGACAGGCTAAATTCAAACGTATCGGCTTCGACCCCACCAAACTCGCTTCCATTACCGGTCAAGATATCGTCTCCCTCTCCACCGATTAGCGTCTCGAGTCCTCCGTTGCCGACTAAAATGTCATTGCCGGCACCGCCCTCGATAACTTCGTTAGCGTCTAAGGTCAGTTCAAAACTCGTCGTCACTACATCGCCATCACCGTCGGTGGCCGTCACGTCAAAGCCCGTTGTAACGTCAAACACATCGGGGTTTGTATCCAGCGTTAAGGAATCCACGCGATAGCTTTCACCCTTGGTTGTTAAAGCAGAAAATTGAATTTCGTCAAACTCTAAGACTCCGGCTTCACTTGCTTTGATCACAAAAAAGTCATCGCCCTTACCGCTCGAACCTTCAGAGTTTTCTCCAACAAAGCTAAGCGTTGCACCTACTTTAACCCCAGCCAAATACAAATCAACTACCGCCGTCTCTCCAACGCCCAACTGATCAGCAACAAAGCCTATTTCAGTTAATGTTTTCGCCAAAAGACTAGAGCTGTCAGTAAACTTTAAAATTAATACTTCACTTTTTTGGGTTTCTAGATTCTGCTTAAAGCCATTAATTTCAGCAGACTGCGCGACACCCATGCCTTGTCCTGATGCATTAACCGTGTCGAGATTTCCATCGTGACCTGTCGCCGTTGCGGTGATTGTTATGCCGTCTAAAGCATTTATCAGTACCAGCGTTTCGCCATTACTTCCACCTGTGATACCGCTATTACCATTCGAAAGATCAACTCTTGAGGTGCTACTCGCTTCGTCAACGATACCAAAAAACTCTACGGTATAAGAGCCATCCGTATCATCTACAGAAACGTTAAAGACTACGCTTTCAATTTCAGTCTCAGTCTCTTCATCAAATAAATCAACAACAGCGCTGATTGAGCCGTCAGAATTTGTCACGTAATGAAGGGGTTCACCACCCGACGTAAGAATAATCGGATCACCTGAACCATTTGTACCTATTATGCCCGTCACGTCACCGATGGTGCCTTCGCGTCCCGAAATGGTCAGCGACTCCAATCCATCAGCGCCTGCACTTAACGCCAGGTCGCCGGTTAAATAAATCGGTCCCACGTCGGTATTAGACATAAAACCGTCGTTTGCAGTACCGAATACGGGGGTATCATCATCAATTGAGATCGTAAAGTTGGCATTAGACGTATCAACAGTGCCATCACCGTCGGTTACCGCCACGTTCACTACCAAATTTATATTATCCTCAAAGGCCGTTTCAACGGCTTGCCCCGTACTTGGATCATCTGTCACTGTATGCTGCAAGGCTTGTAATAACGTCGTCGTGTAATCGGCACTTGTTGCATTAACACCGGTTAACTCAACGGTGAAAACCCAATTCGCTTCTATCGTTGCATCACTACCCGTGTAACCAAGCAAGGTACCACCCGTACCATCAGCATTAAACACGGTATTGACTGGATCACCATCAACGGTCGTTAATGAAGTGCCAGTCGAAAGGCTAACACCACCGAGGCCATCTACACCTACGGTATAGCTGATGCTTCCACTCGTTGTTGCATCATCATCGCCCAGTCCAGCGGGATTGCCACCGGCGCCAACAATATCGTCTTCATCAATCGTTTCGCCCTTTGCTGTCACCTTGCCAACGCCCGTGTCGCTAATGTTCAGGTCTACGGTGTGCGTTACGCTATCGCCATCGTTGTCGGTAACGGTGTAGTCGAAACTGGTTGCTACGTCCACGCCATTACTATTTACACTAGCTGGCGCGGTATATTTGAGTGCGCCGTTTTCGATAAATAAGGTTCCAAGACCGCCGGTGAACGCACTGATACTCTCTAAGCCATCTGCACCTGGTGCAACGCCCAGATAATCCACTGCATCGCTAGCAATAGTCGTGGTGGTGCCTTCTTCAAAGCTACCCGCTGACTTGTCACTCGCTAGTGGGCTGTCATCGTCAATATCGTAAGCCAAGGTGCCGGCCGCTGAATCGCCGTTTGAATCTGTAATAGTAAAACCAAGGTCAATTACTAGATTATTTTCCGCATTAGCTAAAGCGTGGTCGACTTGACCGTACAGCGTAATGCTATACGCGCCTGCATCGGTAATTTGCGTGGTAAAGATAACCTCATTACCCTCGCCGGTGTCAATATAAGCCACCAGAGTATGGCCGTCGTCAGACACCCAATATCCTAGCGCCACACCACCCGATGTAATGCCTGCAGGTTGAGTAGCCGCCGCGTTAAATGAAATATCACCCGCGCCGTCACTGCCAAAGCTGGCATTTAAACTTCCCGTTGCCGTCGTGGCAGTCGGATCGACTAAATCGTCGCTGCCATCAACCACATCGCTATTACCACTTACGGTCGCCAGACTATAGGCACCAAATTCCTCCGGCACGACTGGCTTATTTCCACCCTGAGCACTAAGGTCATCTTCATCTACAAATGCAGTGATAGAGCCCGCTACGGGGGTACCATTAGTATTAGTCTTTAATAATAGCTCCTCGCCTGGGCCTACTTCAGGCTGTAGAAACTCAGGTGTTTGCCCCCCTGTTTCGAACCCTGAAATAGGTTCCATTTCAGGATTAAGGTAGTCCACACTAACAATACTATGGCCTTCATTACCCGCACCGCCCGCTGCTGCGTTACCCGCGGCAGTAGCCGGTAAGTCTGATGGGTCAAAGTCTGGGTTATTAGCTAAGGCTGCTTGTATTGCGGCTACTTCATCTAATGCGTCCTGCTGTGCATCCTCGTTTAACGCGACACTTGAATTGTTCCCCAAGTTTTTTTCCGCGCCATTAGGAAGCGTGATAACGGCTTCGCCGTCACCCGTGATTATTCTTTCGTTTTCTGCAACGTTATCACCGACACTTAATATGCGTTCAGTTCCATTTTCTGCGATTGCTTTTACGATACCACTGATTGATTTTACAACGCCTAGATTTGCCAAGGTACTAACTCCCTGTTTCCATTGAAAATTTTACCAACCTAAGTATGGTTAACAAAACAGGGTTTACTACTGTACTAAGGTACTAGCTTTTATATTTCACTCCATTTTAAGAACTAGCTCACACTTTTAGCAGCTAAATAACGTTTTTTGCCCTATTTAGCGAAAACTGGGGTTAACGAGGGGCAAGCGCTGCTTTTACGCGCTTTAAGGCAATAAGAATGTTTTGGAATAGTTACAAATACAAATAACCATGGCGATAGTAGGCCCTTTTCTCTGCGGACGTTCATTATTGTATGACCAAAGCCACTTTAGTTATTCTTTATTTTCTTCCACGGCGTACGCAACTCGAGGCGCGTCAAATAGAAAACATGTCTTGCATTCATTTCATTCAATAAATTATTGCGCTACGGATTATGCGCATATTAAATCGAGTTTGAACCTAATTGTTTTTAAACCTGATGGTTCGTTTTCAATTTTTCTAACGCGGGGATCAAAGCAGCTATATCACTTTGTATCACATTCCAAAGAATGTCATTATCGATACCTAAGTAACCATGTATTAACTGGTTCCGTGTTGCATCCATCTGACGCCAAGGTATTGCATCATAACTATCTCTAACCTCAACGGGGACATGCCTTGCAGCTTCACCAATTAATTCTAAATTACGGATAGTGGCATCATAATTTAATCCTGAATTTTCAAACTCTTTTTGTTCTAGGCCTTCGCTATAGGTAAGTACATTATGCGAAAACTTGATCATATCTGAAATATAAAACAGCCACTCACGATCAGACATCAACAGCCTCTCGCTCGATATATGGCTTTAATTCTGGACGTATTGCTTTCTCGGTCACCAAGTCAACTGAACGACCTAAAGTATCTTCAAGCAAAAACTGAACGCCAAAAAATCGGCGTGATGTTGATGGGCCATCAAAACTAACAACTACATCGATATCACTATCATCATGAGCTTCATTTCTGACCGTAGAACCAAATAATGCCAGACGAACAACACCAAACCGCTCAACCAAAGTAGGTTTCAACTGAGCCAACAAAGTAAGAGTCTCTTGTTTGTTCATAAGTGCAATGCTGTTTCTGTTGACTGATCTCGGGCAATGATATCACGATATAGCGAGTAGACCATAAGCTCCATATTGGGGAGCCATATATGATCTGTAATAGCATAAATTCGCACATTCTCACTCATAACTAAAGCGCTGCGACCTACGTATATAAATCTAGTCCAACCCTATTTTTTCTACTTCACCTTTCTTCTTTTTTAACGATGCGACTTACCGTTGAATAATGCACCTCAAAATAATCTGCGATAGCCTTCATCGAAAAATCACCACTGATAAATGCATTAAAAATAGCTTCATGACGAGATGGGTAGTTATCTACATACCAATCCAATGATTTTGCTGGTGCCCTGCGTTGCATTCTGGGTACTTCCTTAATATCACCTTGCCCACTAGCGCATTCCATTTCACCCATGGCCTTATCAATAAACATATCATCACCCAAGAAAACTTGTCTTTTCAAAGCATTCCAAACTGGGGGTAAACCTACGCCTTCACGAACAAAATTCTTATAGTTAAGAACAGCTGTTTCTCTCGGTTTGCCAAAATGAGCTAATACCCAGTCTATTTCTAACCACTGCGGACATGGCGTTTCATTGACCATCGCCAAGTAACTACTCCATCGCCAATCCAACAAATCAGACACCACACCCGCGCGAATAGGATTCAAAACAACATACCGCGTTAATTCTAGTAAATGGGCATCCTTTTGAACAAGAATAGCTTTATACCGTCCTTGAAAAACATGCCCAACGCGCCCATGCCGACGATTAGATTTTTGAGTAAATACACCATTTAACTGGCGCATCCCTTGAGATAAATTCCCCTCAATCGTTTCAATAACAATATGGTAATGATTATCCATCAAGCACCACGCATGGCAGCGCCAATTAAACCGAGAACAAACCTGGGCAAAAATATCCAGCCAAATTAAACGATCCTCATCATCAACGTAAATATCCTCACGTCGATCACCACGAGATGTGACGTGATAAAGCGCACCTGCGTATTCAATTCGTAATGGTCTAGCCATACCTATAACTTATAGGCTGATATGTGTTAATGCAAGACCTGACCCCTTTTCTTTGCCACCCTCCGTTGTTGTAGGATTTTTTAGAGTTGGCGTAAGTATGGTTAATAAAAAAAGTTTACTATTGTACTAGTTTTCCTTTTTTCTCTCGTTTTATGAACTGGCTCACACTTTTAGTTCAATTAGGGTGGTTTTATGCTTGATTATGTTAGCTATAGACTAATAAATGGCTTTTTAACCGTCGCTAGTAACGGTTAAATAGCTTTTGTTGTATAGGCACTTGCTATAAAAAAGCCGGCTAATAGCCGGCCTTTTTTATAATGAGCATCTAAGCAATTAACTTTCGTCAACCGTAATATTAGTAGCGCCAAGATAGGTCTCTAGTGAAGCAATATCATTTATCGCTCCTGTACCAATGCCTTCAAGAGTGACACTGCCCCCGTTCGTTAAATTAACAGTAATATCACTGCCACTACCCGCATCACTAACACTATTTATGACGTCAGTAAGATCGAATGTAGTTGAATTATCTAAATCCAACACGTCAATAAAGTTTAGCTTATCCGTATTTACCACAAAGTCTTTGATAATGTCATCACCCGAATTAGCCGCCAAACTGAAGACAAAGGAATCTTTGCCTAAACCACCAGTCATTTCATCATCGCCATAGCCACCAATCAGCAAGTCATCCCCGCCTAAGCCAAAGAGGAAATCATCCCCCCCACGGCCAAGTAGGTAATCATTATTAGCCGTGCCAGTGAGCGTTTCACCATTATCCGTACCCTCAAATGTAGAGCCATCTGGATAAAGATTAACACCAAGCGAGCCTGTTACACTGTCACCATCACCATCTGTGCCAATAATGTTGTAATCAAGCTCTATTGGTAGTCCATCGCTTTGCAAGCCATAGCTAAATACACCGAGTTTAATATTGCCAGCATCAACCGCAACATTTACTGCACTAAACTCATCCGTAGTTTGGATTTGATAAATCCACCCTTCTTGTAGGCCTGCGATTTTTGCAGTGCCATCGATATTTAAGGTAATTGTCACACTCAATGTTACATCGGTTGCTGTCCCGTTTTGAACTTGAGCAAGCGTTCCAGAGAAGACTTTGACGCTAGTAATACCGATAGGTGTTTCACCAACAAGATCACCAAAGAAAATATTATCGGCATCCGCTAATATCGCAGAGAGGGTAATGGTGGCTACCGTGGTACCCGCCGTGGTTTTGTTAATTTGTTGCGTAAAGGCGGTCGTTAGATTATGCGTGCCATCGTATGTATAAGCGGCATTACCGCCATTACCGGTAACATCACCATTTGTAAAGTCAAAACGAATCGCCTCGCCAACAGTAATGGCATTTTGTGTACCGATACCGATTGCTGAGTTATTAGTATTGACTGTTTGACCGGTAGCTGTCGTCATCACAACATCTTGAGTTGTACCATCAAGATTGGAGATAACTTTTGATACCACGTTACCACCACCAACACTCGATAAGTTTGTCGCAGTAATAGCCGTACCATTCACGATGATACCCTCGGAATGAACGGTATACGTTTCACCATTAGCATTAAGTTCAATAAAGAACTTAACGTCAGCAGTATTTAACGTATTGTCTAGGTTTTTGGTTACAAATTGAAGTTGCGAACCATCGTCGGAAAAATGAACAAATAAGGGCGCACCCGTACCGTTAAAGGTCAGCTCATTGCCAAGCGCATCCATAGCGGCAGTTCCTTCTAAACTGGTGTCAAATACGACAGAACCAACACCATCAGCACCCGCGGCGAAGTTAAGTAATTGAACAACATCCGGTGAAGTAGCAATATCCTTAAGGTGCGATGTTGTTGGATTTAGTGATGTAGGAATATCATCGACAATACCCACTTCCAAACCAAAGCCAATAGTGCTTCCATCACCATCTTGCCCAATGACATTGAAAACAGGAAGGTCATCTGTTCCTTCAAGATTATCAGCAAACGGTGTTGAATTAATATTGTTCAACAAGGTAAATGTATAGACACCTGTTGTCGCATTAACTGCAAGAGTCCAATTGCTATTATTAATGGTGATGGTGCCACTACTAGGAGTTATGCCATTAACACTAACGATACCACCAAAACCATCTGCACCCCAATCAGCATTATCAGCGAACGTACCGGTAAGGGTGTAATTTAATCCATCATTTTCGTTATTCCCGCCTATACCAGGGATTGACTCCTCTTCAACCGTTATAGCGTCATTAACAGGATCACTAGGAGCACTATCAACACTCACCGTGAAGTCCGTGTTGCCACTGTCGCTATTGTCCGTTAAGTCATTCTCAGTACCACCTAGTCCTGCATCAGCAAATGACCACGCCAGGTTACCCGTCACATCACCGTCAAAACCACCCGGTAAGGTCACTTG
>JASJGO010000106.1:0-3862 GCA_033791505.1 Cycloclasticus sp.
ACATCAACCACCACTCTGCCGCGGATTTTCCCAGCTAAAATTTGTTCTGCCAGCTCAGGTACCGTTGACATCCGCTCCACTCTGCTGATGTTATTAATTTTATTTTTGGGTAAGTCTTTTGCCAACCTGTCCCAGGCTTTAATACGAAGATCCATATTCGCCATAACCGAATCGATACCGGCTAAAATGACGCCGCGTAAAATGAAGGGAAACACCGTCATCGGCAAATCAACCCCGCCCGCAAGGCCACACATGGCAACACAGCCGTTACGCCGAGTTTGAGCTATAACGTTCGCTAAGGTATGCGACCCTACCGAATCTATCGCGCCCGCCCATCTTTCTTCCGCTAAAGGTACTCCTTCAGCCGCCAACGACTGGCGATCAATGAAACTGTTAGCGCCTAGCTCTCTAAGATAGTCGTGTGCTTCTGGTCGCCCGGTTGAGGCCACCACCTGATAACCCAAGCTCGCTAACAAGGCGACGGCTACCGAGCCGACTCCACCCGCCGCACCTGTTACCAGCACTTCACCATCACCAGGTTTTATGCCTTGTCTTTCCAGCATCATCACCGACAACATAGCCGTATAACCGGCGGTGCCAATGGCCATCGTATCTTGTAACGTAAATGCATCGGGTACCTTGACGATAAAATCGGAATTAACGCGCTGCATCTGGCTATAGCCACCCCAGTGCCTTTCACTCAGACCATAACCATTGACCAGTACGGCGTCTCCTGCGGCAAATTTATCCGATGTCGATTCTACCACCGTGCCGGCTAAATCAATACCACACACCATCGGTAAACGTTTACAAATATCCCTCGTTCCAGTAACGGCTAAACCGTCTTTAAAGTTTAAGGAGGAGTAAGACACTTCGATTAAAACGTCCTCATCGGGTAAATCATCCAGTGTTAATCGTTGTAATTGACCCTTTGTTTTGCCATCAATTTCACTGGCGACAATCGCATTAAACGTTTTCAGCATCTTATTACCTCCTAAAATTCCAATAATGTTAGTCCCTATCAGGGCTTTTAACTTGCTCGTTAAGCGTCCCAACGTTACCATAAAATTTTGTAATGTAAATGAATCGACTATTGAAAACGCTACTCAGTCTAATGGCTCTATTCGCCGCTCTTTTAAGTTGCTCTGTTCACGCAGAAGAACCGTTACGCCTGGCAACGACGACCAGCACTGAAAACTCTGGTCTATTAGCTAAACTATTACCCGCTTTTACTAAAGAAACCGGGGTTAATGTGGACGTCATTGCGGTAGGCACCGGTAAAGCCCTACAGCTGGCACGAAACGGCGACGCCGATGTTGTGCTAGTACACGCCAAACAGGCGGAAGACGTTTTTATCGCTAAAGGATTCGGCGTCAATCGTCGGGACGTAATGGAAAACGACTTTGTTTTGCTCGGCCCTGGCAACGATCCCGCGGCTATTAAAGGGAAAAATAGCACTCTCGCTGCGATAAAAAAAATTGCAGTTCATAAATCACCTTTTATATCTCGGGGTGATAATTCAGGCACGCATAAAAAAGAATTGTTACTCTGGAAACACGCTGGTATTGAACCCGAAGGCGACTGGTATAAACAGGCCGGCCAGGGTATGGGCAAAGTATTATTGATGGCCGATGAGCTGAGTGCTTATACCTTAACCGATAGGGGTACCTGGTTAGCCTATCAGGACAAACTCTCTATTCAACTACTAAATGATGGCGGTTTATTATTGAAAAACCCGTATGGTATTATCGCTGTTAACCCCGCCGTGCATAAGGATATTCAATACCTTAAAGCCATGACTTTAATCGCCTGGATTACCTCGCCAAGCGGACAGGGCCTGATTGATACATTCCAGAAAAATGGTCAGCGGCTATTTTTCCCCACCGCCATCAAAGACGTCATAAGCGGTGGCTGATTTAAGCCAAGCCAGTTTAGCTGCTTTTCAATTATTGATTGATGGCGATAACGATATTTGGGAGATCATATCGTTGTCTTTCGGCGTGTCGTTTTCAGCTATCTTAATAGCTACGCCCGTCGCCTTAATCGTTGCTTTTTTCTTGGCCTTTTTTCAGTTCCCATTACGACGCGCACTGATCTCTTTATTCAACACCTTTATGTCGGTTCCTGCCGTCATCATCGGCTTAACTCTGTACCTGTTATTGTCACGCAGCGGCCCTTTGGGCGATTTAAAACTATTATTCACCGACAAGGCAATGGTGCTTGGTCAAATTATGCTCAGTTTCCCATTACTGGTCGCCATGGCCCACGCGTCTTTTCAGGCGGCCGACCGGCGCGCGTGGGAAACGGCCATCACCTTGGGCGCGAAACCATGGCGCGCTTTTTTCACCCTGATGCACGAAGTACGCTTTGGCCTAATTGCCGCTGTCGTCGCAGGTTTTGGCCGCGTGATCGCGGAAATCGGCTGTTCGATGATGGTGGGGGGGAATATCCTCCACGCGACGCGTAATATCCCGACCGCTATCGCATTAGAAACCAGCAAGGGTGAGTTTGCCCAGGGCATCGCCCTTGGGTTGGTTTTACTCGTGCTATCGTTGAGCTTGAACGCTGGCGTCTCCATCTTCCAGGGCAAGGGGGAATTACGCGCATGAGCAGCTTGATTGATTACAACAATATCAGCATTTCTTTGTCTGGAAAATTGGTGTTGAATATTGAGCACTTAGGCGTACCCGCGCATCAATGCACTCTATTAACCGGACGCAATGGTTCTGGCAAAACCACCTTATTTAAAATAATGAGCGGACTGCTGAAGCCCGACAGCGCAAACATTGGCTATCAGGGTTTAAAGTTGAATTGGAAGCAAGCCAAACCTTATATTCAAAAAGATATTATCTACTTGCATCAGCAGCCTTATTTGTTTGATACCAGCGTCGCCGATAATATCGCTTACGGCCTGTATAGATCCGGCGAAAACAAAGCGTCGGCGCACCGTAAAGTAATTCAAGCCCTCGAGTGGGCTGATTTAGCTCACCTCGCCCATCGGCAGGCAAGACAATTATCTGGTGGTGAAAAACAACGTATCGCTTTAACCCGCGCGCGGATTTTATCGCCCAGGTTATTGTTACTCGACGAACCCACTTCCAGCATGGACACCGATGCAAAAAAACAGACCAGTGCATTGTTACAAAGGCTAAAATCGGAAGGTATTAGCATTATGATCAGCAGTCATGAGTCGCATACCGTTGAGCATATTGCCGACCATCATTTACACCTCGAAAATGGTCAAATTGAAATGCTTGAGCGAGCATCTAGTTCTGATAAAGTAAGCATTTTAAAGATGGCCAAAAACAAGGTTTAATATGAGTACTTTAAAAATTCAAAGCAGTTGCGACGATGAAAATGAACACGGCACCTTAACCGTCGAGCAGGCACTTCATAACATGCTAAATGCCGTTACGGAAAAAATGGGTGCTGAACAAATCCATCTAACCGAGGCCGTGGACAGGGTGCTAACCAAAGCGATCGTCTCGTCTATCAATGTACCCTCTCATCAAAACTCCGCTGTCGACGGTTATGCCGTCCATCACTCTGACCTGCCCTCGGCCGACGAAACAACCAGACTAACTATTGTTGGACAAGTAGTCGCGGGGCACCCTTACAAGGGGCCATTCAAGTTGGGCGAGTGCATTCAAATAATGACCGGCGCGCAAATACCTAAAGCAAGCGACACAGTCATTATGCAAGAGCACATTGAGCTACACGGCAGTACTATTCGCATAGATGGACGTCATAAAGCGGGGCAAAATGTACGCCAGGCGGGCGAAGATATTGAAGCGGGGCAAATTGTGTTAGCTGCAGGCGTTAAGCTAACACCTGCGCAAATTGGCTTAATCGCATCACTCGG
>JASJGO010000107.1:0-4121 GCA_033791505.1 Cycloclasticus sp.
TTCTTTGATGCTGCCGGTGGCGGTGATCCCGTATTGTTCCAGCATATTTTCTGGTTCTTTGGGCATCCAGAGGTATATATTTTGATTTTGCCAGCTTTTGGTGTGGTGTCATCAATTATACCGACCTTCGCTCGTAAGCCTTTATTCGGCTATAGCTCAATGGTGTATGCAACGGCTTCTATTGCGTTCTTGTCATTTATCGTTTGGGCTCACCATATGTTTACCGTGGGCATGCCGATACAGGGCGAACTGTTCTTCATGTACGCAACCATGTTGATTGCCGTACCAACCGGGGTAAAAGTCTTTAACTGGATCTCTACCATGTGGAAAGGCTCCATGACATTTGAAACACCGATGTTATTCTCAATTGGTTTTGTAATCATGTTTACCATTGGCGGCTTTTCAGGCTTGATGCTAGCGATTGCGCCAGCCGATTTCCAATATCACGACACTTACTTTGTAGTGGCTCATTTCCATTACGTGCTCGTGACGGGTGCTGTTTATTCAATTATGGCCGCAGCGTATTACTGGTTACCTAAGTGGACGGGTAATATGTATAACGAGAAAATGGGTCAATGGCATTTCTGGATATCGACCGTATCAGTGAATGTATTGTTTTTTCCACAGCACTTCTTAGGGCTTGCGGGTATGCCTCGTCGTATTCCTGACTATTCAGTTCAGTTTGCTGAGTTTAATATGTGGTCGAGCATTGGTGGTTTTGTGTTTGGACTATCACAAGTCTTCTTCTGCTATATCGTCTACAAAACTATTAAAGGTGGTGAAAAAGCTACTGATCAAGTTTGGGAAGGCGCGGAAGGCCTCGAGTGGACCTTATCCTCACCGCCGCCGTATCATAGTTTTACAACGGCGCCTGAGATTAAATAATTAAACGGGCCTGGTTAACACCAGGCCCAAGATTAATAAATGAATCAACAAAAAAGAAAAAATATAATAGCAGTCACAGTTCTCGTTTCCATCGCGGCTGCGTTTTATATCGGTTCATTTGTGTTTTTAACAAATAACTAGCGGCTTCATTTTGAAATTGCTGGTCAAAAAATCAAAACTGAAATAGGTAACATTATGTCCTCAGAAAATGCGTATTATATTCCTCATGACGCTAAATGGCCGATCGTAGGATCAGTTGGTCTAAGCTTATTTTTAGGCGGTTTCGCTGGCCAGTTAAATGGTTCGAGCATGGCCACAAACATTATGATTGTGGGATTTTTAATTCTGGTTTATATGATGTTTGGCTGGTTTGGAGAAGTGATCAATGAGAGCGAAGCAGGCAGTTACAACAAGTTAGAAGATGCTTCGTTCCGTATGGGTATGATTTGGTTTATCTTCTCTGAGGTGATGTTCTTTGCAGCCTTTTTTGGTGCGCTGTATTATATTCGAGTTTTTTCAGTTCCCTGGTTGGGTGGTGAAGGTTCAGGCGCAATAACCAATGAATTTATATGGAGTGGATTTGAAGCTGTATGGCCAACAAACGGGCCAGCGGCTATTGGTGGCGAATATGAAAAAATGGGCGCATGGGGACTGCCAGCCATCAACACCTTAATTCTTCTCACTAGTGGTGCTACGGTCACCTGGGCGCATTGGGCTTTAATTGCTAATAAGCGTAAGCAGCTTATTTTAGGTTTAGCCACGACGGTTCTACTCGGCTTCGTATTCGTTGGTTTGCAGGTGCTGGAGTATAGTCACGGTTACAATGAACTTAATCTAACCATGGGGTCTGGTGTATACGGTTCAACGTTTTATATGCTGACTGGTTTTCATGGCTTTCACGTAACGGTTGGTGCGATCATGTTAGCGGTGATGCTGGTACGTAGTATGAAAGGTCACTTTACCCCAGAAAAACATTTCGCATTTGAAGCGGCGGCCTGGTACTGGCATTTTGTCGACGTTGTTTGGCTCGGCCTGTTTATCTTCGTGTATTGGCTGTAGCAAACCAGAGTTGTTAAAAAAAGGCGCTACTGGGTAGCGCCTTTTTTATTGTATTAATGCGACAGGTTTTGTTGCGCCGGCTGTTGTACTGGCATTAAACCGTGCGGTTTAATGTAACCCAAATATGACGCTAATATCAGTGATATAAACAACACTAAAGATAGGCCGATCCTTATGGCTAAGGATTTAACGACGTCCTTGGGGCTTGATTTTCTACTGTATAGATGAAAAAAAGCTTTAAACAAATTATAAATAATTAGAAATAAAGCGAAAACGATAAGGTATTTTAATAGTGGTGGCATATATAGGTCTCATTTAATTTACTGTATTGTCATTGAATCTGAGGCCAATAAGCAATGAGTGTGTCAATTTATGTATTTTAAAGCCCACTTTTTTTTAACGCTGCTAGCAATTTTAGTACTCGGGCTTCTTCTTAACCTTGGTTTTTGGCAACTTGAAAGGGCACAACAAAAACAGGATATGCTTGATTTACAGGCTGAGAGAATAAAACTGGACCCGGTGGACATAGCGTCTATTCCGATGCCGGATGATAAGCTGCGCTATTTACGAGTGACTTTATCTGGCCGAGTTGATTCAGAACAACAGATATTAATTGATAATCAAATAAAACAGGGTCGCGCCGGTTATTTTGTATTAACGCCGGTTAAATTAAATAATAACAAAGCGGTGTTGTTGAACAGGGGATGGGTTCCATTAGGCATTGACCGTAATACATTACCGGATGTTAAAATTACGGTCACAGAAGTTTCTGCCATGGGTCGATTAGATCACTTTCCGAGCGTCGGTATTGAGTTAGAGGGTGCGGATGTGTTATCAGTTGGTTGGCCGGCTGTGACACAAACGATAGACCTGAATAAAGTGGCTGATCGTTTAGGGTATAGGGTGATGCCATATCAGGTGTTACTAAATAACGACCAGCCAAATGGTTATGAACGGAACTGGGTTGTGTTACAAATGGGTCCAGAAAAGCACCATGGTTACGCGTTCCAGTGGTTTGCGTTGGCGTTCACCTGGGTCGTTATTTATTTTTTGTTAACTATAAAAAAAGGCGTAAAGAAAAATGGAATCATTGACAAAAAATAGACTTAAGCTGGTTTTTATTACGCTATTATTCGCGCTGCCCGTGATGTCTGCCTGGTTCGTTTATAAAAACCCTCAGCTCCTCGAGGGGGCGAAGACAAAGAATTATGGTGAATTGATTTCGCCAGCCGTACCTTCTTTGCTGGAAGATTTTATTAGCAACCCAGAGCAAGAACAGTTAGAACACCTGAAAGGGCGTTGGCTAATGTTGCATATTGATTTAGATGGGCGCTGTAATGATGAATGCGCTAAATCGGTACATACTATGCGCCAGTTGAATGTGCTGTTAAATAAAGATTCCGATAGACTTAAAAGGGTTTATCTTGATATGTCTAAGGCCGCCGGCGTAGAGAGCCGTTCTGATTTTTCAACGGATAAAGATTTAAACGTGTTTAACTGGGCTAAGCCGCAAATCGATAAACTACAAGGGCTCGTACCGGGTTTTGTCGATGGCGATATTTTGTTGTTAGATCCACTCGGTAATATTATGATGAAATATCAGCAGGCTGCCGACCCGTATGGCGTACAGAAAGACTTGAAATTACTATTGAAAGCATCGCAAATAGGCTAATAAGATGTTTAGAAATTTAACAATTATTGCGATTCTGCTGGCTCTGTTGGTCGTCGTATTAGGTGCCTACGTTCGTTTATCTGACGCGGGTCTTGGTTGTCCTGACTGGCCGGGTTGTTATGGCAATCTAATCATCGATGAAGCGCCGGAAGGCGTGTCACAAGCAAACGAAGCATTCCCGGAGCGTCCTTTTGAGGCATCAAAAGCCTGGAAAGAAATGATTCACCGATACTTCGCTAGTACATTGGGTTTAGTGATTTTAGCGCTAACGTTTTTGGCCTGGAAGCGCGCTGAAATTGGACAGCGAGGGCTAGCGACGGGCTTATCTTTATTGGTCATGTTTCAGGGGGCTTTGGGCATGTGGACGGTGACCTTGTTGGTGAAGCCGGTCATTGTGATGAGTCACTTGCTGGGAGGCTTGGCTACACTCAGTCTATTGCTACTGCTCTTATTACGTATCAGGAACAAACGATTGCCCGTCGAGCAAAAAAGTAACGTAATTAAA
>JASJGO010000108.1:0-16971 GCA_033791505.1 Cycloclasticus sp.
TTTTTGGTGCCAACAAACATAATAGTGCCTTTGTTCGCCGCCAATTTATTAATGAAATTTAGTGCATCATTAAATAGTGGTAATGTTTTTTCTAAGTTAATAATATGGATCTTGCCGCGTTCACCAAAGATGTACGGAGCCATTTTAGGATTCCAGTATCTCGTTTGATGGCCAAAATGGACACCGGCTTCGAGCATTTCACGCATTGTGATATTAAACATTAATTACTTCCTTCTGTTTGTTATAGCCCACCAGCTAAACTGGTGTGACTCGGGTTGATAACTACCACGCATCCCAAAACGGTAACCTGATTATTTTTCAAGCACCCTACCGGATGTTTTGATGCATGTGATCGTTGTTGCCGAAAGTGGCGACGCTTTATACCATATTTAACTGATAACGACAATTTAAACCGCTATAATCGACAGCCTATCATCCATTAAACACATTTTCCCTGCGTAATGAGTATAACCTTAAAAACACCCGCTGAAATCGAAAAAATGCGAGTCGCTGGCCGATTGGCCGCTGACGTACTTGAAATGATTGCTGAATACGTCGTGCCTGGCATTACCACCGAAGAACTTGATCAGCGTTGCCATGACTTTATGGTGAACCATCAAAAAACCATCCCCGCCCCGCTGAACTACCACGGATTTCCAAAATCAATTTGTACCTCCGTCAATCAGACGGTTTGTCACGGTATCCCGAACCATAAAAAACTTAAAAAGGGCGATATCGTTAATATTGATATCACCGTCATCAAAGACGAGTTCCACGGCGACACCAGTGAAATGTTTGTGGTTGGTGAGCCGAGCATCCTGGCCAAACGACTGATTGATACCACACAAAAAGCGTTATACCTCGGCATCAGCATGGTAAAACCGGGCGTAAAACTCGGTGATATTGGCCACGCCATTCAAACCTACGTGGAAAGCAAACGTTATTCCGTCGTTCGAGAATACTGTGGCCACGGCATAGGCCGCGTGTTTCATGAAGAACCCCAGGTGTTACATTACGGCAAGCCCGATACCGGAGTCACGCTTGAAGAAGGCATGACATTCACTATTGAACCGATGATTAACGCGGGCAAGAGACAGGTTAAGTTACTCTCCGACGACTGGACTGTAGTCACTAAAGACAGAAGCTTGTCGGCACAATTTGAACACACGCTTGCGGTTACTGCCAGTGGCTTTGAGATCTTTACCGTGCGCAACAATGAGGCCATTGAGCCTACACGTATTCCCGCTGAGGTTTATACATCGTGAGCAGTCAGGCTAAACTCCAGGCTGACGCCTTAGGTAATATTAAAGAAATTAAATCGCTTATTAAGGTTTTCAATGAGGATCTTATTGAGCGTTCAAAATCCGACGAAACGATAGAGGCGCTGCTTGAAGCGCGCAGTGATTTTATCGACAATCTGCTGACAAATTGCTGGCGCGACCTGTTGGCCGAGGGCGCCGATGAATTCTCACTCGTTGCTACCGGTGGCTACGGCAGAGCTGAGTTGCACCCGTTCTCCGACATTGACCTTTTAATTATTTTTGATGAGGCTAAGCTAGCGCAATACCAATCTAGTATCGAGTCCTTTTCTACTTTTCTTTGGGATATCGGTATTAAACCCGGTCTTAGCGTACGGTCCATCGCTGACTGTCTGGAACAGTCACAGCTGGATATCACGGTTATTACTAACTTAATGGAAGCCAGACTCATCACCGGTTCAGAAGCTTTGTTCAAGCAAATGCAAGAGCAAACTAGCGCTGATAATATCTGGGCACCAATCGAATTTTTTCATGAAAAGGTCAACGAACAACGCAAGCGGCATCTAAAATTTGGTGATACCGCCTATAACCTTGAGCCGGATATTAAAGAGGGGCCCGGTGGTTTACGCGACATTCAAACCATCCAGTGGATTACGCAACGTTACTTTGGCTCGAACTCTTTAGGCGAATTAGTCAATAACGCCTTTTTAACTAAACGCGAATACCGAACGCTTATCAAGGGTCAGCGTTTTCTTTGGAAGGTTCGCTTTGAACTTCACGTATTGGCTAAGCGTCCAGAAAACCGCTTATTATTTGATTACCAGAAGAGTTTAGCCCTCGCATTCGGTTTTGAGGATGGCGACAATAATCTCGCCGTTGAAGGTTTTATGCAACAGTATTACCGAACGGTGATGGATCTTGAACGCATCAACGAATTAGTACTTCAAGTATTTACCGAAGCGATGGAAAACAAAGTGCTCGACGTGCACCCCATCAATGAGTCCTTTAGAGTCGTCAATAATTATATGGAAGTCACTCACCCTGAAACTTTTAAAAATCATCCTACCGCTTTATTAGATGTATTCTTCCAACTACAAAAACACGTCGATATTAAAGGTGTCAGATCGGCAACGATTCGCTTAATACGTGAAAACTTGCATTTAATTGATGATGACTTTAGGTCTAACCCTGAAGCACAACATTTATTCCTTGATATTATTCGTCAACCCCACGGCATCACCCGGCAATTCAGACGGATGAATAGATACGGCGTTTTAGGGGCTTATATTCCGGCATTTAACGACATCGTTGGCAGAATGCAATACGACCTATTCCACGCCTACACGGTAGACCAGCACACCTTATTTATCGTCAGAAATTTACGCCGTTTCGCCCTGCAAAAACACCGAGATGAGCTGCCTCATTGCCACGAGGTCTTTAAAAACATTCCCAAGCCAGAACTTCTTTATTTAGCGGGCTTATTTCATGATATCGCCAAGGGCCGTGGTGGCAATCACGCCGACCTCGGTATGGTTGATGCCATCGCGTTTTGTAAAAAGCACCATTTCAATAACTACGATAGCAACCTGGTGGGCTGGGTGGTGAAAAATCACCTTATCATGTCCATGACCGCGCAGCGTAAAGACATTAATGACCCGACGGTTATTCATAAATTCGCCTCAAAAATCGGTAGCCTTGAATACCTCGATTACCTTTATTTATTAACCGTCGCAGACATCAGGGCCACCAACCCAACCCTTTGGAACGAGTGGAAAGGCTCCTTATTAAAAGAACTTTACTACAATACGCAAAAGGTGCTTCGCAGGGGTTTACAAACGTTTAGCGACGAAGAAGACGACGATAAGTACACGGAATTACAGTACCAGGCTAGACTGGGCCTGCACGCTAGGGGCCTAGATGACGACAAAATCAATGCCGTCTGGCGAAGTATCAGCAAAGACTATTTTTCCAGGTTTTCTGTAGAAGACAGCATCTGGCACACACTCGCCATTTCTTCTTGTCATGATGATGATTTACCGCTGGTTTTATTGCGCCCACAGACAAACCGTGGCGGCGCCGAAGTTTTTGTCTATATTGATGATCGACACGGTACTTTTGCCATATGTACCGCCACGCTAGATCAATTAGCCTTAAATATTCTCGACGCCAGAATTATTACTACTCATGAAGGTATAGCGCTCGTTAGTTTTCATATATTGGAGGCTGATGGCTCACCCATCGGCGACCTGGAACGTGAACAAGTCATTGTTAATACGTTGCGTCAAAATTTACTCCACCCTGACAAGGCCGTACTATCAGTTAAACGTCATAAAACGCGTCAATCCAAGCACTTTGATACCGAAACAACTATTGAATTCATAGAAGATCACCTTAAACGCTATACCGTGCTTGAAATTAATACTCACGACGAACCTGGCGTACTGTCTCGTATTGGACAGTGCTTTAGTGAATGTAAAGTTAACGTGAGAAATGCAAAAATTTCAACCCTGGGCAGCAAGGCAGAAGATATTTTCTACATCACCGACGCCAACGACAAAATGATAGAAAACACGGCTGTACTGGAGAATTTAAAACGACTTTTAATCGAAAAACTATCACCCGGTAAAAGCACGGATTAACGCCCTTACTCGTGATTAGCTCGATATTTTTTTGCCAACGCGACCGGGTCAGCCTTAAAAAAGAAAGCCAGGCGTAATTGCCACATCAACAAAACGGTGCGTAACGCGCCGTTTTGCTGCCAACGGCGGCTAGATGTTACGACACGGCTATGGAAACAAATTGGTCTACTGTGTTTTTTAAGACGTTTACTGATGGCTATATCCTCCATCAACGCAACCGGTGGAAAACCACCCAATTCTTCAAATAAGGCTTTAGACAAAAATAGCGTGTGATCACCTGTGACCATACCCGTCAAACAGGAACGCCAGTTCATCATCCGTTCAATCAGCCTAAACACCCATTGTTCACCGTCTAATCGAACGTCAAATCGACCCCAACACAGCTTTGAACTGGCCACGCTCGACAATAAAGCTAAGGCATCAGCCGGTAAGCGCGTATCGGCGTGTAAAAAAACCAGCAACCTGCCCTGCGCCACCGTTGCACCTTTATTGAGCTGATTAGCGCGCCCCGCTGGCGCAACAAGCATCATGTCCACCAATGGCGTCGCCAATGCGACCGTGTTATCGCTACTACCTCCGTCAACGACAATCAGCTCTACGCCTTGCTGCCTTAATGATTGCAGAGCTACCAGCGTCATCGGCAGCAATACTGCCTCATTTAAGCACGGGACAATGATCGATATTAGCGGCATACGAACGCCCAAACATAACTCAAGTTAACAACAGGACCCACCCGTTTTAGCATGACTATGCTGCGAGCCTTTTGTTTCACTTACCGGTCTGAGGGTTCCAGCGGGTGCGCACCAAAGCTGACCTTCGCTTTCTTGCGACGGAGGGATGCCAATAAAGTCATCTCCATACGGCCCATCAATCAAAAAATTGTAAGTCCGCTCACAAACCGCCATCCGCTTACCACGATAATAAACGTGCTCTTCGTCGTCGGTTATTTCAGCATAAGGGCCCTTGTAGATAACCGCGTGGCCTTTATCTATACAGGGTACATCTGCACCCTTCACAGCCGTAATGGTCACCGAACGGAACTCGATACCTTCGACTACCTGCCACGGCTCGGCGTCCCATTTGTCGCATTTAACGGCTAAAAAACCGGCTTGCTTAAAGCTTTCTAAGAACTCATCTTCCAGGAACGAGCCCGAAATACAGCCCGACCATAACTCGGGATCAGCTTTTAAGTGATCAGGAATTGCTTCATCCGCGACGATATCTGACATGGCGATACGTCCACCGGGTTTAACCACGCGAAAAATTTCCTCTACCAATTGCTTTTTATCGCTGTCGTTGACTAAATTGAGTACACAATTAGATAAGACCAAATCGACTGAATTATCAGCAATCAGCGGCTCTTCGTTTTCTGGATTATCCAAATCATGCGTCAGGTCTTGAATTTGCCCTTTAACGAAATTAACTTTGTCAGCGCCGAGTTTCTCGGCCATCTCGGGCTGATACTTGCGAGCCAGGGCGAGCATCTCATCATTCATATCAACGCCTATAACGCGGCCAGACTCACCCACCAACTGCGCCGCCATATAGCAAATTTTGCCTGAACCCGAGCCTAGATCTAATACCACATCGCCGTCTTGCACATAACGCGACGGGTCACCACAACCATAGTCTTTTTCGATCACCTCTTTCGGTAACATCACCAATAGGCTGGCGTCATAATCTACCGGACAACATAGCGCTGGCTGCACGGCTTCTGCTCCTTCGCTATAACGTTCTACGACACTGCTTTTCATATCCATCTTTTTTATCCTTAAGTTATGGTCACAGACCATAAGTTTCGTATGAACGGCACGTCCGTTCAACTCAGCTTTAGTGCACCACCACAACTAGAACCGCTCCCCGCGGTACAGCCATAGCAATGGTCGGCAATGCTTATTGCCTGTTGTTTAAAGTCCTGCGGCAAACAATCCGAAATATGCCTCTTTTTGCCATCGATGCCAGCGGGCAGGTCGAGCATTTGATTAAAATCACAGTCGTACACAAAGCCTTGCCAATCAACGCTTAACATACTCTTACACATCAGATTATCGAGATTAACCGCCTGATAAGCCGACTTTAAAACATTCATATAGTCGTCAAACTGACCTTTAGAAATCAAGGTGCTGCCAAATCGTTTAATCGGCATATTCGTAATCGTTAACAGGCGGGTAAATTGAATGCCAAAATTATCCAACAGATGCTCTTTATATTCTAGCTCTAAACTGGCCTGATCTGGCGGTAACTGAGCGCCCTGTGGGTTATACACGAGGCTTAACTCCAGTTCTTTACCATAGCCTAGCGAATTTAACTTTTGCAGCGCCGTGATGCTCTTAGCGAATACACCATCGCCGCGTTGCGCATCGACATTATCGCTTGAATAACACGGCAAAGAGGCGACTACTTGCACTTTATTATTCGCTAAAAATTCGTATAGCTGTTCGTAACCCGGCTCTTCAAGAATCGTCAGGTTACAGCGGTCTATAACAGTTAACCCGCGTTTCGTGGCTTCGCTAACGGTGTATTCGAAGTGCGGATTCATTTCCGGCGCTCCGCCGGTTAAATCAAGCGTCTTAATACCTTGCTGGTCAATAAACGCAAACAAATCATCGATCGTCGCTTTATCCATTAGCTCCTTACGCGTCGGACCCGCGTTCACGTGGCAGTGTAAACACGATTGATTGCATAAATAGCCTAAGTTCACCTGTAGGGTTTCAAGCGTATTTCGGTATATCGCAGGAAAATCGGTTTGTTTTAATCTGTCCAGAGTCGGGTGCATATTATGTTCTTTTTGCTTTGTGGAGTCGCTCAAGTAGCTTTAGCAGTCTTTCCGGTTTATGGTTTTTCTTCCACACACCGGCGGTATATTTATTCGCTTCGGCCCAGGTGGGGTAGGCGTGGATCGTGCCTAATATTTTATTTAAGCCTAAACCGTGTTTCATCGCCAATACAAATTCGGCGAGCATTTCTCCGGCGTGTTCACCAACGATAGTAACGCCTAAAATTTTATCTTTACCGACTGGCGTTAATACCTTGATAAAGCCTTCTGTTTTACCGTCTACAATGGCGCGATCCAACTCATCTAGCTTGAATAGCGTTGTTTCAGTAACTAAACCCGCGGCTTTGGCCGATTGCTCGTTATGGCCTACGCTGGCTATTTCGGGATCGGTGAAGCTTACCCGAGGGATCACTCGATGGTCCGCTTTAAAACGCCACAGGTCGCCGAACAGGCTATTAACGGTGCTGTACCAGGCATAATGCGCTGCGGTATGGGTAAATTGATATGGCCCCGCCACGTCGCCACAGGCGTAAATCGTCGGTACGCTGGTTCGCATATACTTATCCACTTCAATTGTACCCGAACGCGTCGTTTGTACGCCAAGTTCTTCAAGCCCCATTCCTGTCGTATTGGCCTGACGGCCTATGGAAAGAAGAACCGCATCAAAACCGAGCTTTATACTAGCGCCCTCTTTTCTCGTGATGGAAGCAAATTGTTGATTGTTCTCAACACTAAACGAGTCAACCGAGTACTGAAGCTTTAATTCAACTCCTTCAGCTTCAAGCTGTGTCATTAACAGGCTTGCGACATCTTCATCTTCGGGCAGCATAACTCTATCAGCGATGTCTATAATAGTGACCTTGCAACCCAGGCGACTAAAGCTTTGGCCTAGTTCACAACCAATCGGCCCGCCGCCAATCACCAGTAATCGTTCTGGACGTTCGCGTAGCGACCAGATGGTATCAGAGGTATAAAACTTAACCTGATCCAAACCCTGGATATTCGGCACGCGCGGTTTAGCACCGGTCGCAATAATGATGTTTTGAGTGGATATTTTCTTACCATCAACATCGACCTCCCATGGCGACAAGAGGCGTGCTTCGCCTTGAAGACACTCAACACCCAACTCAGTATAACGTTCTACTGAATCATGCGGTTCAATCTGTTTGATGACGGATGATACCCGCTGCATGACCTCGCTAAACTCAAACTCCGCGCTGGCGTTTTTAATACCGTAACGTTTACTCTGAGTTAAATCGGCCAAAAAACGTGACGACTTAATAAGTGATTTTGACGGCACGCAGCCAGTGTTCAAACAATCACCACCCATCTTATCTTTTTCGATCAACAGCACTTTCGCTTTAACGGCTGCGGCGATATACGAACTGACCAAACCCGCCGAACCGGCGCCGATAACGATCAGATTATAATCAAACGTTTCGGGTTTTTGATGGGCTTTCAATACCTGGTAACGACGTAAAACGCCTGGAATTGATTTTGCGATTAACGGGAACAGACCCAGCAAGGCGAAAGAAATGGCGATAGCAGGCGATAAAATATCTGACACTTGTTCTACTTTTGCCAACTGTGTGCCCGCGTTAACGAACAATATCGTTGCCGGAAACATCCCCAGTTGACTCACCCAAAAGTAGGTTCGCAATTTAATTGGCGTTAAGCCCATCAGTAAGTTGATTAACCAGAAAGGGAATACCACAATCAAACGAAGGGTGAACAGGTAGAAAGCGCCTTCTTTCTCTATGCCGGCATTAAGGTCGGCCAGTTTGTCTGCAAACCTTCCTTGTACGGTGTCTTTCAGTACATAACGCGATAGCAAAAACGCCAGGCTCGCACCGATGGTGGAAGCGAATGACACCAACAACACGCCCCAAAACAGGCCAAAAACCGCGCCACCCGCTAAAGTCAGAATGCTAGCACCCGGAATAGAAACGGCGGTTGAAATAATATAAATAAGGAAAAACCAGGCTGATGTTTGCAGCCTATTCGCTTCGTAATAGGCGGTAAAATCCGAGGTCTTTTCCTTTAGCGTGCCCAATTCAAGGTATTCATGCAAACCAGAACCATAGAAGCCCAGCACTAAAAGCGCTAGCAGGCCAATTAACAGTAGCTTCTTATTTTTCAGCACGCTTAAACTCCCAACTACGCCAGCCGCCAAACGCCGGGTAATAAAGCCCCAGCATTATCGGTCGTGGATCGATCGCACCCATCAATTGTGCGTATTGTTCTAATTGCGCTTTATAACGCGAAACTTCAGTTTGCAAAAATTGCTCCTTATTATCGTCATCGTGACGACTGGTTTTATAGTCAATAATCCAGCGCTGGCCTTCGGTAACAAACGTACGATCCAGTCGGCAATGAATAATTTCATTATCGATAACGCCCGATAGCGCGAATTCAAATTCGCTGGCTTCATGACCCTTATTAAGAACCCATTGACCTCGTTTATCTTGCAGGCAATTAGTTAAAATTTGTTTTACCCGCTGGATCGAATCATCAATAACTCGCGGCAACACACCGGCCTCTAGTAGCAGGTGAGGTATAAATTTTTCTGACGATGAAAGAGCTTTATCATTCGTCTCACTAGCGCTTTTTTCACCTAGTATCTGCATCATCTGGTGACATACGGTACCGATAGCCGCGGCCGTATCCGTCGCCCAATCGAACTCAACCAGGTTCGTTTGCTGCCTAAATTTTTCTGTACCTAACTGCTTAAAATCTAATGACTTAATATCAGGTTTTTCAATTTTTTCTATGTTTAATATACTTATATTACAATTAGTTATAGAGTCTTTCTTATCTAAACTATCACCCTTATTAAACGAAACATCCTGTTGTATATAGGGCCACAACATACCCAGCAAGGTATTTGAAGACGGCGTTTTAATCTCCTCTGTTTTCTCGTCAATTTTTAAACAAAAACTTAAGTGTAACTGTTTCTTTGCGCGCGTAGCGGCTACATACAATAAGCGCTGACTTTCATGTAGCGACTTTTGCTGTTCGATTTTATTCAAATACTGACTGATTGGTTCGTTCGCATCACCGCCTGATTCTTTCAACGGCGCGATTAATAATTCACTTTCCCCTTCCATTGCAGAAGGCCGCTCTAACCACGCGAGCAAACGTTTATCATCGTTGGCTGATTTTCTATCTAAACCTGGCAAAATAACGTGGTCAAATTCCAGTCCTTTGGCTTTATGAATGGTCATAATTTGCAAGCCGTCCGGCGCACTCACATCTGCTGCTGCATATAATTTTTCGACCCGTTCATTCAGCACTTTTAGATCAAGCGATTGCCCCGCTCCATCTAATTCCTTCAAGCACTCAAAGTAGCGCTGCGCGTCGTTTAATTCGGCGACTGAGCTTAAGCACTCAGGGCCCAGTAATTCGCTCCATAAGCCAGCTATTATTTCTGCAACGCTCAGGCGTTCGCGATGATTAAAGGCTACTGTTAGCGCATTAATTAAGCGCCTAAGGCTCAGCTGCCCTGCTTCGCTTAGCGCCAATAATCTAGCTTCTTGCTGCAATAAATCCCAAACGTTTGCTTCGGGATAGTCTTCCAATAAGGCGTGCATATCGCTTAAGCTTAAGCCGCACCAGGGCGCTCGTAGTATCGATAACCAGGCAACCCGATCCGCCGCCTGTAGATAAGCGCGCGTTAACGACATCAAATCAATCACCGTTTGGCGTTTATTCAGCGGATCAATATCGGTCGCCTGATACGCCACGCCCGCATCGTTTAAGGCTACCACTAAATCTGCCAGACTTTTCCGACCACGCACCAATACGCCAATCGATTCGTCCGGCCGCTCTTTCTTGATGCGTTGAATCAGCTCACACAACAGCTGACCTTCGGCCTGCCGATCTTCGTGTGCGTAATAACATACCGATTGCTCCGCTAACAGGTCGTCTTTAAATGACTGTGACGATTTATACGATATGGCCCCACTATACAAATTGTCTTGCTCAGGCATCACCCGTTCAAAGATCCTGTTCACCCAGTCCACCACACCCGCCTGGGATCTAAAGTTAACCGAAATGGTCAATGGTTTAATATTCCGCACTTCGCCCAGACCTTCTTGCTGGGTTTTTAAAAACAGTCCCACCTCCGCCTGGCGGAAGCGATAAATCGATTGCATCGGGTCGCCCACTAAAAACAGCGTTCGCCCATCGCCGGGTTGCCAACCGGCCACCAGGTCTTTCATCAACATAAACTGCGTTTCCGAAGTATCTTGAAACTCGTCCAACAAGATATGTTGCAGTTGATAATCCAGCTTTAAACCGACGTCGGTGACGCCAGACGCATCGTGCAGCGCGTGACTCGCAGATAAAGATACTTCACAAAAATCCACTTCGCCGCGCTGCTGGAATACCAGGCGTAAATGCCCTACCGCTCTGGGTAATACAACGTATAAGGCCTGAATAAACTGCCATTGCTGCTCTGAATAATGCGCCGACGGTAAGTAGCGAACCCAGCCCAACGCATCGAGTAAAGGCTCGTTTTCTGTCAGCTCGTCGAGCAAGGCCCTGTACTGCTTTTTCTTTTCATCAAACAGCGTTTTTTCGAGTTTATCTTTGCTGCCGCTCGGTGCGGGAAAACCCATCGCTGCATTGGCCTGCTTGCGCCACGAGCCATCACCTGTTAATAAAAAGTCCACCAACATTCGCCACGCGTCAACTGATGACGCGCTGGTGTCGTTTAGATCAATGTCCTGTCCATACTGGCAAATCGAGCTATCCGTATCCGCTATATAGCCCGAGGCATAGTTTAATAAGTCGCTTAACTGCTTCTTTTGGCACTCGTCAATCGCACTCGATACCAGCATCAATACAGACTCAATCGAACGTTGTAATACGTCTTCCAATACATAACGATTATCCGTCTGCTCGATAATGATATGTCGTAGCCATTGATCGCGTGAGGCCAACATCGCCGACAATAAACTTTCGGCGCGCGAGATTTGATTATCCACCTGCGATAACAATATTTTAATCGCCTCGGCTACGTCTCCCTGATCATCCAGCTCTTCCAAACAGTTTCGCGCCGCCTCCAGGTACAGCGGCGTAGCATCTGGCAAAACCGCCGGCGTCGAGCCGAAACGAGCCGTTACTGGTAATTGCCTGGTTAAACTCGCGCATAAGGAGTCAATCGTTTGCACTCGTAGCCGATTAGGGTTTTGCAATAAGTGCCATTCGCTCTCGGCGTCGTGTTGCAGCACCTGCGTGGCAATATCCCAGGTTTGGCCGTTAAACTCATCAGCCGGCCTGGGATGTTGAGCCAACTTTAGCGACTCAATAATTCGCTGATGCATTTCGGCGGCGGCTTTATTGGTAAAGGTGATCGCCAAAATTTCTTCCGGGTTTTTAACGGTCGCTAATAAACGCAAAAAACGTTGCGTGAGCAAACTGGTTTTACCCGATCCTGCCGGTGCCTGTACGATAAAGGACTGCCTGATATCCAGCGCCTCAAGTCGTTGTGCGATATCTAGTGGCTTATTCATCGCCATCTGCCTCCGCAAGGTGCTGCTCGTTAATACGACACAAACTGCTTAAATCACAATAATTACATGCCTTTATAGTCGGGCTAACGCGTGCATCACCACTGACAAAATCATTCGCCAGTTTCGTCGTTGTAGCTTTCCAATAAGCCATTTGTTCTGCCCAATCTAACTGGCTGCCCTTAACCTTAGTTAGGTCTTTTAAAGCGCTAAAATTTTCAGCCGTATCGCTAACGCCGATATATTTAGCTTCGCCTTTTTTAAGTTGTGCAAAGCTGATACTACGCACACCGTTACCACCAAATACGCCGTACAGCGGCAACTGCGGTTCTTCCGGGCGCTCGCCAAACCAGCTAGCCAGCGAGGCTTTGCCCGTTTTGTAATCAATAATGGCAGTAGAGCCGTCTTGCAGCGTATCAACGCGATCAATACTGGTATTAATTTGCAGTTGGCCGACACTGAGCGTTTGCTTTAACTCGGTGTCGTTCACTTCAAAGGGTTCGCGCTCACTATCAATCGATAACCAGTCCATTAACAATTGGCTAATCCGTTGCGACTCAAGCTGGCCCAGGGTACGCCTTAGAATGGGAGTAAATTGGCTCTGATGGCTGATCACCTCGGCGATGACCGAGTCAACCAGCTCGCACCTGTCCTGTATCGTTAACGCCAGTAAGTTCTGCTGTGTTTTAATCCGCTTCCAGACGCCCTCGAGCGCGGCGTGCACCAGACTACCGCGCAATCTCGCGTCTATGCCGGGTTCTGGTTCTTCCAGAGAGCGTGCTAATAAGCGTTTATGCGCGAAGGCTTTAAATGGGCAAGCCGCCTGATCTTTAATAATGCTAACGCCGCCGCGGCTTATACCTTGTGTATTTAATGTAGGCGCCAATTGATCATCCATCGCAACGAGCCCCTCACCACCCAGCCGCTGTTCTAATAAGTTGCTCGGCAACACGCACAACACATCGCTCGCTTCTACGAGGGGATAATCGTCCAATAAAGGACTACCCTGCCGCGACGCACTGGCATCGGCAAGTGGGTAGCTAAATACCACTTTTTGCGCGGACTGTGCCCATTGCTGAGTTTGCTGTTTAGCCAGTTGGTACTGCAAATCTGCTGACGATTGAACCAGGCCCTGCTTGCGCTGCTCGCTGATCGGTAAAAATGCCTCAGGGTGAGGTGCAGGCGGCCAACTTTTACTGTGTAAACCGCAAACCCATAAGGCGTCAAAGGTATGCCCCGCTGCTTCCATTAAGCCCATAATTTGAATCGGGGTATCCGGCGTTTCTATTTGAAAAACGCGTTCATTCACCAAGCGACTCAGCGATGCCGTAGCCGCATTAAAAGTCATTAAGCCCTGCACTACATCAAGACTCGAAAACGCACGCAGTACCTCATCCCAGGCCTGAAATACCTGATATTCCACCGAACTCAATTCACGATCACCCTGCACTCCCACCGCCGTCAAAAGACGCCGAAACAAGTTGGTCCACTCACAAGCGCTTGCCCTGTTCGGTTTACTTTGTAATAGCGTTAGCACCTCAGTCAAAGCCAGCGATAAACTCGGGCATAGGTCGTCTTCGTCATTACTCGGTATTAGCCATTTTTGTAATTGCTTTATTGAGAGTTTTAAAACACCCCGCTCACGCAGTTTAAACTCCAGTCGCCCGCGCCTGCTCCATTCCGCATTACCCGCCGCAATAAAAGGCGACCTGAGTAATTTATTCCGCTCATTGAGTGCCAGTGGCTGGTTAAAAAAACTTAATAATCGCTGCGCCTGCTGAATGGCGGGGAAATTAGATAAGGGTTCGCCTAATGACACGTTATAGGGCTTGTTTAACGGTATATCTAAAGCATATGTAAGACTGGGGAAAAAGGCGGTGTTAAACGCCGCCTCAATCGCTTCACGCCTTGATTGTAACTCCGGCACCACAATGCCAATGCGTGCTACTGGATTGTCCTGTAACGTCTCTCGCGCCCATTGGGCCATGTATGTAGCTTCAACCTGTAAATCTACTGCTGATACAACCTGAACCCTCACCCCTAAAGAGAGTGCACGATATTGTTTAAGTACGCAGCCCTGGCTCCGTAAGAATTCCCAAAGTTTCTTTTGTGTCGAGCTAAATACATCGAAACCAGCTAGCACTATCTGTTTTGGCGCATCGAGTATTCGCCGTTCAAATAGATGAAACAGTACCTCAAATAATTGCGCCTGATCGACCCAGTTATTCTTAGCCAATAAAGATTGGTAGCTCGATTGCCAGCTTGTAAACGCAGATAAATCGAGATTATCGTCCGTTGATGGACCTTGCTTAATGTGCCACTGTAGAGCTAGCTGGTTTGCTTTATTGGCCGCCTTAGCGGTCGCTGATACATTTAATAATTCTGCATCGTTCGATTCACGTATCACTCGCTCCCATATCGCTAAACTCTGTTCGGGGCTGAGCAAGGTTTTGCTGGTACTGGCTTCAACGCCTACATCGAGAGCGTCAAAACGCTGTTGCCATAAACCTGACAACCAGGAATCGTACGATAAAATCGTCGGCGAACGCCAGCTAACAGCCCCCTCATCTATATAGGCCTGATCGAGCTTCGAACTCAAATGTCGGGCCAACCGTTGGTTAACGGTGATGACTAGTGCGTCATTTTTTACGGCGTGGAATACATCGATAAAATTCATTCCGCAAGGGTATCAAAAACCATCTATTGGCGCTGCATAATAAACGCTGAAAAAACCAGCGTACAAACTTTAAAGTACTTATCGACTTAACAAATATAAAATAATGAGCACCATAATAAGCGACGTGCTTTTCCAAAAAAGCACCGGATCTCGCTCCATCAGTGGCGGACGCGCTTTATTTAAAAAGCCCTTGTTTGGCTGACGCAGGTCAAATATGAATTCTGATAATTCCTGATAACGCTTATCAGCATTAGGATGTACGGCTTTTTTCAACACCTCGTCAAACCAAACTGGTAGCTCGCTCTCACCATCCAGCACGGTTCTATAACGGAGTTTATTTAACGCTGCCCTCGTTTTGCACCTTGCAACTTCTACTCCATAGGGTAATGTCCCCACCAACATTTGATAGGTAATAACGCCGAGTGAAAACAAGTCTGAGCGATTACTCGCCTTTTCACCAATAAAGTATTCAGGGGACATATACTGAGCCGTGCCCAACACCTGATTTTGTTGCTTATCTGAGTTCATTTCGATAACACCCGCAACCCGAGTCGACCCAAAATCAATGATTTTTACCGTCCCATTAGCATCGATCATAATGTTATCTGGCCTTAAATCTTGATGCAGCATTTCCATACGATGAAAGGCGCACAAGCCTTTCGCAATTTGCTCAATAATACCGCGTACAGTTTCCACGCTTGGCTTTGGGTTATCGATCATCCATTGCGTTAAGGTCTGTCCTTCAATAAATTCAGTCACAATGTAGAGATAATTGCGCTGTCGAGTTTGCCGGCATGGCTTTAATACATGCGCACTATTAATCCGCCTAGCAATCCACTCTTCCAGCATAAAGCGCTCTAAATAAGATGGATCGTCACGCAGATCAATTGACGGAGTTTTAATAATCACCTGCTGTTCAGTTTCTTCATCGATTGCAAGGTACACATGGCTTCGACTACTAAAATGAACTGTTCGTAAGATTGTGTAGCCATCAAAGCTCACTCTGGCTTCGAGTGCTGGTGCAAACGGTAACGCCGTTATTTGTTGATATAGCTCATGTTGATCGTGTGCAGCTAGCTCATCGATACGGACAATTTGCACCGTTAAATTATCACCACTACCCTGCTGATAGGCTTCACTTACAATCGCCTTGGCAGCTGTATCAAAATCATCGACATGCTCATTAATGGTATCAATAATATAGCTTTCACTGGCATGCTCATAAACCCCATCGGTCATCAGGATAAAGCAATCGCCTGGCTCAACGGATAGTTGTTGGTAATCAATTTCAAGTTGCTGTTTAGCCCCTAAGGCCCGGCTAAGGTAATTTTTACCGTCTGCGATCCATACCCGATGATCCTCGGTTAGCTGTTCCATAGAATTGCTATTTATTCGGTAAATTCGTGAATCGCCGATATGGAAGATATGTGCCGTTCTAGACTTGATAATCAGTGCGCTACAGGTGCAAACATAACCACGATTCATATCAAACCGATACCGACTTTGCTGGCTTTGCGCATATAGCCAAGAATTAGTCGCCATCAATACCCGCTGAGCCGACTGTTTAACCGACCAGGCTTCCGATGTGCAAAAATAATCGGCAAGAAAACCCGTTACTGACGCTTCGCTAGCAATTTGACTAACATCACTACTACTAATCCCATCTGCTAATACAATGGCAACACCCTTAGACGATAAGAGTGGTTCTTTGGGGATATATAGTCCATAAAAGTCTTGATTAACGTCTTTTCGACCTTTATCGGAATATTGCCCGGCAGAGATAGTTAATTGTTTCGTCATCATAAATAAAACCCCAGCCTAAAGTAGGGCTGGGGCTTAGTCTCTAGCTTACTGTGAATGGTAACTATTACATAGTCCGATTTGGACTTGTTTTTACGTGTGTGTAATACAGCGGAAGCCCTACGAGTACTAGACCACCAACTAAGTTACCTAAAACAGTAGGTAGCTCATTCCAGATCAAATAATCTACAAAGGTGAAATCGCCACCCATAATCATAGAAAACGGGAATAAAAACATATTAACAATGGAGTGTTCAAAACCCATAAAGAAGAAGAGCATAACCGGCATCCACATCGCCATCATTTT
>JASJGO010000109.1:0-19593 GCA_033791505.1 Cycloclasticus sp.
TCCTGAAGCGCGATAAGGTCAAGTTCTAGTTGAAACCTGGATAGCATGACTTCTAACGCTAACGCTAGTTTTTCGGTCTTCGTTTTTGTGTATTCTGCGTAGCTTATTTTACGTTGAGATTGTTGTTTTCGTTCTGCGTCAATCAGCTCACGTCGCCATAAAATATCTGATCGTTGGTGTGCTACTTCCTTACTTAACGCGAGGTAATCGAGTTGTAGTTCAAATGCTTCTGTTAAAAGGTAAGATTCTTTTTTTGGAACTAAAGACAGTACACCAACCGTTGAGGGTTTATGGTGTTGGCGATATACGACTATGAGCTCACGTAGCTGGATAATAAGTGGTAATACAACGGACTGGTGTTTTGCGTTAAGCGTGTCGCCCATCCTTGTTAAGGAACGATCTAACTGGTCAAGACGTTGCTCTAGAAGTTCATCCGTTAATTTTTTTTCGGGTGAAAAATAGGTCCACCAGTCGGCTTCAAGTTGTTGAATGTTTGGCGCGCTGGTTTTGGCCGATACAGTCGTCGAAGCAATAAAAAGTATCGCAGTAAAGATAATATTCATTAGTCTCATAACGACATCCCTTAGGTGTAAAGCCTTAAATTAAGCTGTTTAAGCCTGAAATACGCAGTAATTTTAGAGTTTTAAAGACTGTAATTAGCCACGTAAACATAAGTCATCCCTGATTATCTTACGCTATACTGGACGAATGACAACGGGCTTGATTCCTTAGCGATAGTCACTTTACAATCATGGTTTGGTACCCAAAAAGGCACTATGAATAAAACAATATTACCCGCTCTAGAACAAGCCTTGAAAGGCCGCAGTGAGGCCATGCGCGTTCCTAAATTGCACTTTGTACACCGTCAGCACAGTTTGCAGCCACCCTTTCCGGCAGGGTTTAAAACCGCGTTATTTGGTATGGGATGCTTTTGGGGCGCTGAGCGAAAATTTTGGCAACTTGATGGTGTTTACATAACAGCTGTTGGTTACGCTGCTGGTTATACGCCTAACCCAAGTTATGAAGAAGTTTGTAGCGGTATGACGGGGCATAATGAGGTGGTATTGGTGGTGTATGACCCTGCGGTTATTTCTTATTTGGAATTATTAAAGGTTTTCTGGCAGTCGCATAACCCTACGCAAGGTATGCGGCAAGGGAATGATGCAGGTACGCAGTATCGCTCCGGCATCTACTACGCAACGGATGATGAAGCTCAATTAGCAGAACAAATGCGTGATGCGTTTCAACAGCGTTTAAATGACGCAAATTATGGTGTGATTACGACAGAAATATTACCTGTGCCAGCATTCTATTACGCAGAACACTATCATCAACAGTACTTGGCTAAAAACCCTGGCGGTTACTGTGGCCTAGGTGGAACAGGCGTCACACTGGACTGGCAATTTTAGGCAGATCCCAATGTATAGGCGCTTTGCCTTGTTGTTCCAGGTATTGATTAGTTTTACTGAAGTGTTTGCAGCCTAAAAAACCACGGTGTGCTGATAAAGGGGATGGATGCGGGGCTTTTAGAACGAGGTGGCGATGGGTATCTATGAAGGCACCTTTTTTTTGTGCGTAACTACCCCAGAGTAAAAACACCACGTGTTCGTTTTGCTCGGCTACGGTCTGTATGACCTTGTCGGTAAACTCTTCCCAGCCTTTGCCCTGATGCGAATTAGCCTGATCATGTTCAACCGTTAATACACTGTTAAGCAGTAATACGCCTTGTTTTGCCCAGCTTTCTAAACAGCCATGCAGGGCGTGTGGAATATTTAAGTCTGTTTGTAATTCTTTATAAATATTTCGTAATGATGGGGGTATTTTGACGTCTGGTTGAACCGAAAAACATAGGCCATGCGCCTGGTGTGGTTGGTGATAGGGGTCTTGCCCCAAAATAACGACCTTTACCTTTTCCAGAGGCGTTATTTCTAGCGCGTGAAACCAATGCGTTGAATGCGGGTAAATAATTTTATGTTCGTTTTTCTCCAGCCGCAAAAACTCTTTCAGTACTAACATGTACGGCTTTTCTAACTCGGTGCTTAAAAAAGGTTTCCAGCTTTTTGCGTTTGAAAGAGGCATGGCTTAACTAGTTTATTTGAGCCGCCAGTTTTTCGGCGCGCTCAAGTAGCTCGCTTGAATTCTCCAGGCCATCAATAAAACGCCGTGGAATACCTTCAATACCCACTTGAGCGCCGACTAAAGCGCCGGTTAACATCGCTCGAGCCATGTTTTGTCCGCCACCGTTAATCGCGTGTAATACCGCAGACTCAAAATCATCAGAAAAACGTGCGGCCAAATAATAGCAGGCAGGAAATATGTGGTACACAGCGCAGGGCATACCGTAAACGAGCGATACTTTCCACGCGGGCTTGATTAGATCTTCATGTGCTGCGCGAGCGATACTCGATGGCGTGAGTAGTGCATCGGGTGAAGCAAAGGTACCCGCTCCAGACGGCTTGGCACCGGGTATCGACATGGCGTGGAAGGGTAAATCGTGGCTGCTCACCAATTGCATTAACTTGCCCGATAAGGCTCCGTCCAGGGGATGGCCTTGCACTAGCATGCCCAACACCGCGCCATACGCTACGGTCATGGCGTTGATGGTTTCATCGCACTGGGTAAGGCGTGTGTTACTTGAAATGGTTTCAGCTAGTTTTTTGGGTTTATTTGTGTAACGGATCGCCAGCGCTAGAATTCGTTCAGCAGCTTCGGTGTTGTCTGTAAAGCCAGCTACCTCGCCCCAGGGTAATTGGTTTTTTGTGCGCAATGCCCACGCTTCACGAATAGATTGGCTGGTAAAACCGCCAGGCCCAACGTTATGTGTGCCATCTAAAAGTGGAAATAATTCGTTGTCTAAACGCTTACAAAAATCCGTTTCATCGTAGTCGTTATGCGCCAACATAGAGTCCACCAGCATGTTTAAAATCAAGCCGGACTGGGATTGCTGACCAGCTGTCATTCCACCGTGATAACGCTCGGGCAGCGGGTCGCTATAGTCATCTATCCAGTCACCATACGCTGCGTGCAGCTCATCGAGGTTGTAATACCAATGTGGGCCCAGGCCTAAGGCATCGCCAATGTAGGCACCCATGATGGCGCCGGTCGCGCGACTTTGCATACTAATTGCTGACATTTTAGGCTCCTTTTGTACTGATGGTTGTTATAGCATTTTGCCGTTGAATCCGCATCTACTTAGAGTAATTTGGTGCATCTCTGATAAAATATCCAAATGAGTCAGGTAGATAAAAATAAAATTCGATTTAATAAGCTGCATAAACGCCTGCGTCGTGAGATGGGTGAGGCGATTGCCGATTACAAAATGATCGAAGACGGCGATCGAATTATGGTCTGTTTGTCGGGCGGTAAAGATTCCTACACGATGCTGGATATCTTGTTGAACCTAAAACGAAGCGCACCGATCCATTTTGATATTCTGGTGGTTAATTTAGATCAAAAACAGCCCGGCTTTCCCGAACATGTTTTGCCCGATTACTTAGCGTCTCTAGGTGTACCGTATCACGTGATTGAGCAAGACACCTATAGCGTCGTTATGCGGGTAGTGGAAGAAGGAAAAACAACCTGTGGCCTATGTTCTAGAATGCGGCGCGGCGCGTTGTATGCCTACGCCGAAGAGCACGGCTATAACAAAATTGCACTGGGCCATCATCGCGACGATATTATTGAAACCTTCTTTCTCAATATGTTTCATGGCGGCCAGTTAAAAGCGATGCCGGCAAAACTCAAAAGTGACAACGGCAAGCATATCGTCATCAGGCCACTGGCGTATTCGCGCGAAAAAGATATCGCCGAGTTTGCTCAGGCCAAGGCCTATCCGATTATTCCCTGTAATTTATGCGGCAGCCAGGACAATCTTCAACGGGTTGCTACTAAGGCCATGTTAAACCAATGGGATAAACAGTTCCCGGGTCGCATCGAAACCATTTTTAAAAGTTTAAGCAATATAAAACCATCACAATTGATGGATCCTAACTTATTTGATTTTGAATCTTTAAGCCAAACAGATAAGCCTTTAGATTCTATCGCACCACCGCAACCGATGGTATTTCGTGCCATGCAGGCAAACGATTAGCCATGGCGGGCTCATTTATATTACGTTGGCTACTGTCCTTATGGGTCAAAGTAACGGTATTGCCGAGTGATACCGATCGGCTAGATAAACTGAAGGGCAAAAATGTTTGTTACGTCACCTATAGTGACGTGTGTTCAAAGCAAATTATTTTAGAGCAAACCTGTAAAGAACTTGATTTGCCGCTGCCATCTGCTGGCCTTCAATGGCCAAACGGTGAAGAAAAAGTCGCCACGTTTGTGCTGAACCGGATCAAGGATAAATTTTACGACCCTGCGCCAAAGCGTTTAAATCGCCTGATGGATGCAGTGAAATTAGGCGCGTTAGACGACGTGCTGATCGTACCGGTGTCCGTCTTTTGGGGCAGGTCACCGAGTAAGTCAGATAGTCTTTTGGGCAGTATTTTCACCGATGAAGGGTTCCGATCTAGCCTCTTTTCTCGCTTTTTGTCTATTTTATTTAATGGCCGCCGGACGGTTTTGCAGTTTGGCGAACCGGTCATTTTAAAAACGTTATTCAATGATGCTCAAACGACCCCGTTTTTAACGCGAAAATTATCACGTGTTTTACGTTTGCACTTTGCTCGAACGCGTTTGGCCACGATAGGGCCGGATCAACCTTCGGCAAAGAAATTAGCCAATGACTTGTTGGCGCAACCGCTAGTTCAACAAGCTATTGAGCGTGAAGTAAGAGTAAAGAAAATGCCTCAAGTTGAGGTCGAAAAACAGGCCAAAGCCTACGCTCAGGAAATTGCGGCGGTGATTAATATGCGCGCGGCAGTGCTACTAGAAAAATTGCTCAGCAAGCTGTGGAATAAACTATATGACGGCATTGTGCTACACCACTTTGACCGTGTTGAGCGTTTATCTCGTGAGCACCAGATTGTTTATGTGCCCAGCCATCAAAGCCATATGGACTACCTGGTATTGTCGTATGTATTATTTAATAAGGGATTGGCGCCGCCTCACGTAGCGGCGGGCCTTAATTTAAACATCCCTATTGCCGGACCATGGATGAGGCGTTGCGGAGCATTTTTTCTACGCCGCTCGTTTAAGGGAAATGTCTTATATGGCGCCGTGTTTGAAGCCTATATGGGTTATTTGGCGAATAAAGGAACTGCAGTAGAATATTTCATCGAAGGTGGCCGTAGCCGCACCGGCAAACGCCTAAAAGCTAAACCGGGTTTATTAGCGATGAGCGTGCGAAATTATTTGCGTGATCATAAACGTTCGGTCATTTTTATGCCGGTTAATTTTGCCTACGAAAAGTTGGTGGAAGGTGAAACGTATATTAATGAATTAAGCGGCAAACCTAAAAAAACAGAATCGGTTGCGGGTTTTTTGCGTTCAATAAAGGCTTTGAAAGAGCATTTTGGCGAGGTGCACGTAAATTTCGGAACACCCATTATGCTGAATGAATTGTTAGATAAGCAAGAGCCAAACTGGCGTCGTGAGGCTTCAGCCGAGAAACAGGCCTGGGTGCCGCGCGTGGTGAATAAACTCGGACTTCAGGTGATGGCGGGTATAAATAAGGCAACCCACGTCAATGCCGTGGGTTTGTTGGCGATGACGGTGCTGAGTGCGCCAAAACAAGCGATGACAGAAGATGATTTGGTGTCGCAAATTAACCTTTATTTAAAGTTATTAAAAACGGTACCGTACTCCAAAGACGTGACCTTGACCGAGCTGGATGGCGCGGGCGTGGTAGCTTACGGCGAAGAGTTTGGTTTGATTAAACGCAACCACAATGAGCTGGGCGATATCATTACGGTTGAGGCGCACCAGGCCATTTTAATGACCTATTTTAGAAATAATATCGTACATTTGTTTGCGCTCCCATCCTTTATTGCCTGTTGTTTTTTGAGCAATTCGACGCTAAACAAAAAGCAGGTCATTCATTGGTTTAAGTTGGTCTATCCTTTCTTAAAAAACGAGCTGTCAATGCACTGGAACACGAGGCAGCTTAATGCAGTGATCAGTAAAACATTAACATGCCTAACGGAAGAAGGTTTGTTAGAAGACAATGGCTCGACCTTATCTATCGTACTGGCTGAGATTATGAAAATGGCCGCCTTGTCGAAGGGTGTTTTACTCAGTCTAGAGCGCTACTACTTAACGTTGGTTGTGCTCAAGGTTAAAGGGCCTGGTGTGTTAACAAGAATGGATTTAGAAAAACTGTGCAGTCAGATGGCCGAGCGCTTAATGATGATATACCAGCTCAATTCCCCCGAGTTTTTTGACAAAGCACTTTTTAAAGGCTTTATCGAGATGCTATTTGAGCAAAGAATAATTTGGGCTGATGAAAAGGGCAAACTAACCTTTGGCGCTGAGCTTGATGTGATCATTGATGATGCGGGCCTGATATTAAGCCAGCAAATCAGGCGCAGCGTTCAGCAATTAATCAGGTAAGTTGTTCGAAAATTCTAAACCCCGCGATATAGGTTCCTGCGGCAGAGCCCAGGGTACTAAAAAAGAAAACTAGCAAGGTCCTTGAGACCCTGTTTTTCCACCAGCCGCTTAATTTTGTGGTGTCGTTCCTGAGGGTGGAAAAGTCAGCGACGCGTGGCTTACGAATCCATGCCTCAACGGCTGCGGTCACCATACCAGCGCCCACGGTTGGGTTGAGCGAAGTGAGTGGCGCCGCTATGAACGCGGTTATTATGGTGACAGGGTGGGCATTGGCTAATAAGGCGCCTAATGCCGATAAGGCGCCGTTAATCACGATCCATTCGATGACCAGTTGCCAGCCGAGTTCGGGTGCGCGATTAAAACCAATGGCAAAACCAATAAAAATAAGCCCAACAATTATCCAGGGAATGAACTTTGGCCAACGACTGGGTGTTGGAATGCTGTCGAGTTCTTGCAGGCTTTTTGCGTTTTTTAGCTGTGTCTCAAGGTAGTCTTTTATGCCCTTTAAATGACCGGCACCGACAACGGCGAGCAGGTGTTTGTGTTGACCTGAGCTGGCTTCGTTAAATAAACGATGAGCCATATACTGGTCGCGTTCGTTCACCAGGGGGGTATAAATTTCGCTGGATGATTCAGCAAATTGCGAAAAAGTGGCCTCTAACACGTCCCCTTCTTTCAGTTTTTCAATTTCTTCTTCACTGACTTTTTCAGAAAACATCACGCTGGCCAATAGCCCTGAAAAAAGCTCCAGGCGTTTCCACCAGGGAACATTTCGATACACGCGCTTAAGGGTTATGCCCACGTCGCGGTCGATCAATAGCACGGGTAGGTGTTTTTCTTTGGCGAGCGCCGCTGCTAATTTCATCTCGGCACCCGGCTCGATACCCAACTCGTCAGCCATTTTTTGCTGGAAAGCGCCTAACGCTAAACTGGCGGTTACCATAGCGGCTTTACCGCTTTTGATAACATCGAATAAATCTAGCTGAGCGAGGCTATCAGGGTTGATCAACGCATTAAACCGTCCGGGACAAAGCTCAATGGCAACCGCATCAAATTGATCGCTGGCCAACAGTGACCGAACAGCGTCCGCACTGGCTTTAGAAACGTGGGCGGTACCGAGTAAGGTGATTTCGCAATGATTTATAACTAGCTTTTCGATCGGTTGTTCGATTGGGGTGCTCACGTTTTTCTCTGTTAGGTTGTGAATAAGTTAGTCCGTATTATCGTCGATAATAAGCTCACTCGCCCAATCTTTTGCCACTAAAAACCCGCGGGTTATTTCATTGTTAGTGGCTTGTTCAGCCTTAAAGCCAGCAATACAGATGGGACGATTAGAGGGTTTTGATAAAAATAGCTCGAGTAACTGGTCGGTGTTATAGCCTGGGTCGTCGGGCTTAAAGTGTAATTCGGCCAACCATTGGTTTTTGCTGAGTAGATACCAACGAAAGTTTTGCCGTTTAAACCGACGTGTAAATTCTTCAGGTCTGGCCCACCAGCCCTGTTGGTGCTTCGAAGAAATGAGCATGGGTGAATGTCTGCTGGCTTCGTTAATCGGGTAGAACAACCTTCCTTTCATTAAGCAGATATGTTGATCAATTTGAATATTAAGTTTTTCCAAGCTCGCAAATGATGCTGGAAGTATAGAAAGCTGGCTTTGCCGAGTTTGCATTTGTTTGTATTTGATGGCCAAACGATCTTGCAACATCGGCCCATGCCAATTGCTTATATTTTTCGTATCGCCGATACCTAAATAGAATTTACAGGCCACTTCCCAGTGTTGGTACTTATTATTGACGGTGTCGTTAACGATAAAATCAAACTCTCCTATCGTGCGTTCGGTGTCCTGTATTTGCAAATTCTGAGCAATAATTTGATAACGATCGTTGTTGTTAAACCAATAGCTCAGGAGCGTTTCGAAGCGATGACCTAATCGCTGGTCGCGTTGTTGAAATAAAAACTGGTGTAGCGCAGTAGGCTTAGTATCAACGTCTAATAAGTGAGGCTGAAAATGGCAGCGTTCATTTTGCCAAAAGGCACTATCTGTCCAGTTACAAATATCGATTTGGCCCTGAATAAGCGGGGGGCTTGCGATAACCCAGGCTAAATCCCTGACGACAGAATCGTGAAGTGAGCGCTCACTATTCAAGGAAAATTAGCCGTCCGCAGGCGCGTTAAATAATAGGTATAAATCGATCACGCAATCTGGAATTGTCTCAGCCATATCATCCAATAATTCGTCATTTTGGTTGATGTCGTCCAGTTCCTCGTCTAATAATTCTGAACAACTCAGGATAGGCAGGGTTAATTCCGCCACTACCTCAGGGTAGGTCTCGAACCAGAGCTCTTGTTGCGAGAAAACGCCCTGCATAAAGCCGGAGGCCCATAACGTGAGGGAGTCTTCATCGTCCTCCGCGCTGATAACGTCTGGAAAATCGCTGTTTAATAAAGACTGTTCAATCTCTTTTTGCAGCGTGGCAATGGCCTGCGAAATAGCATCGTCAACGGGGCTTTCTGCGAAAATTTCAGCAAGTATTTGTTGTTGTGTTAATGCGCCGGGCTGAATCACCAGGCTGGTTAAAAAACCGTGCATTTCAACAAAGTACATAGCTTCATCGGCTATTTCATCGGAATTAAAAAAATCAATTAGAATGTTCATATTTATGTAAGGTGTTTGTGAAAAGGGTTATTTTTTGTGGCTGCCGTCACACCACGGCATATTGGCAGACTGTCCACAGCCGCAAACGTACAGGTTTTCGTCTTTTTTTGCCGTATAAATAAAAGGCCGTATGCCATCGGTTTTTTTATGGCTGCCATCGCAATACGGCACTTTGGCCGTTTTACCGCATTGGCACAGATATACCTCTTCGCCACTTTTAACGGGAACTATATGCGGAGATTGTTTGCTATACATTGTGCTGATCCTTCATAAAATGAATTCATGGATTGAATGGGTTTTAGCTGTAATAATAAAGCATGAGTACAGTGGAGTATGCGGCCAAGCATTCTTCACTTCAATAAAACGTATACACTTTGGGCTCAAGTACTCCGTGAGCGCCCATTAACTTTACCGATGATGACTGAGACAACGTATGGAAACATTAACACAGCAGCTTAATTCAATCAGCAGTTTTGTTTGGGGTCCGGTCATTTTAGTTTTATTATTGGGTGTCGGCCTTTATTTGATGGTTGGCCTGGTGTTTATGCCGCTGCGGCAAATACCGGCGGCGTTTTCCTTATTATGGCGTGGTCGCCAGGGAAATATTTTAGCCGAGGGTGAAATTAGTCCTTTTAGCGCCTTGATGACGTCATTAGCAGCGACCATCGGAACCGGCAATATCGCTGGCGTCGCTACGGCGATTTTTTTGGGCGGCCCCGGCGCCATTTTCTGGATGTGGATGACCGCTCTGGTGGGGATGGCGACAAAGTATGCCGAAGCCGTGTTGGCCGTTAATTATCGAGAGGTCGATGAAAACGGTGCTTATGTGGGTGGGCCAATGTATTACATCAAAAATGGCCTGGGCAAAAATTGGCAATGGCTGGGATTCCTCTTTGCTTTATTTGGTGCGCTGGCGGCGTTTGGTATTGGTAATACGATACAGGCAAACTCTGTCGCTGATGCGATGAGTAGTACCTTAAATATCCCGAGTTGGTTAACAGGTATTATCATGGCGGTGATCGTGTATGCGGTGCTAGTGGGCGGTATTAAACGCATTGCTCAAGTAGCCTCTAAATTGGTTCCGTTTATGACTGTAGCCTACGTTACAGGGGCAGGCGTTATTATTATCCAGCGCCTAGATTCTGTGCCAACGGCGCTTCAATTGATTGTTAATGATGCGTTCACAGGTACCGCTGCTGCGGGTGGTTTCGCGGGCGCGGGGATTATGGCGGCGATTCGCTTTGGCGTTGCGCGCGGCATATTTTCTAATGAAGCGGGGCTTGGCACAGCGCCCATTGCTCACGCGGCGGCAAAAACAAATAACCCCGTGCAACAAGGTAAAATTGCGATGCTCGGCACCTTCATTGATACGATTATTATTTGCACGATGACCGCTCTAGTTATTATTTTAACGGGTAGTTGGACGAGTGGAGAGACGGGTGCGTCCTTATCAGCCTATGCTTTTAGAATGGGTTTGCCGGGTTATGGTGAATACGTGGTGAGTTTTGGTCTGGCTATTTTTGCCTTAACGACGTTGCTGGGCTGGAGTTATTATGGCGAGAGATGCGCCGAATATTTATGCGGCGTTGGCGTTATATCCTGGTATCGAATAGCCTGGGTGTTGGCGATACCGTTGGGGGCGATGATGGATTTAGAGTTTTTGTGGTTATTGGCGGACGTATTAAATGGCCTGATGGCGATACCCAACCTGATTGCCCTGTTATTGCTGAGTCCGGTAGTTTTTAAACTGAGTAAAAAGAACGCCTGATTTTAAGCTTATGCGTTGATTGCGAGTTGCTCCGAGCGCTCTGCAGCCGACATATTAAGCTGAAAAGTTAACCATTTTTCTAGAAAATAATTCAGGGTCCATTTTTTATTTAGCGTGTCTCGTGGTGATTCATTTCGTCGGCCGGCCGGCTTTGCGTGACCTTCAATACTAATAACTTCAACCGATTTGGTATCCAGATAGACGCGGCACTTGAAGTTGGGGCTGGACGTATTTTGACCTAATTCCTGATTGTTTAACGCAAGGGTGTAGGTAAAGGGGCCGGCATCGAGTATTTCAAAATTGATACAGGTATTCGAGCTGTTTTGCTTAAAGCTCGGTATCAATCTAACTAACAGAGCGTAATTTTCTTCGCAAAGCATTTGCAAACAAAGGGACTTGTTGATCGGCCTGACGCGGTTGAGCATTACGGCCTGGAATAGCTGGCGTAAGCGCTTTCGGTCTCCCAAATAGAGACTTCTTTGATGGGGAAGTCGCCTTTTTCCATATATTCAAATATCATTTTTGCCAGAAATTCAGCCGTCGGGTGCTCATCAACGACCATCACGCGTTCACCGGCTCGTTGCAGCGTGGCTAAGATAGGATCATCTTTATGTAAAAGCATATTGTGGTCCAGGTTGTCATCAATCCACTTTCCAGCGTAGCCGTTGATATCAGAAAAATCACACACCATGCCTTGCTCATTTAGCACATTAGTGGAAAGCGTAATTGATACTCGGGCAGAATGACCGTGTAGGTTTTTGCATCTGCCCGGGTGGTTCATTAAACGGTGACCGTAACAAAAGCTTAAATTTTTAGTGATTGTGTACAATTTTTATCTCAAATTTGGATTGTTAAGCGCCCTTAATACCTTCAATTGTTGCGGCTACTTCGTATTCATCGTCTTCAACGGGAACCACACGTATAATTTCAATTAATGCATTTAGAGGGGGCGTTAAGGTATTAACAGGCATCACGGATATTTCCAAAGAACTACCCTGAGTTAGCTTATGCTTCGTTCTAAAAAGAATACCGGCGGCGCTTAGATTAATGCTATGTGCCGTTCCTTTTTCTCCTGAGTTAGGGTGAGAGAAGTCCATATGGCATTCAGCGTTCATACGTATAAATTTCCGTTGGTTCGTTGATGTCAGCATATTAAAACCTCTTCGTTATGAGTAAAAAGCTAGAAGCTTCAGTTTAGCTCAAAATTTTAAAGAAAGTGTTAGCGATTGTACAATTCATTAATTACATTTTTATTTCCAGGGTGCTGATTTTCTGCTTGGGACAGAAATTATGACGTCAATGCCGGTTTTACTGGAATACAACGAAAGAACGCTAACTGGTGGTGTTCCGATATCACTTTATCGACGGATAAGGCTTGTAAAATGTCGACATGTTTGACAGTATATTAACTATTAATTTTTAATCAAAACGCGAAATTTTATAGGTTTGCAATTAATATAGATCGCTTTCAATGACGGTTTTTTTTGAGGAGAATAAAGATGAGTAAGAGAGTTGCATTAGTGACCGGCGGTACAGGCGGTATTGGTGAGGCAATATGCAAACGTTTTGTACAAGACGGCTATAAAGTTGTAGCGGCTTACAATAATAAGGAAAAAGCTGAAGCCTGGCAGAAGGTACAAAAAGAAGCCGGCTTGGATATTGAAATTGTTCACTGCCCGGTAACCAATTTTGAAGCTTGCGGTGTCGCCATTAAATGGGTTGAAGATCATGTCGGGCCGATTGATATCCTAGTCAATAACGCGGGCATTACTAAAGACGGTGCATTTAAAAAAATGACGCCTGAAAGATGGGATGACGTTATAGATACCAATTTAAACAGCGTTTTTAATATGACCCGGCAAATATTTGAAGGCATGATGGAGCGTGGCTTCGGACGCATCATTAATATTTCATCGGTGAATGGACAGATGGGACAATTTGGTCAATGTAACTATACGGCGGCTAAGGCGGGTATGCATGGTTTCACCAAGTCGCTAGCCCGTGAAACGGCACGTAAGGGCGTAACGGTTAATACCTTATCACCTGGCTATGTCGCAACGCCTATGGTGATGGCGATTGCAGAAGAGGTTCGTCAGAAAATTGAAGAAGGTATTCCGATGGGGCGTCTATGTATGGCTGAGGAGATCGCACATGGTGTTTCTTACTTGGCGAGCGATCTGGCGGCTTATACTACGGGTTCAGAGTTGAGTATAAATGGTGGTCTGTTCATGCACTAAAGCGGGTAAGGGGCTTTAAAGAGATTTTTCGTATTATAAAAACTATCAGGACAGAAAAATGACAGAGAATAAGGTCTATAAAGTTCGAGGTGATATAGCCGCTCGTTCTTACATTAACAAAGAAAAATATCAGTTTGAATATCAGCGTTCATTAGACGATACCGAGAGTTTTTGGGCTGAAAAAGCAAAAGAGTTTTTGACCTGGTCTAAGGATTGGGATACCACACTGGAGTACGATTTTCCAAAGGGCGAGATTAAATGGTTTGCTGGAGGCAAGCTTAACGTCAGCGTTAACTGCCTAGATCGTCACTTAGAAACGCGTGGGAACCAAGCAGCGATTATTTGGGAAAGTGATGACCCTGAGGTCGATAAAACCTACACCTATAGAGAGCTGCACGCAGAAGTTTGCCGCTTTGCTAATGGTTTAAAATCATTGGGCGTAAAAAAAGGTGACCGTATTTGTATCTATATGCCGATGGTCGCTGAAGCGGCCATTGCGATGCTTGCCAGCGCACGAATTGGTGCCGTACATTCGATTGTTTTCGGTGGCTTTTCGGCAGATGCACTAAAAGATCGAATACTAGACTCAGAAACGGCGGTGGTGATTACCGCTGATGAAAGCGTTCGTGGTGGCAAAAATACACCCTTAAAGGCCAATGCAGATAAAGCGATACAGGACGCACCCTCAGTTAAGCATATGGTGGTTATTAAACGCACTGGCGCTGATGTTGGCTGGTCTGAAGGGCGCGACGTTTGGTATCACGATCTGATTGATAATGCGTCTGATGACTGTCCTGCGGAAGAAATGGACGCTGAAGACCCATTGTTCATTCTTTATACATCAGGTTCAACCGGCAAGCCGAAAGGCGTTTTACATACAACGGGCGGCTACTTGCTGCACGCCGCGATGACGCACAAATACGTGTTTGATTATCACGACGGTGATGTGTATTGGTGCACCGCTGATGTGGGTTGGGTAACCGGGCATTCTTATATCGTTTACGGGCCCTTGGCCAATGGTGCGCAAACGTTAATGTTTGAAGGCGTACCAACTTATCCTGACGCATCGCGTTTTTGGCGAGTGGTCGAAAAGCATAAGGTTAATATTTTCTATACCGCGCCAACCGCCATTCGTGCGTTGATGGCGAAAGGCGAGGATCCCGTCAACGCGTGCGATCTTAGCAGCTTGAGATTGTTAGGCAGTGTCGGCGAACCGATTAACCCTGAGGCGTGGGAGTGGTATCACCGCGTCGTGGGTGGTAATCGTTGCCCTATTGTTGATACCTGGTGGCAAACCGAAACGGGCGGTATCTTAATTAGCCCATTACCAGGAGCAACAGACCTCAAACCGGGTTCCGCTATGCAGCCTTTCTTTGGCGTGGAACTTGGTTTGGTTGATGCAGAAGGCAATGACGTGCAAGGAAATCCCGCCGAGGGTATCTTGGTGATAAAGCGGCCGTGGCCGGGTATTGCCAGAACCCTGTATAAGAATCACGATCGTTTTATCGATACCTATTTTGCCAGCTATCCCGGTTATTACTTCCCAGGCGATGGTGCGCGCCGAGATAAGGATGGCGATTACTGGATTACAGGTCGTGTTGATGACGTGATAAACGTTTCAGGACACCGCATGGGGACGGCTGAGGTCGAGAGCGCACTGGTGCTTCATGAGGCCGTTGCGGAAGCCGCGGTGATCGGTTACCCGCACGAGATCAAGGGGCAGGGCATTTACGCCTATGTCACTTTGATGGATGGTGTCGAAGCTACGGACGAACTGAAAAAAGAACTCGTCAAACACGTGCGAAATGAAATTGGACCGATTGCTTCACCCGACGTTATTCAGTGGGCTCCTGGCTTACCTAAAACGCGTTCGGGTAAAATTATGCGACGTATTTTACGCAAAATTGCGGAAAATAAAATCGATGAGCTGGGTGATACGTCAACACTCGCAGACCCTTCTGTGGTCGATAATTTAGTCGCTCATCGTCCGCATAAATAGCTTGCTAAAGGCAATAAAAAAGCCCACTGATAGTGGGCTTTTTTGCCTGATTTTATTTTGTAGTCGGTAGTGAAGGGAAGTCCAGGCCGGCCATTTTCTGCATTACTCGAATGACCTGGCAGCTATAGCCAAATTCATTGTCGTACCAGAGATAAAGAATACAAGAATCACCGGTGGCAATCGTCGCCTGTGAGTCGATGGTGGCGGTTTTGCGCGCGCCGACCAAATCGGTAGAGACGATCTCAGTGGATGTCGTGAAATCAATCTGTTCGCGCATAGAAGAATGCAGGGCAGTTTCACGTAAAAAATTATTTAAAGAACGTTTGTCTGTTTCTTTTTCTAATCTAAGGTTGAGTATCGCCATCGAAACGTTCGGCGTTGGAACGCGTATCGCGTTGCCCGTGAGTTTGCCTTCGAGCTCAGGTAGCGCTTTTGAAACGGCTTTTGCCGCGCCCGTTTCGGTCAGCACCATATTAAGCGCAGCAGCCCGACCGCGGCGTTCTCCTTTATGATAATTATCGATTAAGTTTTGATCGTTGGTGTATGAGTGGACCGTCTCAACGTGCCCTTTGATGATGCCAAACTCATCGTTAATAGCCTTAAGCGTAGGTGCAATAGCATTGGTCGTGCAACTGGCGGCGGAAATCACCTTGTCTTCAGGTTTTATATCATCGGTATTAACGCCGAAAACAATATTTTTGACGTCTTTACCCGGCGCGGTTAACAAAGCTTTTGAAGCGCCTTTTGAAAGAAAGTGCTCGCTGAGTTCTGCTTCATCACGACGAATGCCGGTGTTATCGACAACCAGTGCGTCATAAATACCGTATTGGGTGTAGTCAATTTCTTTCGGGTGGCTGGCGTATATCACCTGTATCAGGTTACCGTTTGCCATGATGGTGTTATTTTTTTCGTCTACTTTGATGGTGCCCTGAAAGGAGCCGTGGACAGAATCGCGGCGCAACAGGCTGGCGCGTTTTTGCAGGTCGTTATCGCTACCTTTCCGAACCACGATGGCGCGCAAACGCATTTTGTTTCCAGAGCCGGTTCGTTCGATGAGTAGGCGGGCTAATAAACGGCCAATTCGACCAAAGCCATATAGCACCACATCTCTAGGTGCTGAAGCAGACTGTTCCTGGATCTGACGAATGCCGTCGCCCAACTTTTCGGCCAGAAAATCCTCTAATGCTACATCACGCGTCTCATTATTATATTGCGTGACTAAAAGCCCAAGGTCTATGCGCACGGGCCCTAATTTCATTTTTTGTAAGGCAATTAATACCTTAAAGCTGTCATGAATGGATAAATCTGTTTTTTCGAATTGGCGAACATAACGGTGCAACTTAAGGATGGTGACAGGTGATGCGTTAATCAGCGTTCTGCCATAAATTTTAAGAACGACGCCACTGCTACGATAAATTTTACCGATAATAGGAACCATTGCCTCTGCAATTTCTTGACGACTTTCCCACTCAGCTAAATATTGGTCGTGTTGTTCAACGCTCATAAATGATGCCTATAAAATGGTTGGTTTGAAAAACGCGATTATAACAAAGTTTAACCAGCTTTGTGCGCGGCAAGCGACGCTAAAGCCTTGGTATAATTAATGAGAACTGCGTATTTAGGTTGTCTAGTAACTGCGTTGTATGGAAAATAAAGCCAGTTGACGCATGGCGTTTTTGTATGGGCTATCAATAATGTTGCTTAAGGCATCTATGGCTTTCTGAGCTTCTTTTGCAGCAAACTGCATCGTGTAATCTAAGGAACCGGTTGAATGAATAATAGCTAAAATTTCTGAATAAGCGTCGCGATTACCTTCTTTAATGGTTTTTTTGATAAAGCTTGCCTGCTCTTCCGTGCCATAAGCGATGGCGTGAATTAACGGAAGAGTTGGTTTTCCTTCGGCCAAATCGTCACCCAGGTTTTTGCCTAATTCACCAGGATCAGCCATATAGTCCAACATATCATCCATAATTTGAAAGGCGTTACCCAGGTGGAGACCATAAGTTGCCATATCACGCTCAATATCGGCTTCTTTATTGGTCAATACGGCACCAAGTTGTGTGGCGGCTTCAAAAAGCTTGGCTGTTTTTCGACGAATAACTTCAAGGTATTCAGCTTCACTGGTGTCCGGGTTATTAATATTGAGTAGCTGTAATACTTCGCCCTCGGCAATGGCATTAGTCGTGTGCGATAAAAGATCCATCACGCGCATATTGTTGATGCCCACCATCATTTCAAATGAGCGCGAATATAAAAAATCACCAACCAACACGCTGGCGGCGTTTCCCCAAATTGCATTAGCGGTGTCTTCGCCGCGTCTCATATCGGATTCGTCAACGACATCGTCGTGTAATAAGGTGGCGGTATGAATAAACTCGATAATGGCCGCCAGCGTGGTGTGTTCCTTACCTTCATAGTCCAATGCGCAGGCGCTTAAAGCAACGAGCATCGGCCTGAGGCGTTTTCCGCCACTATTAACGATATGAAAACCAATATGGTTGATCAAAGCAACGTCTGAATTCAATTGTTTTAAAATTTCTTTGTCCACCGCTTGCATAGCGGGGGCCATCAAAAGTTGAATGGCTTCAAAGTCTATTAATGGGGAGGTTTGCTGTGTATCTGTACTGCTCATGAGAAGAATAGCTTAAGGTAAATTGAATCGATAGCGTATAATAACAATTATTTAGACGCAAAAGCAGTTAAGAAAATGCTTTTCATTGTTTAATTAGGATTGACCAGACGCGCGCGAAAGGCTAAAATTCGCCTCTTTTTAAAACCACCCACCAAACTAGGGAGTCTCTAGATAATGTACGCGGTAATCCAAACAGGCGGTAAACAATATAAAGTCGCCGAGGGTGATTTTCTTAAGATCGAAAAACTTGACCTTGAAGCAGGTAGTGAATTCACGTTTGATTCAGTATTATTAGTAAACGGCGAAGCTGGACTTAAAGTTGGCTCTCCTAATATTGATGGGGCTCAAGTAACGGCAACGGTTAGATCTCAAGGTCGTCACAAAAAAATTCATATCATTAAATTTAAACGTAGAAAACACCATATGAAAAAAATGGGCCACCGTCAGTATTATACGGAAGTTCTCATTACGGGTATTTCTGCAGGTAAATAAACAAAGGAAAGATTCATGGCACATAAGAAAGCAGGTGGTAGTACTAGAACCGGTCGCGATTCGGAATCAAAACGTCTTGGCGTTAAACGATTCGGTGGTGAAAGTGTCCTGGCAGGTAACATTATTGTCCGCCAAAGAGGAACGCGTTTCCACCCGGGAGAAAATGTTGGCTGTGGAAAAGATCACACCTTGTTCGCAACCGAATCGGGTAAAGTAGTATTTGAAGTTAAAGGCCCGAAACGTAGAAAATATATTCGCATCGAAACTGCCTAAAGTAACGGACAGTGCGCTGCGGTAATGGCAGGTGCTCATTTTAAAAAACCCTGTCAATGACAGGGTTTTTTATTGCGTCAAAAATTAAATGTTCTCGTGATAATCGGCCTTAAAAAATTTAACAAAGGTAATTGGAAAATTAAACATGAAATTCGTAGATGAAGCGAGTGTTCGAGTAGAAGCGGGAAATGGCGGTAAAGGCCACGTCAGCTTTAGGCGCGAGAAATATATTCCATGGGGCGGCCCAGATGGCGGCGATGGAGGCAATGGTGGAAGCGTTTATTTACAGGGAACAGCCGCGTTAAACACATTAATTGATATGCGGTTTAATCGTCTAATAAGGGCTGAACACGGCCAGAAAGGCATGAGTAAAGACTGTACTGGAAAGGGCGGCGACGATCTTATAGTTCCTGTTCCATTAGGCACTATAGTTTACGACGATGGTACTGATGAATTGATCGGCGACGTAACGACAGAAGGACAAAAGCTACTCGTCGCATCGGGTGGCTTTCATGGGCTTGGAAATGCGCGCTATAAAAGCAGCACCAATAGAGCGCCCAGGCAGTTTTCCCCTGGCTCTCCTGGCGAGCAACGTGTGTTGAGACTGGAGTTAAAAGTGCTCGCAGACGTCGGCACGCTTGGATTGCCAAACGCAGGTAAATCAAGCTTGATTCGTGCCATTTCTTCTGCTCAGCCGAAAGTGGCAGATTATCCATTTACAACCTTGCATCCAAGTTTGGGTGTGGTGCGAGCGGATGAACTACGCAGTTTTGTAATCGCTGATATCCCCGGTATTATTGAAGGTGCCGCGGAAGGGGCGGGTTTGGGTAATTTATTCTTACGCCATTTGGCGCGTAATAACTTATTGCTACACGTAGTTGATGTGGAGCCTTACGAATCTGACCTCGATCCCGTTGCTGCCGCCAGGGCTGCGATTTTAGAAATAGAGAAATGGGGTGGCGAGTTAGCGAAGAAAACGCGTTGGTTAGTGCTCAATAAAATAGATCTGTTGCCAGAAGACGAGGTCGATAATTTTTGTCA
>JASJGO010000110.1:0-8109 GCA_033791505.1 Cycloclasticus sp.
ATATTTTTTAATACCAGTGTCGATAATCTTAGTGGCGATCGTTATCGCTCTGTTTTTGTGGGCGGTAAGATCAGGTCAATTCGATGATTTGGACGGCCCAGCGCACAATATTTTGTACGAAGAGGAAGAACTGCTGAACGATGTTGAAGATAAAGACGAAGGCGAAGTGAATAAAAAGCCCGACGAGCTAGTGTAATCCGTGATGAAGCCAGCTCGGGTTGATTAAGTTAACAATCGCGAAAGCAATAATAAGGCTTCCAGAGGTGCGGCGAACGATGGCAGAGTTTCTCAGTTGAACGAGTTTTTTTGAAAAAACGCCCATCGCTAACAACATAGGTAAGGTGCCCAGGCCAAAGCACAACATAATAAGCGCACCACTAATAGGCTGCGTGCTGGCCAGGCTCCAGGCCAGCGCTGAATACACGAGTCCGCATGGCAACCAGCCCCATATCAAGCCCAGATAAAAAGCCCCGCGTTTATTTCGAATGGGCAGTATGCGGCGGCTAATGGGTGAAATATGCTTCCATAAGCGTTGCCCAAAGCGCTCTAAATAGCTTAAAAAGTTGAGCCAGCCCAATAGGTAAAAACCAAACGCCAGCATAAAGATAGAGGTGATGATTCGAGAAAAAAGAATTAGCGAGTCATCATCAAACGGCGCCATCGTGACTTGCCCAACCGCGCCGGCCAGCAAACCAATAAAGCTATAACTTAAAATTCGCCCGGCGTTATAAGAAAGGCTTACCGATAAAGCATTGACTGGGGCTAGGTGATCAGAACTCTCACCTTTCGAGCTCAAAATCCCCACGATGCCGCCACACATAGGAACGCAATGCGTGGAACCTAAAAAACCAATAATAAAGGCGATATAAAAAGCGCTTTCTGACACGATAAAATGACGCGATTACAATTTTTTACATCATGCCGAGCTGTAGTTTCGCCGCTTCAGACATCATATTTTGATTCCAAGGTGGGTCCAATACAACTTCCACATCAACGGTTTCTACGCCATCCATGCGTTTGATGCCCGATTCGATATCGGCCTGGATAACGGGCCCCATGCCGCAACCGGGTGCGGTTAATGTCATGGTGACGTGTACGTGGTTAAGGCCGTCAGTTAGCGCGCGAACGGTGCAGTCGTAGATTAAACCAAGGTCTACCACGTTGACGGGAATCTCAGGGTCATAAACCGTTTTCATAAATGTCCATGCCGCTTCACGAATTGATTCGGGGTCGGTGCCGGTTTCATAGGCGTGAATCACTTCAACTTCCTTACCTAAGGCGTCGGCGTCAATAGCAGAAATTCGCGCCATAATGCCGGTTTCACTCGACACGGTATAGGAACCGCCGAGTGATTGCATAATGGTGACGACGTCATCTTTTTTCAGGGTAACGTGCACACCAGCAGGAATAACGATAGCGTTTACATTCCTATTTAATACGATACTTTCTTGATCTGACATGAGGCCCTATGAAATTAATGTTTAGCTGCAAATAATACCTTAATTTGTTTAAGAAAAACGAAACCTGTAGGATATTTAAGGTATATATAGTTTGATTTTTACTTTTCGCGAGGGGTGCAGTGGTGACAGTGAAACCGTTTGATTTGCAGTACAGGCTGGAGAGTTTGCTCTGGCCGACTGACAAAAGGATGCCAACAATTAAATTGCGCTTGCTTAAAGCGTTACGCGTTATTTATGCGGCGATATCAGACCTTGCCAGCGGTGAGTTAAGCTTACGAGCTATGAGCCTAGTTTATACGACGCTATTGTCCATAGTACCGTTGCTGGCGTTGAGTTTTTCTGTGTTAAAAGCGATGGGCGCACATAATGAAATTGAACCCTTTTTGTTTCAATTCCTCGCCCCATTGGGCGACCAAGGGGTTGGTATTGGCGAAAACATCATTGGCTTTATCGACAATATAAAAGTGGGTGTGCTGGGTTCGCTTGGTTTGGGCCTGCTCATTTATACCGTTTTATCGCTGGTTAAAAAGATCGAAAATGCCTTTAATATGATCTGGCACGTCGAAGCCACACGCAGTATTAGCGAACGGTTTAGCAGTTATTTGAGCGTTATATTGATCGGTCCAGTGCTGATGGTGTCGGCGGTGGGTTTAACGGCCACGGTGATGAACTCATCGGTGGTATCTTATTTTGCCGCCATCGAACCGTTTGGTAGCCTAATTATATTAGCAACAAAATTACTGCCCTACATTATGGTGATGGGCGTCTTCACTTTTATTTATATCTTTGTACCCAATACACGGGTTCGCCTTGGCTCAGCCATGCTGGGTGCTGTTGTGGCTGGTTTTTTATGGGAAACGTCCAGCCTTTTATTTGCAGCATTCGTGGTTACTTCCACTAAATACACCGCTATATATTCTAGTTTTGCGGTGGTTATTATGCTGCTCATCTGGTTATACATTAACTGGTTAATTTTATTATTCGGCTCAAGTTTAGCGTTTTATATTCAAAATCCATCAGCACAACGACAGGGCAGGGAAGGGTTCGACGTAAGTAACCGTGTAAAAGAGCGCCTGGGTTTATTGCTCATATACTTGATTGGCCTTCGGCACAACAAAGGTACTGCCCCCTTTACGATAGACGAGTTAGTGGTTGAAACGACTATGCCACAGCGAGTAGTGGTCTATGTGTTGAACAAACTCATAGCAAAAAACATAGTGATAGAAAGTAGTCAACTGCCTAAAGGTTATCTACCCGCTAAATCAATCGATAAACTGTTAGTAAGTGAGGTTATCGTTGCCGTACGTAGCGCAGAGGAGAGTCGGTTTTTGTCCGTATCAGGCATCACATTACCGGGTTGCATTGCTGAGCAGGCAGATTTGATTGATCAGGCGATTGAAAGCGCGATGGAGGGGAAAACCGTTAGCGACTTAACAAGGTTGCCTTCAATGTAAATTTAAAGCGCTATCTGTTGATTTGTACACACCTGAGCTATCACATGCTTTAAAATTGGCCACTTTTAACCAACAGGTTTAAGAGTATTCAATCCATGAGTGATAATAGCCAAGAGCCAGCCGCTACAAATTTTATCCGCCAAATTATTGATGCGGATCTAGAATCCGGTAAGCATCAAAAAATTATTACGCGCTTTCCGCCGGAGCCGAATGGTTATCTACACATTGGTCACGCTAAATCCATTTGTTTGAATTTTGGTATCGCGCAGGACTACCCGGCTGCGGCCTGTCACCTACGGTTTGACGATACCAACCCCGGTAAAGAAAAAACCGAATACATCGATGCCATTAAGCAAGACGTGCAATGGTTGGGCTTTGACTGGGGTGAAAATCTGCACCATACCTCCGATTATTTTGATCAGCTGTACGCCTACGCGATTCAATTGATTAAACAGGATAAAGCTTACGTCGATAGTTTATCCGCTGAAGATATTCGTCTGTATCGTGGGAATTTAACCGAAGCGGGTAAAGACAGCCCGTTTAGAAATCGCTCGATTGACGAAAATATCGAGCTGCTAGAAAAAATGAAAAATGGTCAGTTTGCCGAAGGCGAATACCTGCTACGGGCAAAAATTGATATGGCTGCGCCCAATATCAACCTACGTGATCCAGCCATTTATCGCATTAAACACATGGCGCACCCGATGACTGGCGACAGCTGGCATATTTACCCGATGTACGACTTTGCACATTGTGTATCGGATGCAATAGAAGGCATTACCCATTCGCTCTGCACGTTAGAGTTTGAAGACCACCGTCCCTTATACGATTGGTTTTTGGATCAATTGCAAACGCCCGCGCACCCACAACAAATTGAGTTTTCACGGCTCAACTTAGACTACACCGTGATGAGTAAACGTAAATTACACGAGCTGGTCGAGGGCGGTTACGTCAATGGTTGGAACGACCCAAGGTTACCTACCTTAAGCGGCATGCGTCGTCGCGGTTATACACCGGCAGCGATCCGTGATTTTTGCTCACGTATTGGTGTCACTAAAAAAGACAATATCGTCGAGATGAGCGTGCTGGAAAATTCCTTACGAGAAGACTTAAACGTCATTGCGCCTAGAGCCTTAGCAGTACTCGACCCCATTAAGTTGATTATTGATAATTACCCCGCAGAGCAAGAAGAAATGCTCTCAGGCATCAATCACCCTAATGATCCGGCGATGGGGCTACGTGATATTCCTTTTGCAAAAGAACTGTATATCGAACGTGACGACTACATGGAAGACGCACCAAAAAAATTCTTCCGTTTTACCGAAGGCCGAGAAGTGCGCTTACGCTTTGCCTATTACGTCACCTGTACCCACGTGGTAAAAGATGCTAACGGCAAGGTAACCGAAGTACATGGCACCTATGACCCCGACACGCGCGGCGGTAAATCTGCAGACGGTCGCAAGGTCAAAGGCACAATTCATTGGGTGTCGGCAAAACACGCAGTAGCGGCCGAAGTTAGGTTATACGATCGTCTGTTTACCATTGCCGATCCAGCGGCAGCAAAAGAAGGCGACTACAAAGACAGTCTAAATACGGATTCCATCGTTACGCTAAAAAATTGCCAGCTCGAAGCAAGCCTGGCGCAAACAGCTATTGAACAACGTGTTCAGTTCGAACGCCAAGGCTATTTTTGCCAAGACAGTATCGACTCTAAACCAAACGCACTGGTATTTAACCGCATAGTCAGCCTGCGCGATTCTTGGGCTAAAAAGGGGTGATGGCTTGAAGCTTCGTTCATATTAGCTTAAGGTTATATTGATACAGTTAACTATTTAAACGTAAAACCCACCTATGATAAATAAAACAAACCGATGGTTCATAACGGTGCTAGTCAGCGCCTTGGTACTAGTAAGCCAAAACGCCAGTGCCACTAATGGTTATTTCTCTATTGGTTACGGTGCCAAAATGATGGGGATGGGTGGTGTTGGTATCGCGTTTCCACAAGACACCTTGGCAGGGGCATTAAACCCAGCGGCTATGTCGCAGGTTGAAGGGATGGATTTCGGTACAAGGGTTTTATATGCCTCTAGAGACTCCGAGTTTGATTGCCGCGGCATTGGTGCTTGTACAGAAGTCGTCAGTAGTCGCAGCAGGCGGGACTATTTTTTATTACCCAATTTCGGCTGGAATATGCGTTTGAATGATAAAAACACCGTGGGTGTTAGCGTGTATGCCAACGGGCTAAATACCACCTTTCGTCGACGTTTATTCACGGAAACGTTTGAACGGGTATTCAATGTTTCTCCGGTAACAACGAATGGCCACTTAGGTGCGGACTTCGCACAACTCAATATCGCGGCCACGTACACCCATGAGTTTGAATCAAAACACGTATTGGGTGTTTCGCCGATATTTTCCATTCAAAAATTTGGGGCTAGCGGCTTGGATTTTTTTGAGGGCCTTTCATCAGACCCAGGTAGTCTGACCGATAGAGGTGATGAACTTTCTTATGGTTTGGGTATAAAGTTTGGTTGGTTTTATAAACCGAACGAAACCTATCAATGGGGTGCTTACTACACGCCGCGTACAAAAATGACCAAAATGAAAAAGTACTCGGGCTTATTAGCAAATAACGGTGAGCTTGATATTCCCTCAAATTACGGCATAGGCCTTGCCATTAATCCTAATGACAGCTTTTCAATAGCCTTGGACGTATCGCGTATTAATTACAATGAAATAGACGCTTTTTCTAACCCCGCGCCAACCGCAGCCGAGTTTACCGGCGGCTTTGCCGCGAACAGATTATTGGGGCGCAGCGACGGTGTCGGCTTTGGTTGGAATGATATTACGGTGGTTAAGCTGGGTATGCGTTATATTGTTGACGATAAAATCACCCTAAGGTTAGGAGCCAATTATGGTCAAGAACAAACGCCAAAAAATGCCGCCATTTTAAATGTTATAACGCCGGCTGTTTCATCTAAACACCTAACCGCAGGGTTTAGCTACAAGCCGAACCAAACATCAGAATGGTCGTTTGCTGTGATGCAAGCTTTCCGTAATGATTTAACGGCGAATAATACCGCTTATTTGGGCACGGATGTCAAAACGGGCATTAGCTTAACGGCGTTTGAGCTGAGTTATAGTATTGAACTGTAATTACTTCATAGTAAGTTAGTGATAAGAGGCGCTTATAAAGCGCCTTTTTTACGAATGTCTAAAATTTTTCAATTGTTACTATAGATATTCAGTTAGCTTAATAGCCCCTATCACCATCTCGTTCTTGTTAATGCGCGGGGCTGTTTTCTTATTTTTGGATCTGCTCTACCTTTCGGGCTGCTGCGGCTATTTTTCAGCCACACAAGGATAATATTCCCGACAGGGAATATTATCCTTGTGTTTGACCGGTTCTTTATATATATTTACCGAACGGGAATATTTACTAGGAAAAATCATTAAAAAATGAAAAAATTACCGAGCGGGAAAATACTGGACACTACATTGTTAGGCGATATAGTGCGACGGCAACGGAAATCACAAGCTGCGACGCAAGTTGAATTTGCTTCGTTATGTGGCGTTGGTGTGCGTTTTATTTCTGATTTGGAAAATGGTAAACCAACGGTTGAGGTGGGTAAAGTCTTACAGGTTCTTAATAGCTTGGGATTGGAGTTGGTTATTCAACCGCGAGGCTGGGCGGAACCCCCAATCATCATTGAAACATTAGGCGGGCCATCGTGAGCCAGGTGCTTGATGTGTACCTATCAACAGAACGTGTAGGAAAGTTGTACTTAGATGCTGACCGACGTTTTGTATTTGAATACCTTCCTGACTGGGTTGCAGATCATAAATCACAGCCCTTATCTTTAAGTCTACCCGTACGTGAAGAAGCATATGACGATGCGCGTGCACAACCATTTTTTGCTAATTTACTGCCTGAAGCAGAAATTAGGCGCTTCATAGCGAAAAGCTTAGGTCTGTCTGAAAAAAATGATTTTTCCCTGTTAGAAGCCATCGGGGGAGAGTGTGCTGGTGCGGTGAGTTTATTCCCTGAAGGAACAAAAATTCCGACGCATAGTAACTATAAAAAACTTGATGATGATGCGCTAAATAAATTGATCGCTGATTTGCCTACGCAACCGATGATGGCGGGTGAGCAAGATATCAGGCTATCGCTGGCAGGTGCACAAAATAAATTGCCCGTTTATTATAATGGTGCTGAGATCAGCATACCAACGGGAGTAGCTGCAAGTAGTCATATTTTGAAACCCCCAATGAAGCATTACGCTAATTCAGTTGAGAATGAATATTTCTGTATGCAGCTGGCTAAAAAAATAAATTTAAACGTGCCAGAAACACAGGTTTTATATAAGGCAGTAGCCTTATATCTTGTTGCACGTTATGACCGTATTTATGATGCGAACGGTAACTTAGTAAGATTGCCTCAAGAAGACTTTTGTCAGGCTATGGCAACTCTTCCAAACAATAAGTATGAAAAAGAGGGTGGACCAAGTCTGAAGGCCTGTTTTGAATTAGTGCGAAACCGTAGCATCCAACCTGCCAAAGACTTAAATGAATTATTGAGTTGGGTGGTATTCAACTACTTAATAGGTAATGCCGATGCGCATGGTAAAATGTGTCCTTAATGCTTACCCCAGAAGGGCCGACGCTGGCGCCCTTTTATGATCTTATGAGTACGGCTATTTATCCTGATCTGGCTCAAAAAATAGCAATGAAAATAGGCGGCGAAGATCGTCCAGAGTGGATAATTGAACGATCTTGGGAGCGGTTTTCAGAAGAGACAGGTATTAAATTCAAGCTGGTCAGAAAAAGGTGCCTGGAATTGTCGGGTAAACTATCGGAAATTGCAGTTGATTTTGCTTCCGAATTCCAACAAGAGCGCGGCAAGAATGAGCAAATAGAAAAAATAGTAGAACTGATTGAACAGCGAAAAAGAAAGTTCACCACTATATTCCGTTCAGCCAATAACTAAAAAAATAATGAACGGCATGACTATTGAAATACTAAACTAACTAAATCCATAAACTTATCTATTATTAAAACGTCAAATTCAATTAAAGCAGATCGCTCTTCTCTTTAGGCTTGGGAGATTTTAAAAGTAGCCCCAATAAAAAAGCCCTAGCGTCTTCGATGCTAAGGCTTTGATATTTGGCTCCTCCGACTGGACTCGAACCAGTGAC
>JASJGO010000111.1:0-5467 GCA_033791505.1 Cycloclasticus sp.
AGCAGAAAATCACGTTCAAAGCGTGGCATGCGTCGTTCACATGATGCGTTGAAATCGCAAACCTTATCAATTGAGCCAACAACGGGCGAAGTTCATTTGCGTCATCACCTTAGCGCCGATGGTTTTTATCGTGGCGAACAAGTGGTTGCTGATAAAGATTAATTAGTTGAAGGCTCAGCGGTGCTGAGCCTTTTGAGTTTTACTAAGTAAGAATAATTCAGCAGTAAGGCGTGGTTGAATGTTAAATGCAAAAATAACGGGTACCGGCAGTTACTTACCGAAAAAGGTTATCACCAACAAAGACTTCGAATCTATTTTAGATACGTCTGATGAGTGGATTTATGCTCGTACGGGGATAAGGCAGCGTCATGTCATTGCCGAACACGAAACAACCTCTAGCATGGCCGAAATTGCGGCTAATAATGCATTGCAAGCAGCCGGTATTGAAGCGACTGAGATAGACCTGATCATTGTTGCAACCAGTTCTCCAGATAGAATCTTCCCAAGTACGGCTTGTCTGCTACAGACTAAATTAGGCGTAGGCGATTGCGCAGCGTTTGATGTTCAAGCGGCCTGCTCGGGCTTTATTTATGCGCTGGGTATAGCGCATCAGTTTATAAAAGCCGGAGGCGCTAAAAAAGCGCTTGTGATTGGCTCCGAAGCAAATTCAAGATTATTAGATTACACCGATCGTGGGACTTGCGTCATCTTTGGAGATGGTGCTGGCGCTGTGGTCGTTGAGGCCTCTGAAGAGCAGGGTATACTGTCTACACACCTACATTCTGATGGGCAATATCAAGACCTGCTTTACGTTAATAACCCGATCCAAGGCCAAAAACACGATGGCGACCAGGCATTCATGACGATGCAGGGTAATGATGTCTATAAAGTGGCTGTTAAAACATTAGATCGGATCGTCGACGAAACATTACAGGCTAACGGTTTACTGAAGTCTGATGTTGACTGGCTGATACCACATCAGGCTAATATAAGAATCATCTCGTCGGTTGCTAAGAGGCTCAATATGCCAATGGAGAAAGTTGTCGTCACGATTGAAGAACAGGGGAATACCTCTGCGGCTTCTATTCCATTAGCGCTTGACAAGGCCATTAGAGATGGACGGATAAAAAAGGGTGAAACGGTTCTTATGGAAGCGTTTGGCGGCGGATTTGTTTGGGGTTCAGCATTAGTTAAAATGTAACCCCTTTTGATTTTAGATAATAATTTATTATGGCAATCAATTCTTTAGCTTTTGTATTTCCAGGTCAAGGCTCTCAAGCCGTAGGCATGCTGGGTGATCTTGCAGCCACGTACGAGCAAATCAAAACAACCTTCGATGAAGCGTCCGAGGTATTAGGGCGTGATTTATGGCGATTAGCGCAACAAGGTCCGGTCGAAGAACTTAATCTTACTCAGAACACGCAACCGCTAGTTCTTACTGCAAGCGTAGCGCTTTGGCGCGTGTGGCGCAGCCAGTCAGCTTTAGTTCCCAGCTTGATGGCAGGGCATAGTTTAGGCGAGTATACGGCGCTAGTTTGTGCGAACAGTCTGAGTTTTGTTGACGCAGTTAAGCTGGTTGAACAACGCGCGCGTTTTATGCAGCAGGCAGTACCAGAAGGAGAGGGCGCAATGGCGGCTATTCTAGGGCTTGAGGTGACAAAATTAATAGATATTTGTGCGCAAGCTGCCGAGGGCGACGTAGTGTCGGCGGTTAATTTTAATGCGCCTGGGCAAGTCGTTATTGCTGGTAACACGGCTGCGGTTAATCGTGCGATTGAGCTAGCTAAAGCGCAGGGTGCAAAAAGAGCGTTGGCGTTACCTGTGAGTGTCCCTTCGCATTGCGAATTGATGCTTCCTGCGTCAGATAAATTATTAAATGTGATGACCAGTATTGCTTTTGCGACGCCAGAAATCTCTGTTGTGCATAATACGGACGTCTCAGAACACCACGATGCAGACGGCATTAAACAGGCACTCGGCAAACAGCTTTATACGCCAGTTAGATGGACTGAAACAATTGAAACCCTCGTTAACCATCAGGTCACTACGGTAGTAGAGTGTGGTCCAGGTAAAGTGTTAACGGGTTTAAATAAAAGAATAGACAAATCATTAGAGCTTTATTCACTTGGTGATGAGCGCTCGTTGAATAACACCTTAGGAGCACTATTATGAGTGATAAAACAATTGCGCTGGTGACGGGTGCCAGCCGAGGCATTGGTAAGGCGATTGCGCAACAATTAGCAAGTGATGGTTTTTATATCATTGGCACAGCGACTACTGATGCGGGCGCTAATGCAATATCAAGTTATTTATCTGAGTCGGGTAAAGGCCTGTGTTTAGACGTCAGTAATGCAGATTCTATTCAGTCTGTTATGCAAGAAATTACGGATACAGTGGGCGTACCGACGGTATTGGTTAATAACGCCGGTATTACCAGGGATAACCTGATGCTAAGAATGAAAGATGAGGAGTGGGACGATATTATTGCGACCAACCTAAGCTCTATCTTCCGCGTTAGCAAAGCATGCTTAAGAGGCATGATGAAAAATAAAAAAGGACGTATCGTAAGTATCGCCTCGATTGTTGGAGTAACGGGTAACGCTGGCCAGGCTAATTATGCGGCTGCTAAAGCAGGTGTCATCGGGTTTAGCAAGTCATTGGCGAAAGAAGTGGGATCAAGAAATATAACGGTTAATGTCGTCGCTCCGGGTTTTATTGATACGGATATGACCAAAGCACTGGCCGAAGACCAACGAACAGCATTGTTACAAGGAATACCGCTGGGACGTTTAGGGCAGCCAGAGGAAATTGCAAATGCAGTTTCATTTTTATGTTCTGACAAAGCGGGCTATATAAGCGGTGAAACATTGCACGTTAATGGCGGAATGTACATGAGTTAACTCATGATTATTTAGTTTAAGTTTTAACTTCAACTTGTTGATTTAATTTTAAAAAAATATTTTTTTTCTACTGTTGATAATTTAGAATAAACGTTAATTAAACAGAAACGTTTAATAATGAATGATTTATCAATATAATACGGCCTTCGCGAGCATTGCTTGCGGTTCATAAAAAATTGAGGATATACAAAAATGAGTAACATTGAAGAACGCGTCAAAAAAATCGTTGCCGAACAGTTGGGTGTAAAAGAAGAAGAAGTAACGAATGAAGCTTCGTTTATTGATGATCTAGGTGCAGATTCATTAGACACGGTTGAATTAGTGATGGCTCTAGAAGAAGAATTTGAATGTGAAATCCCAGATGAACAAGCGGAAGGTATCACAACAGTTCAACAAGCGATTGATTACGTTAATAATAACGCAGAATAAATCAATTTCTTACTTACAAAGCACGGTTTAACCAATAAACCGTGCTTATTTTTATTTTAGAGAGTCAAATTAGTGTCTAAACGTCGAGTTGTAGTAACAGGCTTAGGTTTAATATCACCCGTTGGTGGTAATGTATCCGAATCGTGGGGAAATGTATTAAACGGTGTTAGTGGTATTGCCCCTATTACACGTTTTGATACGACCGCCTTCCCTTCGAATTTTGGTGGTGCCGTAAAGAATTTTGACGTTAACGATTATTTGTCACCTAAAGACGCCAAAAAAATGGATCCCTTTATTCATTATGGCGTTGCAGCGGGTATGCAAGCATTAGATGATTCAGGTATTCAGGTAACCGACGACAATGCAGAGCGAATTGGCGTTGCAATTGGTGCCGGCATTGGTGGTATTTCCGGTATCGAAGCGGGTTACGATGGTTTTCTAAAGGGCGGGCCAAGAAAAATTTCTCCTTTTTTCGTACCGTCCAACATTATCAATATGATCTCGGGTAATCTCTCTATATTGAGAGGCTTAAAAGGGCCTAACTTCGCAATTGTCACGGCCTGTACTACAGGCGCTCATAATATTGGTGATGCAGCGCGAATTATTCAATACGGTGACGCTGATGTCATGGTTGCAGGTGGCGCAGAAATGGCGACTTCGGTTACTTCATACGGTGGTTTTTCATCGGCTCGTGCTTTATCTCGCCGCAATGACTCACCGGAAACAGCCAGTAGACCCTGGGACAAGGATCGTGACGGTTTTGTGTTAAGTGACGGTGCGGGTGTTCTTGTGCTGGAAGAGTTGGAACACGCTAAAAAGCGCGGAGCAACTATTTATGCTGAATTAGCAGGTTATGGCATGAGTTCGGACGCTTTCCATATGACGATGCCGGCTAAAAATGGCGATGGCGCTTTCCGTTGTATGAGAAATGCACTAAAGGACGCTTCTTTAAATCCAGAACAGATTAGTTATATCAATGCGCATGGCACATCAACCCCAGCTGGCGACGCGGCGGAAACGCAAGCGGCGAAGAAGTTGTTGGGAGATAAGGCCTACGACATACCAATGAGCTCAACTAAATCGATGACCGGTCATATGCTGGGTGCAGCTGGCGGCGCCGAGGCCATCTTCAGTATCCTTGCCGTGCGTGACCAGGTCGCGCCGCCGACGATCAACTACGAGACCCCGGATCCGGAGTGCGATCTGGATTGTGTGCCGAACAATGCCCGTGAAATGCGGATCGATGTGGCCTTGAGCAACTCGTTCGGATTCGGCGGCACCAATGGTACCCTGGTCTTCCGTCGTCTTTAGGCGATTTCTGTTCCGGCAATCGCCTTGGGAGCCTACGGTCGCGGGGATAGGAATTTGACACCAAGGGCGCGAAGGAAACGAAGACTCTCTTGATTTTCTTCGTGTCCTTTGCGCCCTTCGTGTTTAAGGGCGAATGCGGCTGCTTGGTTGCGTCTCTGGCGTTTTGTTGCTGTTGCGTACAACGTGATGTTAATCAACACCCTTTCGTCGTATCTCGGTGTCCAATTTCGAAGATTCAGGTAGCGGGCGGTCATGCGAGCCTTCGGTTGCCTAGTCAACGGTGTTCCGCGCGATGTCGTTGCGGTCTCGGATCGGGGGCTCCAGTACGGTGATGGGTTGTTCGAGACCATCGCGGTGCGCGCCGGTGCCCCCTGTCTGTGGAGCCGGCATATAGATAGGCTGCAACGCGGCTGCCGGGTACTGAATCTATCGTTGCCGCCGGTGGACCAATTGCTTGAGGAATGTCTGTCTCTTACTCAAGATCATGATGCCGCTGTCCTGAAGATCATTCTGACCCGGGGGAGTGGTGGGCGCGGTTATACGCCGCCGACTGATCCGACACCGGTTCGAATTCTCTCCCTGCACCCATCACCCGATTATCCGCCGGCCTGGCGAGACGCCGGCGTTGTCGTTACCCTGTGCCGCAGCCGATCGAGTGAGAACAACCAACTGGCGGGTTTGAAGCACCTGAATCGGCTTGACCAGGTCCTGGCGCGTAAAGAGGTATCTGCTGCCGATGGCTGCATCGAGGGCTTGATGCGCGATTCCCGCGGGCGGATTATCGGGGGTACGATGACGAACCTCTTCCTCTGGGCCGACGATGAGCT
>JASJGO010000112.1:0-21476 GCA_033791505.1 Cycloclasticus sp.
CGCGAACTGACATAAAGTCTTCTGGCTGCGTAGTCACTTCGAATGAACCATCATCGTGCACGATCACATCATCTGCGCCCGCTTCGAGGGAAGCTTCCATCAAGCTATCTTCATCCAGTTCGTTTGAGAGGTTAATAACGCCGAGTTTTTTGAACATGTAATCAACAGAGCCAGTGGTGCCCAAATTGCCACCACTTCTACTAAACGCGTGGCGGACTTCGGCGACCGTTCTATTTTTATTGTCGGTCAAGCAATCAACGATGATCGCGATTCCCGCCGGGCCGTAGCCTTCGTAACGAATTTCATCAAAATTGTCGGCGTCCGTTAAACCGCTGCCCTTTTTAATAGCGGTCTCAATGGTGTCCCTTTTCATGTTATTGGACAGGCCTTTATCTATCACGGCCCTTAAACGCGGGTTGTTTTCGGGGTCAGGCCCCGCCGCTTTGGTGGCCACCGTAATTTCACGAATCAGTTTAGTAAATAATTTACCCCGTTTAGCGTCTTGTGCGCCTTTGCGAAACCGGATATTTGCCCACTTACTATGACCTGCCATGACCCAACCTCTACGCACATGATTCTAAAATGAAGAGTGTATCACTACAGTGAATTTTGATTAAGCGAAACCCGCTATGATTTAGCTCCCCATGCGGATGCGCGTTCCATGCAGCAATGAAAGATTGATTTCTTCTGCGCTGATACTGCTGGGGAAATACACGCCGCTTATTTTGGCGTTAAAGAAACTGCAGCCTTCTAAATTACAACCACGCAAATCGACGCCCCTTAAATCGGCATTTTTAAAATAACAGCCCGATAAATCTAAACCGGCCAGGTTTGCCTCGCGCAGATCAAAAGCACGAAATTTTGCATTGCTTAGATCAACATCCTCACCTCTTTGACGGCCTTCATTAAAAGCGCCAACATCATCCACCTTAAGAAGCATATACATCGCATTTGTTTTTTCTTCCAACATAATCCATTACCTTTTTATTATACAAACCAGTTTTAAGTGTAGCCGATACGGTAAAAATAACTAGCGTTACGGTATAAACCCGACACCAGTCCAGCATTCGCCTTTTTACGCTAAATACCGACTTATTTAGGTCGTTTGTCTTTTAAAAAAGGAATACATCAAGGCGTCGTTGTGAGCCATACTATTATTGTGCGGTATTGAATAATATAACTTTTACTCAGGTTTACGTCACCCTGCGCATCAAAAACCATTCAGGCTCTCACACCCGTCAAAAACATGTACAAATTGTTCGTAAGGTAAATAAATGCTTGCTCTTATCCTTACTTATTAGTTTATTATTCTATCCGCTCTAACAACTGCGGCCATTCAGTGTGCCAGCAACAACTATGATCTTGGTTTGCTACTACAATCACTTTTATATCTACGTCATCCGAAAATAGCTGAGAAAAATCCGCAGCTAATACCTTTGGAATAATCGTATCATTTTCACCCACAAAGTGAATTTGCTTTATCAAGTGTAATTTATTCAAATAATCAATGGGATTAAGCGAACCGTCAAGCGGCGCTAGCTTTTTTAAACTCGTCCAGGCTTGGTGATTTAAATTTCCAGCAACGGTTATCACGGTCTTAACATCATCACGCCTTGCTGCCAGTAACAAAGCAACGGCTGCACCTCCTGAGTACCCTACCAACCTAAGTTCGCTCGCAGCAAACGCAAGCTTAAGTGATGACAATGCAGTATTAGTATCTGCTATGACCTCTTCTGAAAACCGTTTATTCGTCCAAAACGCCGTCTGACAACCGCGCCATGAGATTGTTTTGGTAAATTGGCACGGTCGTGCCAAATAGGCCGCTTCACCCGTCTGTTGGCTTATCGCCAGTTTAAGCCCTACAGGGTGTAAAGGCGTTGGGTTCAATGAAGGCTTAGAACTCGTCAACCAGGCAAATCCATCGCCTTCAATATACACCGTTAGCACCCTGGTTTTAGTTGGCACGGCGGAGTAGCTGACTAAATCAAATGTTTCTCCTTTGAATACAGCGCGGCGCCAGTTTTTTTCTAGTGTCAGTTGATCCGCTTGCTCTAAGCGTTCAGCCACCGTCGGAATATTGATACAGCCTTGATTTAGAAGAACCATTATCAGCACGAAGTAAAACGTCTTAGCACGTGTGAGCATAGGTTTAATCTTACTTTGCTTCATCTGTTGTACATCACCGATGTTTTAGTTGTGCGCAATAAAAAAGCCGCGAGGAATAACCCCTCGCGGCTTCTTCAGCTTACAGTCTTTCTTAGAATAAGAACCTTAACTTAGCCGTAATGGATTGATCTGTGTAATCGTCGCGTCCATCAACGTTATATTCTAACGTGATATCCGTGCCATTCGTTAAGCTATATTCAGCACCTAAACCTGCGCTATACACCACTTCGTCTGGCTCTATGCCGTCGGTTGTGAAGCTTGCGCCACCGCCTGAGAAGGCCGCTGTAAGGTCTGACTTATCCGTCAGTACGTCGTAACCAATGCTTGCATTAGCAGTCAGTGATAACGCGTCTGTTGCTGCATGGTTTGCTCTAACACCCGCACCTAGCACTAAGCTATCTGCATCGTCATCGTTAACCATTAGGTTAAACAAGCCAGCACCTGATTCGTCATAGCTGTCTACGTCAACGTAGCTATAGTCCGCAAACGCATACGGCGTTAATGATGTGTTTTCGTTTAGCTGATGTGTATGCTCAACTTCTGCATTCACTTCAAGGTTCCAACTATCGTAATCTGCATTGGCCACACTCGAATTAAACAAGACACGCTTGCTATCGTAATCCGATGTACCTAAGCCAATTTGCAAGTTAACGGCCGTTGTTGCACTCAATGTTTTAGTGGCATATGCCTTCATTTGATAGCTTTCAACGTCTACATCGTGCTGACCTACGTTTAAGTTGCTTTTTACGTCACTTTCTATGTAAGCAACGGCCAAACCAACGTTCCAAGAATCTGAAATATCAGCATCTACACCTATGGCGATACCAGAACTGTCGATCTCGTAACCCGTTACGCCATTACGATCATCCTGATCAACTTCGCTACCGAAGGGTTGTAACCAGAGGCCACGGTTTTTAACCGAACTGTCACCACTGGATGCACCACGGCGTCCTTGACGAGCACCTACAGTTCTTGTAAGCGCTGCTGACGAACTACGCGTTAACTCTGCTACGCCGCCTGAAATACTCGGGATGGTAGATTCAATGGCATCGGCCAGTTCTTTTTTGGTTTTTAGTGATGCCAGTACTCTAATGGCGTCGTTCATCTCATCACTGTTACCGTCTGGATCCATGGACATTTCATCAAACACTTCTGCAGCACCTTCTGCCGCTGGTGAGCCTTCTTCTTGTACTTGTTCTAAAGCCGAGCCCATATCAACTACGTTTAAGTCAACTCGTTCGCCATCTTCACCATCAATCTCACCAAAGAAGTTAAATTCAAAGGTGTTATCTGTGATAGTAAATGTGCCATCACTATCTATAGCCATTGCGCCATCTTCACCGTCTGTATCACGGTAAACGCCCCACAACTCCTCGCCATCGGCTAAGTCATTATCGATATCCACATCCAAGTAGATATTGGCATTACTTTCTAGCGATATAGTGCCATCAGCATTTAAGAAGCCGTAATCATTATCGTCATAAACGCCAATTTGCAATACACCACCGTCTGTTTGATCATAATCTCCACCAACAAAACCTGACTGATAGTCAGTGAACGCTAACGTACCGCCCGCGTTGTTGAAATTATTGTCTTCACCTAAATAGATATTTCCTTCAACTAAGCCACCGACGTTGTTATTGAACGTACCGTTGCCATAATCAAAGTAAAGCGCATATTCATCATATGAACCGCCACCAGCCGAGATGCTACCGGTGTTATTCACCACACCGTAGTTGGTATCAATATTGATACCAGCCGCAAATCCTGAATATCCTACGCCAGCATAAATATCGCCACTGTTGGTGATCGTGCCATTAAGCGTGCCTACATCAATACCCGCTGCGAACGAAGAGGAACTACTCCCGTAGGCATAAGCTTCAATTTCTCCCTCGTTGGTGATGCTTCCATATGCACTTACGGAATCCGCATAGATGCCTGCCGCATTTGCACCGCCATAAGAGCTACTAGTTGCCCCTGCTGAGATAAAGCCATTTGACCCGTTGGTAATTGTTCCTTCTAAAGTGTCAACATAAATACCCGAAGCTTCTGCCATATCTCCATAAGCATCGGCATAAATATCGCCTTCGTTGGTGATACTGGCGTCTTCACCTACGGTTCCAGCATAAATGCCTGTTGCGTAAGCAGAATAAGCAGAATAAGCATCGGCATTAATTTCGGCTTCGTTGGTGATACTACCGTATAGACTACCAACACTAATGCCTGATGCACCAGCCATGTCGGCCCAATAAGCATCCACATTAATCTCGCCTTCGTTGGTGATACTGGCGTCTTCACCTACGTATCCAGCATAAATGCCTGTTGCGTAAGCAGAATAAGCAGAATAAGCCTCGGCTGTTATATTCCCATCCACACCGTTGGTAACTGTACCAGCGCCGTATAAATTATCAACCGCTATACCCACCCCCACCGTTGAATCTTCACCACCGTTATTTGCATACGCCTCAATACCGCCATTATTTGTGATACTGCCGTATGAGGTTTCAACATCTATACCTGTAGCGTAAACAGAGCTTGCACTGCCTGCCGCCGCATAAATGTCATCATTGTTGGTGATACTGCCATCTTCACCCATGTGGCCAACAAAAATGCCCGCTGCGTCGGATTCATCACCATCAGCGTAGGCTTCTGCGCTAATGTTGCCGTTATTCGTTACGCTACTATAAAGATTCTCAACATCGATACCTGCCGCATAAGCGCTCGAAGCGTTCGACGCATACGCCGTTATTAATCCACCCGTTGCATTTTCAATAGAAGCGCCTGCCCGCACGGTGCCTGCCGCTATTCCGATCGCTTCAATATCCTCACCACCCATCGCAGTGGCAATATCTTCACCTGAATTTACAATCGACCCATATAGGTTATCTACATAGATACCCGTGGCATTTAGCTCTTCACCATAGTTGGCAGAAGCATTAATATAACCCTCATTAGTAATGGTGCCGTATACGCTATCTTCGGCAAAGGCACCAATGCCCACAGCCAAAGCAAAGTCTTCAGCACTACCAGCCGATACAACTATTTCGCCATCCACCGTGTTTGTGATACTACCGTCTTCGCCCATTTCATCGAACACGACTATGCCGCTAGCACCAACAAAAGAGCCATCTTCACCAGATACACCTATATAACCAGAGTTTGTAATATCACCGGTTAAATTCACGACTGCAATGCCGCCCGCTAAAGCAACTGAAGCATTTTGTGCGTATGCCTCAATGTCACCCGTATTTTCGATGCTGCCTGAAACGTCTTCGCCAAGTATCCCAACTGCGGCAACAAAAGCACCGGACATAGCATTCGCCGTGATTTCACCATGATTGGTGATAGCGCCTGAAACTTCATCATCTACAACTATACCTGCAGCTAATACACCAAATGAACTACTAGCGGAAGCATCAATTGATCCGCCGTCTTCCACAGTAATAGTGCCACCACTTTCAACCGTTCCATCGATCTGAATACCAATCGCTGCATCTTCACCGTCGACTGAAATTGTGCCACCGTTGGATACCGTAATGCTGCCCGTTGAAAGGACATTGCCTGATACGTCAACACCAAATGCAGATGAGCTGCTAGCACTAATGTAGCCGTTATTATCAAAGCTACCGTTGACGTTTTGTTCATAATTAACAGCTGTCGCAGAATCAGAAATAGTGCCGTTGTTCGTTACCGACACCATGGAGCCAAATAAAGTTACATTATTGACAGATGTTTGGCTTGAAATTGTAAGCGATGCCTGTGTTTGCGTAGGGTTTCCGTCTACGCTAAATTGACCCGCTTGCGCGAGCATCGGCAATGCGCCCATTGATAAAATAGCTGCGCCGATGGCTACGTTTAATTTCTTTTGCTTGAATTGAGATGCGTCCATTTTTTCCCTTCCCGTTGTTTTTATTTAACAAATTTGTATTACATAGGTTGAATATAACCCATTCTCTAATAAATGACCATTTTTTATTTTGTAATCTCGTTCGCATTCGTGACTGTGGTAAATTTAGTTCAAACCCTATAATATTAATATCTTTTTTCAGTGCAGGATGCCTTATGACTGACAACTTAAATTTTATTGCTCCGATGGCGCAACCTAGCCCACAAATGACCTTACAACAAGCCATGCAATTGGCTATTAAACAGCACGCAGAAGGCCACTTGCCACAAGCAGCCAGTTTATTACAGCGTATTTTGCAGGCCGCACCACAAAACGCTCAGGCCTTGCACTTACTGGCCGTTATTACCCAACAATCTGGCCACACTGAAAAAGCGATTAGCATGCTGGCTCAGGCCATTGCTATTAGCCCAAACAATGGCTTATTTTATTCTAATATTTGCGAAATGTGCCGCCAGGTCAAACGCATTGATGACGCTATTGCTTATGGCGAAAAAGCTGTTGCGTTAACGCCAAAATCTGCCACTGCCCACGGCAATTTGGGGATCGCCTATTTCGACAACAAAGATATGGGTAAGGCATTGGCCTGCCAACAAAAAGCGCTTGAGCTAAACCCCAAACTTGTTGCCGCGCTTAACAATATGGGCAGTATTGCGCGTATTAATAAAGACAGGGATGCTGCCATTGATTATTATCAGCAAGTTCTTAAGATTGCACCGCAACACGCCGAGTCTTTGAATAACTTAGGCGCTGTGTTAACTGAGACAGAACAACCTGAGGAAGCCGTTAAAACGCTGCTTGAGGCACTTAAAGTTAAGCCCAATTACGCCGAAGCGCATTGCAATATTGGTACTGCATTTCTAACCCTGGAACAACTTGATAAAGCTGAAATTGGTTTTAAAAAAGCCCTGTCCCTTAAGCCTGACTACGCCGAAGCGTTCCAAGGCCTGGCCAAAACATACCAGGAAAACAGAGACTTAACTAATGCTACCAGCATGGCTAATAAAGCGCTGGCATTAAAGCCGGACAGCGCAGCCGTGCACGCCCTGCTAGGTGGTATTTATTCAGAGTCTGGCTACCCAGATAAAGCCGAGGCTGCGTTTAAGAAGGCGCTAGAATTAGAGGCCGACTTTATTGGTGCGCACCTCGGCTATGGTCATTTGCATATGGAACAAGGCGACATGGACAAAGCCGAAGCCTGCTTTCGCACAGCTTTAAGCCTTGACGAAGACAACCTTGGCGCCATGCTGTCTATCGCTCAAGTTAAAAAAGTGAGCCTTAATGATGGTAATTTTAAACAACTCACTGAAAAAGCAGCCGAACTGGACGACATGATGGAAACCAAGGCTATACCGCTGCATTTCGCCCTGGGCAAAAGTTATGACGATGTAAAACAATACGATTTGGCATTCAAGCACTACCTGGAGGGTTGTCGTTTAAAAAGAAAAAGAACCCAGTACGATGCCACTGAAAATGACAAACGCACGAACAAAATTAGTCAGTTTTTCTCAGCAAGCAATATTGACACAATGCGCGGTGAGGGCTGCTCATCCACTACGCCTATTTTTGTACTCGGTATGCCGCGTTCCGGCACTACATTGACCGAACAAATTATCGCTAGCCACCCTGATGTACACGGCGCTGGCGAGTTACCCGACTTAATGCGTTTATCTAACCAGCCTAATGACTGGGAGACGGCTGGCTACCCTGATGTATTGAAAGGTTTAAACCATGCGCAACTAAAGGCATTGGGTGAAAAATATGTAGCCGGCTTACAAGAACGTGCACCTGAAGCAAAGCACATTACCGATAAAATGCCGGCAAATTTCACTTGCATAGGACTGATTCATTTAATGCTACCCAATGCAAAGATTGTGCACGTTAAGCGCAGCCCTGTTGATACGTGCCTGTCTGGCTTCTCTCGTTTATTTAACAAAAGCCAACACCAAAGTTATAACCTGGCTGAAATGGGTCGTTATTATCGTAATTATTTTGATTTAATGCAGCACTGGCGCGAAGTATTACCAGTGGGTAGTTTTTATGATATTCAATATGAAGATTTAGTGGCCAACACTGAAAAAGAATCCAGAGCTTTAATAGATTATTGTGGACTGGAGTGGGATGACGCCTGTTTAGATTTTCATAAAACAGAGCGTAGCATTCGTACCGCCAGCGTCACTCAGGTTCGCCAACCTATCTACACAACATCTGTAGAACGCTGGCGCGCTTATGAGGATCACCTGGGGCCGTTATTTGATGCGCTTGGTGATTTGGCGCCCAATAGAAAAGACTAGTTTAACGCTTTAATACCTGATGAAATGCCCATTAACGACGCTTTAAGGGTCACGAGCTTTGCTTTAGGACTGAAAGCAAATTTTATATCTAAATTTTTACCCGCCTTTAGTTTAGTTAGCAACTGTTTGTTGATTGTGCCGCTTGCCATACAACCTTGCTGATGACACCTTTTTAAAGTTAATGGGATGCGCGCTGCATTGTCTATTGTTGCCGTAATACCCTTAGGAAGATAGATACCCAATGGCACAAGAACAAGCAATTGGTGTTCTTGACCGGTGGGTTTGCTCAATACAACTCGAAGTACTTGCTGTTTTGTTTTTTTATTGACGAGCGTTTGGGATAACGCACATGCCGTTTTATTGGCCGCTGTTGCCTGGCACTTGAACGACCAACTGCCAAATTTATCGCCAACTTTTGCGGCCGAATAAGTAACTGTAGATGAGGTTAGTAAAAGAAAACCAAAGAGCAAACAACCTAATTTAGAAAACATAACCATTCATTCCTTTTTGTTGTAGTGTTGAGCGGGCGTAGTTTTGCACTTTTAAATGCTAGACGCAAGAACAACGTATGCACCTATTTGTTACTTTATCGTCTGTTATTCACTCTAGCAACAAGCTCTAGTTGGCACCTTCAATCAAGTCGAAGACACGCTCAAATTGATGGTCTTCTCCGTAATAAACGCCGTGACTACTGTTCGCGCATCAGGCGGCTTGTCAACGTGGCAATCGTGCACGCTTGCCTGTTTATTATTTATTGAATCGGCGAACGTATTTCTATTAACTCGTTTACGAAATACACCGTGCTGTTGGTGGGCGACAAATAATACTTTAGTTTTTTCATTTATCAACTCTAGCTTATGTGTAAGTAGCCATCTCTCTTAGGGTAAAGTCTAACAAGCCCTTACTGTCGTTAAATGTTTTTACTTTTGCAGTGGCGCTTTTAACAACCTCATGCCAAGCGGGGCTAAGGTTAACTTCATGCAGGCAGATGCAATCTGCTTTGTCGACTGGCAAGCCTTTTTCCATAATTTGATTATCGCTGCAAACAACGAGTGCTTTTGCCACGCTTTTATTACGGAACAGTATTTTTACTGACTCCCAACCACTATTTTCTTGAATCTTCAGAGGTAGTGCGCCGATGTACGCGGCATCTGCAGACGCCCAACCTAATGCGGCCTCATCAATATTTTCATTGTAATATTTCTGTGCGCTCGCAAGTTCTAATTCGCTGAGAATAACAACGACCACCGGAACCCTTCCCGAGCCAATATTTAATACCTGTCTTAACATGCGTTTAGGCTTAGGTAAAAAATTAAATAATTTTAAATCAGCATGATGGTTGAATTCTATTACTGCCCCGCCAGAATGGTGGTATGGCAAGCCAATATCGGTCGTCATGTAATCAACGCCTAAATTAACTATGCCGGATGCTTGAGCAATTAACTCAGCCATCTGTATATTGTGCGGATGAACCAAATCGGTCACATCCCCAACTACCCCCCCCGCTGAAAAATTTGCAACGCTACTCAACGTGATTATTTTGTTTTTCTCAATAATATCCGTCAATGAAGCACCTAACTTGTTTATGTGCAGCCTTAGAGCGTCATCAAGCTGAATTGTTTTAAGCAGGGATGTTTCCAGCCTTTCAGTATTTAACTTAAAAATTAAATCTTTCAATGTTAAACGTCCATCTCCAACTACATGGGATGCTCGTCGTTGTATAGCCCCTAGAAATTTTCCATTATAGATATGGATACGGTGGTCCTCTCCTTCAACAAAAGACTCTATTAAAATAGGGTTTTGACCAAATGCTGACCTCTTAGCAAAATCGTAGGCTATATGAAGTTCCTTACGGTTTTTAATATTTATCGTAATACCCGTCCCATGGGTGCCTTTTATTGGTTTTACAACACAAGGATAGCCAATTAACTCTTCTGCTTTGCTAAACTCTTGCTCTTTACTGATAACGATAGATTTAGCAATGGGTAGGCCGATGTCTTTTAACATTTTCAGGCTCAATACTTTATTTAGAGAAACTTTAACGCCTTGATAACTATCCTCCATTGGCGCAGAATCCGAAAAGACCCTGCTGTTTTTTCCCCAGCCAAACTGCCAAGCGTTAAACACACTTGAGCAAGGTGTCATTGGTATATTATCGACTCGCGATAACTCGAAAAACGGACTCCTCCTAGGTTGCTTATTAGCACAAAATTTGCGAAAGAAATTTATTGGAGCCTGAACGTCATTTGAGTTTAAATCTTTTTCTGTCATTAACGCTTGAAAAACACTCCATACCGTTTTCATTGCTAGTGAACTTATTTGCAGGTGATGAAACTCAAGCCATATCAACACACCTTCTGAGTTTACTGTGGCGCCCGAATACTGTATCGAACCATTGTTTGTGTTTAAAAGGTACTTGCTCAGCTGAGAAAGCACCATTCCAATGTAATTGTTTGGCGTTGATTCGTTAACTATGGTGCTAGTAAAACACTGTGGAAAAGCTTCGACTATTTGAACGCAAGCCTTTTCAGCTGCGGCTATTTCAAACTCACTAACGTTCAGGCTATAAACTATTACAGGAGCTTTTGAGTATAGGTTCGGCCCGAAAAAAAACTGCTCTTCTTTGATTTGCAACTCAGCCCTCCCATTGCAGGGGTGCACTTTTTAACTTAAACACGTGATTTATACCCAATGCCATAAATGAGCTCCCAGTTAACCGCTATTGAACCGTTTTTAGAGGTTATTTCGAAGTATTTTGGAATGGCTATTTGAATATCTTCTAGCGTGGTTTTCAACGCAAACAAACCCTTAAAAAACCTGGCTAAATGACTTTCATCTTGAAATACCCAAGGGACTTTCTCAACGCTTTCATCAATTTGATTAAACCCTGCTTTTTTCATCATATTTGAAAGCTGAGAGGGCTGTAAAAAATGCCCCATATGCCCATTACTGCTATTGTTGTGAACGTAATCATTGAGCCACAGTGCTACTGCTGAACCTTCTCTCACATCGCAGATTGAACAACAGCCATTGGGTTTTAGGACTCGATATGCCTCATCAACGGTTGCCTGCTGGTTATTACTGTGATGAAGACCGGCCAAGCCCAATACAACGTCTACGCACCCCGAAGAAATACTAGGCCATTGCTCTATTTTATCTTCTATTATTTTATACTTTGGCTTAAGGCGTTGATTAAGCGCTTTGGTCGGCTCAATGCAGATTATCTCAACATCCCCTTGCAGCATCTCGTCAACACCGTCGGCAAGATAGCCTCCCGCCGCTTGAATGTCGACTACTGTACAGCCCCGCCTTAGTGGCGTTTTACTAATCAACATGCTGCGTTCAGCATCTCTTGCGGCAGAGTAGTCTTGCATAGCCCACTGGGCGGAAACAGCAGGTTGGTTCATCTTAGTATTTTCAGAATTATTCATCGAGTTTTTTTACCAGTATTCGCCAATCACCGTCGATGCTTTTGTCGGCGCTTTTCCCCATATCTTTGAACCCTTGTTGAATTAGAAAATGTTTATTCTCAACCAAAATCTCTGCCCAAACTTCTTTTATTTTCAATTGTTTCGCCTTTTGTATCCTTGCTAATACAAGCTGACGCCCAATATTTTGTTTGCGGTATTTTTTATCGACAACGCGACGATTTATAATGGCCATCGGGTAACACATTTGTTGCACGTAAGAAGCATAGCTACATAAATCAGTGATTTCTCGACTATTATTTGCAATAGTTAAGCCTGCAGCAGCAATAATTTTATTGCCATCAAATTTCACGCAATGTATTGTTTTCAAGTCATCTTCAATTAAACCGAAACGTTCTGTTGCTTTTGCCAGGGTTAATTTTTCAGCCCACACCCTTATACGAAAACCTCCTATTTCGTTCAACAGTTGCATGTTGTCGCTTCCTTTGAAAAAGGAATACTCGCCAACATCTGAATATATCTGACTCATGATTAGACGTTATTTTTATTCTTTGTCGATTGTTTTGTTTTCTTGAATAATTGATGCAAATCGCCCACTTCTTCAGCAAGGGCCTTTTTATCTTTGTTTTTCCAGGAATATAAGTCTGAGTCCACTATTGTTAAGCTGTTAATAGCATCGAATGGCATGAGATTAAATAAACACTCCGTTGTTTCCACTACAACAACTAGTGCCTCAACCTCTCTATCAAGCAACATTGCTTTGCATCGCCTGATTAAACTCGTATATGGCAAGTGCGCCTCTTCTTCTGAAAGGTGTAGCGTCAGTTTATGACTTGTTAGGCTGCTTTTAATGCCTTTTTTAAGTTGTGCTTTGTGTTTTTTTATCGCTACTTTAAGCGCCGACCCGCTGCCCACATAAACGTCAACGGGTATTCTTCCGTCGCCATTAATAAAGCTTTCTAAGAACTTGGGCAATGCGTTTCTTGCAATTTCACTTGCGCCCATATTTGGAGAAAAATTAACTTCATTAATAATCGCTGCGTTACTGTGCCATGGCTGTGTAATGTCTGAGCTTATGATATCTATGCCCGCATTGTTAAGACCAAATACCTTTGCGGCCTTGATGGCTATGGCTATATTATCCACATGCACCTCGCTGGTGACATCTTCAGGAGTACCGCCCCACGCATCACTTTGAAAAGGCCTTAACGCTACTAACTCGCCTTTTTTAGGTTTTGAATCAAGTGAGTACCCGTTATTTTTCATGATAACTGACGCATACTGATCACTTGGATAACGCCTTGGGTTGAGCCAGGGTGATTTACTTCTTTCTACACTCTCTAACGCATTAATTAGCTCTTTGACTGTGTTTTTACCATTACCAGCAACAGAGATTGGGTTTCTTTTTATTGCGTAAAGTAGCGCGCCATTAGAAATCAATAGACGATGGCATACGCCGGGAACTTCTTTTTCTATAATGACTGGCCCTTTTGAAAATTTCTTTGCGCTATCAAACGCTGCTACGAGGTGCTCTATATTTCTAATGCCTATGGTGACGCCCTCTCCGCGATCACGATCGACTGGTTTAACCACCACCTTTCCACCTAAACGTTTAGCCGCCGTTAGTGCTGCTTTTTTTGTACTGACTACCAGCTGATCTGGATTGGGTAGACCGAAAAGATCCAGCATTTGCGCGGTTTTAACTTTGTTTTGAGCCGCTTTTGAGCCTATTGCAGAATCAGAGTCACAAGTACTGATTAACATCAGTCGCGATTTAGCTCCCCACCCCAATACATACTCTGCAGAACCTAAATGGGTAAAGGGTATGTTTTTTTCATAAGCCACTTTTAAAAGTGGCAGCGTTGTTTTGCCACCGGTAATAAATTTTCTTATCGGTTTTCGACATTTTTGCTCAACGATATTTTGAAGTTCCACCCTATGTTCAGGTGTTACTTCGTGCTTGACCATCCACTGAATGATGGAGAATGCAGAGCTAACCGCTATTTTATAAACTCTTGCTTGCGTTTGTTCAATGACAGCTATTGGGATGAGATACTCCAGGGTACCAGGGGTTTCTTCATCATCTCAATACATGATCGTTTTGCTTGTACGAAAAGCGGGGATGTTGGCGAATTGAAGGAACGTATTTATTAATAATTGACCGCGTCGGCCCATATGGAAATTTAAATCGTCCACAGGGTTACCAAAAGCCTGCTTTGAACAATTCATAATAGATGCATCAATGTCAAAAACAGAGGACATCCATCGATCTACTCTCTTTAAGGCATAAGATGGAAACGCTGGGGTTTTAACAAGAAAAGGCCTGGTTTGTTGCTGCAACATAATAAATATTTCCTGAATATAGTTGTTTTTTTAATTAACGTTAATCACGCTATCTTGAAGCACTTTGCTCAAGGCATCATAATTTTTGTTAGAGATTTCAGTTTTTATTTCTTTCCATGCGGTTAATTTTCTATCGACCATTTTTAAGCTGTTTATTTGATCGACGGGGTTGCCTCCATACAAAACCTCATCTGTTTGAATGGACACGACTAACCCTTCAACCTCTTTATCCATTAATAACGCTCGGCAACGTTTCGTTAAGCTATTGAATGGCATTTTTAATTCTTCTTCTGAAAGATATAGCGTTAAATCGCTCGTAGTAAGGCAGCTTTTAACGCCAAGAACTAGTTGTTCTTTGTGTTTCTTTTTAGCTTGTTTTAACGCAGCGTCGCCACCAACAAAAACGTCAATCGGTATGCGTCCATCGCCTTTAACTAACTTACTAATAAAAGCTGGTATGCACGCCAAAGACGCTGAGTTTGCACCTAGCTCAGGTGAAAAGTTTACTTCATTAATTACGGCGCCATTTTGATGCCATGGCACGCTAATATCTGGCGATATAAAGTCAATACCTGCGTTATGAAGCCCGAAAATTTTTGCTGCCCGAACAGCAAGGTTTAAATTCTCTATATGTAAAGCTGGCGTTACATCTTCTGAACTTCCTCCCCATTCATTACTTTCAAATGGTCTTAAAGCAATACGTTCATTTTTATTTGGCACTGAGTCCATTGAAAAGCCGCTCATCTTTAATATTTTCTTAGCAAGTGGATCATTTGGGTATTGCGATGTTCTTAGCCACGGTGATTTTGCGTTTTCTTTTTCGTTGGCGCTTGCTATCAGTTGGCTGACTTTTTTATGACCATCTCCAATAACTGAAATTGGCCACCTCTTAGAAACATATAAAAGCTGCCCGCTTGTTATAAATATTCTGTGACAGATACCAGGCACTTCTTTTTCAACAATAACAGGCGAACGAGGAGAAAACTTAAGCGCGTGATCATAGGCTTTTGATAAAGCCTCACTGTTATTTATGCCTATCACCACACCCTCACCGCGATCACATCGAATGGGCTTAACGACTATCGGCCAGCCAAGTTTCTTCGCCGCATTAATAGCCGACTCTTTTGAATTAACAACAACGTGTTCTGGTGCAGGTAAACCATTGGAATAAAGAAGCATTGCTGATTTCACTTTATCTTGGGCTATTTGTACGCCTATTACCGAATCGGCTTCGCTCCCTGTCACGGTTAATTGATGTGACTTACTACCCCAACCAAGTTGGTATGTGCCAAAACCTTTACTCATAAAGGGTATGTTTTTTTCATTAAGAACCCTTAAGACACGCAATGTGGATTTACCGCCTGCATAAAAACTTTTTAGGGGAGCGAGAACTTTTACCTCAACTATTTTGTATAGTTGTTGAATGTTCTGTTGACTGACTTCATTTCTTGCCATCCAACTAAGTATGCGAAAAGTTGAAGCAACTGCTATCTCATAAGGCTTTGAGCGGGTCATTTCAATAAGGGGGACCGGAAGAGTAACTTCAATATTGCCGTCAGTTTGCTCTGCACTGACATGAATGTTTTTATCTAAATAAAAGGCTGGAATGTTTGCGAATTGCAGAAAGGTATTAATCAGTTGTTGCGCACAACGAGATATCTCAAATGCTTCACCATCTAAGGAGCCTATTTCATTTTTTTGATTGTTATCGGCATCTGGTATATCTAGTTCAAAAACTAACGACATCCATTCTTCTATTTTTTTAAGACTGCCTTTTGGAAAAACTGGCGTTTTAATTTTAACTAATTTTGTTTGCTGCCTTAGCACAGTAAAAGTCCTTTTTTAATACGTAAACTTGTAACCTCCCATTATTAACTGAAGTTAAAAGTAGGGGTTAAGCTACATTGTGTAATTGCCTAGGCGGTATGCCTCCAATTGCCGCATGCGGCCTACCATTATTCTATATCCAAAGCCAATTGGTTGCGAGTAATTAGGCTTGCCCTATACGTTCAAATAATTTCCAATCAAACCAGTCATCCTTTCAGCTCGATTAAATCGTTCAATATAGGCTTTTTGTGTTGGCTTACCTAACTGAATATAAAGTAGCTTAATTGAATGATCGCCAAAATGAGGTAAAAATCATCATTACCAGACTGAAGAACTTTTTATGAAAATCCTATTTTAAAAATAGGATTCAGCATTTAAATAACCTAAGCAGCATTATTTTAATAATGCCCTTATTGACGACGCTCTAGACAATTAACTTTAAGGGCCACAAAGGCAGCCTTTCAAATCATGTCGTCCATAAAAATAACTACCATTAGCGTTTACGCATAAAAAAGCCCCGCTTAACGCGAGGCTTTTTAAACTAACGTCGGGGGACGTCGACTTACATCATGCCGCCCATACCACCCATACCGCCCATGCCGCCCATATCTGGCATACCGCCACCAGCTTCTGCAGGTTCGTCGGTAATCATTGCTTCTGTGGTAATCATTAAACCAGCAATAGACGCAGCATTTTGCAGTGCGGTTCTAGTTACTTTGGCTGGATCAAGAATACCCATTGCAATCATATCGCCATATTCACCAGTTGCGGCGTTATAACCGTAGTTACCTTTGCCTTTTTTTACTGCCTGTAAAACAACTGACGCTTCTTCACCTGCATTGGTAACGATTTGACGTAACGGTGCTTCCATTGCGCGTAGCGCAATTTTAATACCGATGTCCTGATCGTGATTAGCACCTTTTGCTTTGCTTGCAGCACCTAAAACACGAATAAGCGCTGTACCACCACCCGGTACTACACCTTCTTCAACCGCAGCGCGAGTAGAATGTAGCGCATCTTCAACGCGTGCTTTCTTCTCTTTCATTTCAACTTCTGTCGTTGCGCCAACTTTAATAACGGCAACACCGCCGGCTAGTTTAGCCATACGCTCCTGAAGTTTTTCTTTGTCGTAATCAGAACTCGCGTCTTCAGCTTGCTTGCGAACTTGAACAACGCGCGCTTCGATATCTGCTGCCTGGCCTGCACCATCAACAATCGTTGTGCTTTCTTTGGTAATGTTGATGCGTTTTGCAGATCCGAGATCTTCCAACGTTGCTTTTTCAAGCGTTAAGCCAACTTCTTCAGCAATAACAGTACCGCCAGTCAAGATAGCGATATCTTCTAACATCGCTTTACGACGATCGCCAAAACCAGGCGCTTTAACAGCCGCTACTTTAACGATACCGCGCATATTGTTAACAACCAGGGTTGCTAACGCTTCACCTTCGATGTCTTCAGCGATGATCAATACTGGACGGCCTGCTTTTGCAACGCCTTCTAATATTGGCAGTAAATCACGGATGTTTGAGATTTTTTTGTCGTGTAACAAAATAACCGGATCTTCCAGATCAACGCTCATGTTTTCCTGGTTATTGATAAAGTAAGGAGACAGGTAACCGCGGTCAAATTCCATACCTTCAACCACGTCTAGTTCGTTTTCTAAACCAGAACCTTCTTCAACGGTGATAACGCCTTCTTTGCCTACTTTATCCATCGCTTCTGCGATGATTTTGCCAATAGACTCGTCAGAGTTGGCAGAAATAGTGCCCACTTGAGCAATCGCTTTACTGTCTGAACAAGGAACCGATAAGGCTTCAAGTGCTTTAACGGCTTCTATAACAGCCTTATCTATGCCGCGTTTTAAATCCATTGGGTTCATACCCGCTGCAACAGACTTCATGCCTTCAACTAAAATAGCCTGCGCCAATACCGTTGCGGTGGTTGTTCCGTCACCAGCAACATCTGATGTTTTAGCGGCAACTTCTTTAACCATTTGCGCGCCCATGTTCTGGAATTTATCTTTTAATTCGATTTCTTTCGCAACAGACACACCATCTTTAGTAATCGTCGGGCCGCCAAAACCTTTGTCTAACACTACGTTACGACCTTTAGGGCCCAGCGTTACTTTGACTGCTTTTGCTAATATATTAACGCCCTCGAGCATTAAGCTGCGTGCGTCATCTCCAAATTTAACTTGCTTTGTCATATTCTTGTTCCTTAAATTGTGTTCTTAAATGATGGTCACAGACCTTCAGTTTCGTTGCAATGGATGCAAACTCGCATCCATTCATCTAATTCAGTTTTATTCGACCACTGCGATGATGTCGTCTTCACGCATCACGAGTAATTCGTCGCCATCAACTTCAACTTCAGTACCGGAGTATTTGCCGAATAAAACGTTATCGCCAACTTTGACAGACATTGCCTGTAATTCGCCTTTGCTGTTCGTCGCACCCTTACCAACGGCTACTACTTCACCACGACTTGGTTTTTCTTTTGCAGAATCTGGAAGTACGATACCACCTAAACTAACTGCTTCTTCTTCGACGCGTTTGATAATAACGCGATCGTTTAATGGACGTAAATTCATAAATAAATCTCCTTGTTGTTAAAGTTCATTGTTATAGCTAACCAGATATGGGGCGGTGTATCGTTAAATCAACCCCATAGCTTGAAAAACATATGACAATTTCCCCAATTGATTAGCACTCTATCTGAGAGACTGCTAATAATAGCGATTGATGGAGCAGTGTCAAGTATTTAGCCGCTGCCAAATTAATATATAATCGAAAGAAACGCGTTAAAACCAAACATGAATGACGAACAGCTTTTAAGATACAGCCGACAGATCATGCTGCCTTCGATCGATATTGAAGGCCAGCAAAAACTACTCGATTCTCGTGCACTTATAATAGGTATGGGTGGCTTAGGCAGCCCCGTTGGGCTATACCTTGCTGCCGCGGGCGTGGGACAACTCGTTATCAGTGACTTTGATGACGTTGATCTGTCCAACCTTCAGCGCCAGGTCGCGCATACGACCAACAGCATTGGTCAATCAAAAGTAGCCTCAGCGAAACAGACGTTTGAGGCCATCAACCCGCTCGTCGATGTCATCGCTATCAACGAAAAATTAACCGGTGACGCATTACTTGATCAGGTTCGCCAGGCCGATATAGTGATTGATTGCTGCGATAATTTTGCAACGCGCTTTGCCATTAATGATGCCTGCTTTGCCGCCAAAACACCGCTGGTGTCTGGCGCGGCAATTCGATTTGAGGGGCAAATTTCCGTTTTTGACTCACGGGACGAACGCTGCCCTTGTTATAACTGTCTGTACCCACGCGATGGTGCGGTCGCACAGAGTTGTTCAGAAAACGGTGTTATTGCACCCATCACCGGTATTATCGGCAGTATGCAGGCGCTGGAAGCAATAAAAGTGCTCACCGGCGTCGGTGAATCGCTACAGGGCCGCGTCCTGTTACTCGATGGTTTATCCATGCAGTGGCAGAATATGCAATTACCGCGCAACCCAAATTGCCCAACCTGCTCAAAGGTCGGTTAAACATTAAGAACTTGCATTAAACCTTAAAAACAATATACTTAGATTCAGACGATTTGACACCGTTCAAGATATTGAAATATCTGATTACTTATAGGAGACACAGCATGAAATGGGAAACACCAACCTACAAAGACTTACGTTTCGGTTTTGAAGTAACGATGTATATCTATAACCGATAGATTACAAATAGCTTTTATTAAAAGGGGTTCCACGTGTGGAGCCCCTTTTTTATTTCTACCCACTATTGTAAATTAAGCATTATGTATATTCGTATTTTAGGTTCAGGGGCTGGCGGCGGTTTTCCGCAGTGGAATTGCAGCTGCCCAAATTGTAAAGCTGTGCGTGCAGGGTCAATAAAAGCCTCTACCCGCAACCAATCTTCTATTGCTGTTTCATCTGATGGTGAACATTGGGCTTTGTTTAATGCCTCTCCAGATGTGCGTGCGCAGTTAGAGGGCTTCCCAGAGATTCACCCGAAGAACAAAGTACGCGGCACGGGTATAGAAGCCATTGTGATGTTCGACTCGCAAATTGATCACGCGACGGGCTTATTAATTTTACGTGAAGGCGACCCTCTGACGATTTATTGCACAGAGATGGTTCGCCAAGACCTAACAACTGGGTTTCCCATTTTTAATATTTTGCAGCATTTTTGTGGTATAGAAGACCACCCGATTCCACTTAATGGCGACTCTTTTAGTATTCCCAATATTAATGACCTCGAATTTACCGCTCTGCCCTTAAAAAGCAAAGCGCCGCCTTACTCACCGCACCGAGATGACCCGCACGAAGGCGACAATATCGGTATGATTATTCGCCAGGTTTCGACAGGAAAAACTACTTTTTACGCACCGGGTCTGGGTGTTATTGAACCACACGTCGAAAAAGCAATGAGAGAAGCGGACTGCGTATTAGTGGACGGTACTTTTTGGACCGATGACGAACTCGCCTCCGTTGGAAGACCGTTGCTGGCAAGAAAAATTGGCCATTTACCGCAGTCTGGTGAAGGTGGCATGATTGAGTTTTTAGATACGCTCGACAAACCCCGCAAAATTTTGATTCATATCAACAATACCAACCCGATTCTCGATGAGGAATCTAAAGAACGCGATATACTGACGCAACACGGCATTGAAGTGTCGTTCGACAATATGAATATCGAGCTGTAAATATGACAGAACAAGCACCCTGGTCTCAGCATGAATTTGAGACGCGCATTCGTGATATGGAGCGTTTTTATCATATCAACCACCCGTATCACGTGATGATGCACGAGGGTCAGCTCAACAAAGAGCAAATTCGTGGTTGGGTCGCCAATCGTTTTTATTATCAGGTCAACATACCGCGTAAAGACGCCGCGATTATGGCCAATTGTCCAGACCGAGATACGCGTGCTTTGTGGATTCAACGCATTATTGATCACGATGGCGCGCCGGGTGAAATTGGCGGCATTGAGGCCTGGTTACAATTAGCGGAAGCCGTTGGTCTTAATCGAGAAGAAGTGATCTCTGAACAACACGTCTTACCCGGCGTTCGATTTGCCGTCGATGCGTACCTTAATTTTGCCCGCCAGGCCGACTGGCATGAAGCCGCCAGTTCATCACTGACCGAATTATTTGCGCCAAAAATTCACCAGCAACGCCTGGATAACTGGCCTGAGCACTACCCCTGGATCGACCTGAAGGGCCTCACTTATTTTCAAAAAAGACTCAGCGAAGCGCGTCGTGATGTTGAACACGGCTTACGAATCACGCTAGATTGGTATAAAACACGCGAACAACAAGAAAAAATGCTGCGTATTTTAAAATTTAAACTCGATATTTTGTGGACCATGCTAGATTGCATGTGGATGGCCTACGTGGAGAACAAACCACCCTATCACAATGTCAAATAACAGCTCTTACAACTGTATTCATTAGCGGTAAATTAATTAAATGAACAAAGATTCTGTA
>JASJGO010000113.1:0-6361 GCA_033791505.1 Cycloclasticus sp.
CCTCAGGAGACTTGTATGCACATCGAGGGCCCCCTCGAGACCGCTTTGAACAATGGAAAGTGCATAAAGCCGAAAACCCTGATGCCAACATGAGAGAGTGGTTGCGAGATTTTGATTCAGGAGTAGGCAAACGGCTTGCGGCTGAGGAATTGTCGTATCAAGCACAACGAAGTTTACGCACCGATTTGCTTAAAGGTATCCCTGAGTCACAACGAAGGCGGTTTGCTAATGCGAGTGTAGAAGTACTAAGTGATGCAGATTTTAATCGCTTAACCCGCGGCGCACGAGGCTCAGCCGTCACCCTCATTGAAGGTGGTAAGCCTAGAGTATTGCTACGCGAGGGGGCTGACCCCAGAGCCTTACGCGAAGAAGGGCTCCATATGTTGCAAAGCATTGACCCTAGAACACGTCGTGCAATACGCAGTCTTGATGAAAGTCGATTACAACATTGGGATGACCTTAGCATCGACGAGCAAATGCGTCTATATCGAAACAAAGTAGACCTTGAGATAGATGCGCAAAACCGACTTCTTCGTAGCCTTGATGAGGAATTAGCAGACGCAGGCGGCAACCGATCAGGCCGCAGTGGCCTGCGAGCACAAAGAGACATAGCCCAAGAAAACCTATCAAATCTACAGCATCGACTGGGTGATGTTGAAAGTATTACACCTCGTCAGCGCCGAAACATGGCACGGGGCTTAGAAATAAAACCTGACTATCTCCTACGACCTCCGAGATTGTTTTCCAAGGGAGGTGACCTCAAGATCCGAAGCGCTTTATATGATGCCCTACGGACGGATCTACGAGTTTCAAAAGCGAAAAATACTTTTAAATCACTAAATGAAAGAGTAAAAAATAATCCAAAGTTGAGTGGTATAAACAATTTACAAGATGATATTTTGGTCTCCGTAGAACGCATAAGTAGAACGGACCCCCGGGCAGCAAGCCGCTATCTCGACGCAGTCCAAGAAGTACTTCAGGCGAGCCCGCGCAGGGCTAATACCAGGAGTGTGCTTCCTTTTCTGAGAATTGCATCAAAACTCGATCGACCCGATGTTTTTCTCAGAAACGTACGCCGCTTCGTATCTGACCCAAGGATTCGCGGAGATATGTTAGAACAGTTTGGTAATAGCATCGGTAAAATGACGCGTCGGGATGCAAGTGATTTTCTAATTCAGCTACGCAAGTTAACGGCTGTAGACCCTACAAACACCAAATTATTGCAAAAAAGAATAAATAGTTTACGAATGTTTGCCAGGTCGCGTCGAAGTGTGCGGCTAGGGTTAGTGGATGATATTGTGGCAGAACTTAACCGTAAAAGCCGCTTTGACTGGAACGTGTTTCGTCAAAAATTGGGTACAAAATACGCAAATAGTAGCGGTTTTACAGAACTAGAAAATATCTTAACAAGTCGGCGACTGAATGCTTCGTGGGACGCAGCTGATATCGGCGCTGTGCGGCATTGGGCTACTGCATTAGGGAAACTGCATACCTCGTTACCCGCTACACAACAAGTGAAATTGATGCAGGAAGTCGGTGATTTACTCGATGGTTTCACGAGTGGCTACAGTTCTGGAAGCTATAGAAAAATGCGCCATCTAATTCGAGATAGAGTTGCCGATCACATAATGACCGCCCCTGGAGGCACAGCGCGAACTGGGGGAGCAAGAACCTCAATGTTGCGTAGTTTTTTGGAGATTTTTCAAAACATCGATTCAGCCACTAAAGGAGCATTGTTTACAGAATTTAGACAGCGCCTGTTACGAAACCGACATAAGCTTAGTGGTGATTTCAGTAATGTTATTGTGATTCCAAAAGCTAAATTGTTATTGCCTAATGGTAAAACCGCCGACGGCGCGGTTACCGTCGGAAGCAATATGGGTGCAAGAAAGCCGAAAAAGGGGCGTTATTTAGTTGATGATAAGGCTGGGGCTGACCCCTTTGATCTTCCACAGGCTCAACGCTATTCCGACTTGCTTGATGCAAATAATCTGACCACTGATACTCATCCTAACCGCGGGTTGATTTACATATTCGAAAATAATGACGCGGCTAAGGCGGCGAAAATACTGCTTGACCAAAACGGTTTAAATGGCAATATTTTTGTTGCGGTAGTTGACTCTGGTGTTGGAAATCTAAAGATTCTAACACGCAGTACAGCGCCTTAATAAACATAGCGATAAGTTATAGGTATAATACATACATGACAACGACTCCTGACTTAATCAACCTTGATTGTGTAATCAACGCTTCATCATTTCGTGAAGCGGCACAGCATTATATTAGTACGTTTTCTGAGACCCTTACTTCTACCATTATTATGTGGGCGCTACCTTCTGAGAGCAAATTAGTTAAGGGTACGGCTGAGAGCTTTGTATTAGCTCTTTCGGACGACAAGGCTAAAGCACACACAGGCACTATTCTTAAGATGGATAGAGAAATTTTAGCGTCGATTTATAAAGGTACTGGCGATAATCGGTACGTACTTAATTTAGTGGTTGACCTCGAAGCCTCCGGTTCAATGTCGATGATCGAGTTTTTGGCTTCAGCACGGCGTATTTGCGCAAGTTTATTACAACAAAATGTTTTGACATACGCGAAAACTTATAATGATGGGGGAGGGCTTAATTGCATTCCTGATGTGCCACTTGTCGAGGGTTCCGGCCATATTGTATTAGTAACCAAAGCCGATGTAGATGAATCGTACTTAGATAGCAATGCGTTTTGGAACTCAGGTTGGGACTCCAATGAAGTTTTCGGCGACTATCATTTATTATCCAGAGGTCTCGAAATTGAATCCAGCCTTGAGTATTTGGCTGAAATTTTACCGATGCAATGGACCATGGCGAGAGCTGCACGAGCTGGCTTGACCGGTTACTATATTCCACAAGTATTGTCCGAAGAGGAAAGGATATACCGGCAAGGCGAACGAACCTTGAATATTGTTGGTCACGAGTCTGGCGATAATACGATTGAGCTGACCTGTATATTAGAACCAGGCGAGCAGATTAATGGCTGGGAAATTTTTGATTTGTTTGGTTTATTGGAAACTGGCGCCTTGCCAGATGGTCGTCTAGTTGAAGCTATCAGAATTGTGTTTCTTAACCAGCAGACTGCATTTCAAGAGCAACGTGTGTTGTTAGATATTGGCGTTGATGTTTTCTATTATGATGAAGTAGGAGAATTACTTCAATTGACGGACGTATAATAGCTCTCATGAATAGAGATCAATTAACAAAACTAGTTATACAACCTGAAATTAGTTTTGATTCGATTTCGAACTCTATCGAATCAGCCGGATGGGTTTATCAGAGCGGTGTTCATTCACCGCCACTGATCGCGGGAGAGCCTGAGTTTGCATCTTGGAGTTTAGATCCGCTTGGATTATTGCTTAGCTATACGTTTAATCCCGTTGTTAACTTACGTGTGCTTTCGTTTAGTGGGAGTAGTAGTGACGAAAACTTCTGCCAACTAGTGTCAACTATTCCTCAACTCACAGCTAAAAATCTTGAAGTATATTTAGGTACGATTGAACCTCGGAAAATCATGCTTGGTTTATTCGCGTCAATTGAATTGGAGTCAGCGGAGTTATTGCCTTTGGTCCTAAAGTTGGCAAATCACTCGGATAGAAATGTGGCTGAGTTAGCAAGCGTTGCAAGTAAGAAACTGTCTAAGACGCTAGCGTTTCGAGGCATCGAGTTGTTAAGGAAACAGCAAGAAGAAAGCGGTGATCAATCAACACTATTCCAAAAAATGCAAGAAACCTTTGATCGGAGGCAAATATTACGTTGGATAGCCAAAGACTACGATGTTGCCAACGCTGAAATCATCAAAGTATTAAAAACCGGTTTAAATGACAATGATCTTGAGATTCGCCTGACATCTATGCTGGTTGCCGTGAGGCTCGGTGCAAACGAATTGTATAATGATATACGAAACTTGAAAATCCCTAATTCTAGCAAAGAGGGTTTCGATCACGATGACCGCTCTGTGTTACGTGCGGTACAGGCAGTTTGTCTTAGCATATTGCGAGGCTCGGGTTCATATAGTGAGATTGCAAACCTTTCAAAAGATGCTGATGGCAGTGAAAATTTAGTAAACATCGCTAAATGCCTTAACGGAGACTCGGTTGAACTGAACCGGACTACTTTACTTTTAAACTCTTTGATCGAGCCATTGCCGATAGTAGAACCCCCTACAGAAAAGCTTCCCGTAGAAGTTCAGTGCAACGGCAGTGAGTATCATATAACAGGAACAACGATAGCTTTGAGTTGGGTTGCACCGGTTACTCATTTTCTTGGTAATGAGTGTGATTTTCCTAGACCAATTACTTTGAAATCCGTAACGCCTGCGCGAGGTTTTTTTATTTCCACCCGCCCGTTAACTAACCAGCAGGTCGGTGAGCTTACCGAAAATGAGCTTCAAGTAGCGGGTAATTTGAGTGAATTTTGGCGCACCACCTGGCGCTCCGCTGCCGCCTTAGTCGACCATCTTAGCGCGAATGCTTCGGTAGATATTGATATGCCAACATCAGAACAATGGGAAATGGCGTCACGAGGGCCAGATGGCCGTAGGTATCCGTGGGGCAATATTCTCCAGTTAGACTGGCGAACTTGCGAATCGCCATGGGGGCTTACAAATCTGTTTTGCAACGACGTCGGCGAGTGGGCATTATCAGATAAGAGTATGCCAATCCTTGTTGGTAACGATAAGTCTAAGCGTTGCTCATCACAACAAGACAAACCAGTGCATGACCATATAGCCGTAACCAGAATAGTGATTAACTATTAAGAAACACCTTTCGAAGGTGCAACTCGATAGACATTCGGGTCTATCTCATATTTTTTTAAAAGCTCAAACAAGACTCTGCGATTCTTACCGCTAAGCCTGGCGGCAGCGGCGACATTCCCATTAGTCATTCTTAAGGTTCGATCGAGGTATTGTCGTTCAAAGTCGGTGACCAAGTCTTGCTTGGCCTGTTTTAGTCCTAGTTCTATGGAGTATGGCTCCGTTATTTCTTGCCGCGTAGGTGACTCTGGATTTATTTTTTCTTCCAGCAGTGGAAGGTCTTCCAACTTGACGTCTCTATTTAGTTGCAGACAGGTCAGGTAAGAAATGCAATTTTCCAGTTCACGTACGTTTCCGGGCCAGGAATACCGATCTAAAGTATTGCGTATTTCATTGTTGAGCGGAACACGGGGTAGGCCGTATTTTTTCGCAGACTTTGAAATAAAAAAATCCACCAGTTTATGAGTGTCCTCTGGGCGCTCTTTTAGAGCAGGGATTTTCACAGGCACCACACGTAAACGGAAAAATAAATCTTTACGGAATGTGCATTCGCTTACCGCGAACTCCAGGTCTGCGTTGGTGGCGGCGATAATTCGTATGTTAGCCTTGCGAAGTTTGTTTTCACCGAGCCTTCGGTATTGTTTATCCTGAAGAAACCTCAATAATTTGATTTGACAGGCCATGCTGAGCGAATCGACCTCATCAAGAAATAGGGTGCCTCCCTCGGCTTCGCTTACCAAGCCATTGCTTTTAGAGCGAGCACCGGTAAACGCGCCACCTACGTGGCCAAATAATTCGTTTTCGATAAGGTCACTGCTTAATGCACCACAATTGACTGGTACAAAAGCTTTTTCGTTGCGATAACTCTTATTATGTAAATGGCAGGCATACATTTCTTTACCAACTCCGCTAGGGCCTGTAAGTAATACTTCGGCGTCAGTCACAGCGACCTTTTCGAGAGTTAATATGATTTGATTATGAACTTTGCTGCAGCCTATTAAGTTAGCTGTTTCCATCGAGCACCTCCTTAAACCATCTCGTTAATAATATGTCTATTATCCCATTCCCTTTATCCGTCATATTTATCCTTTATCGGGTACTGTCAACTTAACTAAAGTTACATCATTTTCAATGGCAATCCAAGTTCATCTAAACTATGAATCAATAAGTTACACGCATATTTTTGGCGCTAATCATTGTTAATCCACTTAAGTTGACAGTACCGTTCTGGCCCACCTCTGAGCGATCGGATGCTCGGGCTCGCCTCCAAGTATGCTGGTTGATAAATTATAGTGATAGCCGCAAATGAAATTGATTTAACATCCATTTTCCCCTTCCTTTTTTGTTCATTTACTCGTCATTGCGACGAAAGACTTATATGATAGTCTTATACACAATAATGAAATAGAAATGAATGTCAATCAAAAGCCAACACATTAGAATTTTCTCGTTTTTTAACATGTAATGAACACGAGACAGAATAAAGGTATAAATACTAGGATTTATTTACAGTAAATGAATGTCTCTTTCACGCCCTGAGGTGTTCGGTCAAGCCACTTTAGCTTTTGTGAGC
>JASJGO010000114.1:0-3318 GCA_033791505.1 Cycloclasticus sp.
TGATGGACGTAGAAAACTTTACGCTCACTTATCCTGATGTATATCAATTAATGCGCGAACTTAAAACACTAGGGGCTAATAACGTTACCAGCGGAAGACGCAATTCGTTAACCGGAAAAAATCGCATTAAAAATATGGCCAGCGCCTACGAAGAATTTCGCACAGATGGTAATCTTCCCGCCACTTATGAAGTTGTTTATGGACACGCGTGGGAACCTGAGCTTACAAACAATACTCAAAACAGCCATTCATCAAACAAAACCGATGTCAGCATTTCCATTGATCAACTCAAAATAGGAACTCGTCTCTAATGGCCCGTGGTTTTTTTATTACCGGCACTGACACCGATGTAGGCAAAACTACGGTCGCCCTTGGGTTGATGCTCGCCTTTAAAAAGGCAGGCTTGAGTGTCGCCGCATTTAAACCAGTGTCAGCAGGTTGCATACAAACCAATGAGGGGCTGCGAAATGACGATGCAGCGCAGCTTATGCACCAAGCCAGCGTTGAACTCCCTTACAACGTTATCAATCCATACGCTTTTGAACCTGCCATTGCGCCACACATTGCTGCACAAGAAGCAAATGTTAAAATGGATGTCGACACCCTTATCCAAGCGTATCAAAAAATAGCTGCAGAGGTTGATGTCGTTATCGTCGAAGGCGCGGGCGGCTGGCTGGTTCCGTTAAATGCAACGCAAACCATGGCCGATGTCGCCAACGTACTGTTACTCGATGTCATTCAAGTTGTTGGAATAAAATTGGGTTGTATCAATCATGCACTACTTACTGAGCAGGCCATTTTGCAACATAAACTAAACCCGGCCGGATGGATTGCCAATCAAATTCAACCGGAAACACTACAAATCGATGAACTAGAGGATTTTCTACAGTCTAGACTACGTGCACCAATGCTTGGCTCCATACCCTTTAACAAACCTACATGCATAAACAAATGCGCGACCGAACTAGACTTAAGCACACTTCTCAAACAACTTTGATACAGTTTATTAGCGCAACATCCTTTCTAAAAATTTTGATTAAACGACAATTGGACCACAAAATAATGCGCTTGATGTAACTTCAAATTATCGCTAGCAAGCTCTGCCCTCAGGCCATGGCCAAGATACCGTAAACTGATCGCCTTTGCCGTTGTATTGTAGAGCCCCTGAAAGCAATCACGATGATTGTGACACCACCCCGCTCCTATACTTGTAAAGCGTACAATTTCAAAATCCTGTATTTCTGCCAACAGCTCGGCATTAGGTGACCACTGGTATTTCCCAGAAAGAAATATTTTACGCGGCAGGATTTGAGTGAAACTCTTGTTTGACTCACGGCCTGAAATAGCAGGTTCATAACGCACATATCCGTCTGCATCAAAAGTTTTTGTAGCCGATGTGGCGGTAGCACTCGTGTTCGGGGCATTGTTCCAGAATATTTTACCCATGAGATCAACGATATTTAACTGAGTGGAGAGACGGTCATTTGGCTGCCAATCAAATTTGATATCCAAACCATAACCGCTACCTTTTGGTGAGCTTACTTCCCTCGAAAAAAGCACGTCACGCGAATAAAAGTAGTCTGCATAAAATTGAAAATCATAATCCTTTTCAGCCGTTACCTGGGCTGTTCCCTGGATACCGCCATCAGTGAGGCTCTTGCCTTGTAAGTAAGATGCGGCTAGTTCAACCGTAAAGGCACGAGAGATTTTTTGTTGATAGGCAAAACGTAAGCCACGACTGTAATGCTGCTTGGCCTTAATTCGCAATTCATAATCTTTGCCTACTTCAAGCGGTAGATGATTTTCAGTGAGATAGACTAATTCCGCAGTTTGTGAAGAAAAGTCTAATAGATAGTCGTAGCGTTCGAGGATACCCAGCTGCCAATTTCGCCTGCGAAAGCCTACCTCTGCCTTATTGTAGGTAAGTGCAGTACTCCCACCTCTAAAGGGAGGCTGCCATTTGCCTATCATTGATTTTATGGCGATTGGCTCACTATAGGAGACGCTCTGCAAATCCACGTAGGGTAGATATTCTTCTGCGTCAGCATGTGTTGCAATCGCAATTAATATCAATAATAAAGTTGATCGACAAAACATACTGTATTGATTCTTTCCAGAAAAAAGGGCGACCGATTGGCCGCCCTAATCATTACCTACTTTCGACTTATCTTACAAAGTTTCAAAGGTACCGTCGCTGTAAGTGATTTTCGTCAGGCCATTAGCCATCTGCGAAATGGTCGCATAACTCGTACCATTAAACATGACATCACCCGTTGAGGCTTCAAAATCTCCATCAATGCTCATGCTAACACCATCCTGATTAGTGATCGTCAAAGTACCCGTTGCAGTAGCGGCGGTTGTTCCCGTGGAACCGGCAAAATCACCCGCAATGACAATCTGTCGCGAACCGTAGGCGATGGTGATGGTTGCATTGCCCGCTTCATAGTCCGTCCGGGTGCCGTTAATATTGACAGAGGCTTCCGGCAGACCGGCCAATTGCAGCGCAAAATCTATACCGAGCGTCCCGGCCAACCAGCTAGTAGCGTCTTCGATCACAAACTCGGGATCAACCAGACTACCGTTCGCTATTCCATCAACGGTGAAATCAGCACCAATGCCGTAATCGACACTGTACCCACCTTCACCATCAACCCATACGTAATAGGGCTGAGACCAGCTTAGCGGTGAGCCCGCTACAGCATCAACAATGTTGGCATAGCCCCCCCCAAGTTCATAACTGTATGGGAGGCCGTAACCCCAGTCTTCAGTAACTGTGGCGCTAGTGGGCGAGTTCCACTGAATCGTCAAGTTATATTCAGGTGAAACCAGAGCAAACGTATCTCCGGTATATGTCCACGTCACTATGCCAACCTTGGGTGTTCCAAATGGAAGTTCACCAACCGGCGTGAAGGTACCAGCATTGGTAATATTCACAGTGAAATCAGCGTCTAGACTATTACCAGCCGTATCACTGATGTTACCCGCTAGGGTCAGGCTACTAGGAGTGATCCAAGTGATATCGCCCGTCACTGTATCCGTGATGGGGTTGGTCAACATCGCCGACAGCGAACCAGTAAAGGTAATGGCCGAATCCAGCTCCACATCTCCCGTATACCAGTCGAACCCTTTGCGCTGCGTCAACGACACGTCCAAGTCAATAGAACCACCCGAAATTACCGGATCCGTCGCTGTACCCATATCCAACGCATAAGGAAAAAACCTTGTATGTCACAGAAGATAATTACTTTGACAAACGATTTGGGTACGAAGGAAGGATATGTGGGCGCCATGAAAGGGAGAATTCTGTCCATTTGACCG
>JASJGO010000115.1:0-10066 GCA_033791505.1 Cycloclasticus sp.
CAAAAGGCTGAAGAGTATGGCTCGCACGATAAGACCTTTGAAATAAACACAAACGGAACAACTCGTATCGTCGATGAAGAAGGCCATGTTTTACTTGCGATGGACGTTGAGGAAGGCGATATCTGGCGGATGTGTCAGGTAAAAGATGCGCCCATTCAAGACTGGGTTAAACTTGCGGTTGCTCGATCCAGGTTATCTAATACACCGGCTGTTTTTTGGTTGGACGAGTATCGCCCACATGAAAGCGAACTCATTAAAAAAGTTAAAACTTATCTTAAAGACCATGACTTGACGGGCTTAGATATTCAAATCATGTCACAAACTCGAGCAATGCGTTATACGCTGGAGCGCATCATTCGTGGAAAGGACACGATCTCTGTAACGGGTAATATTCTTCGTGACTACTTAACCGATTTATTTCCCATTCTAGAACTCGGCACCAGCGCAAAAATGTTATCAATTGTCCCACTTATGGCGGGTGGCGGCCTATTCGAAACGGGTGCAGGTGGCTCGGCTCCAAAACACGTGAAGCAGTTAATAGAAGAAAACCATTTACGTTGGGACTCGTTAGGTGAATTTTTGGCCCTGTGTGCGTCGTTAGAACACACAGCAATAAAAGAAGGTAACGCTAAAGCTAAAGTACTCGCAACGACGCTTGACCAGGCCACTGCTAAATTATTGGATACAGGGAAGTCGCCATCACGTAAAACAGGCGAGCTGGATAATCGCGGTAGCCATTTTTATCTGGCGCTTTATTGGGCACAGGCACTGAGTGAGCAGACAACAGACCTTGATATGCAAGCACACTTTAGTGCTTTGGCAAAAGTACTTGCTGATAATGAAGATCAAATCGTCAGCGACTTAACAACCGACCAATGGCACGCGGTTGATATCGGAGGGTATTACATGCCGGACGTAGCTAAAATAGAAACGGTGATGAGACCGTCGGCCTTATTTAATGAGGTGCTTGGCTCGTTAAAATGGCCATAGGGTAAGCGTTTGGCGGATTCGGGGTTACTTTAATAGCTATTTTCTAAGACGCTTATTTAATGTTTGAGTGTCAAGACTGAGTGGTAAAGTCTAAAGTCTTGATATTAGATTTTCGGCCAATTAAGCAGCGTTTTTATTTTTAATGCGCCGCAATGCTGAAAACTTGAAGGTCAATCATTGAAATAAGTGTAGGGATGAAAGACTTGGACGCTTATTGAGCGCTAAATGGATGCTCATTTACGTAAGTCATGAGATCGCTATAGGCGAGGTTTTTCTATCTTGGTTAATAATGTCGAGCGACTAATGAACCGATTTTTGTGCCTTGTTGATTAGCTCCTGGTAGTTTCTCCCTTGTTCAGGAAATTCTGCGATACCGATTTTCGCATTTAATTTAATCGTCGATCCATCACTTAATTTAAAGGGTTCTACTAGTTCATTTTTGAGTTTTTCAGCGAGTATGGATGCGTGATGTTCGCTGGTTGCAATTGAAAGATTGGCAAATCCCATTCCCCCCAGGTAAGCATAAATATCAGATTCACGCGCTGTAGATAGTAGGCGTTCGCTGATGGCGTTAATAGCAAGCTCGTTTTGCTTTTCGTTGGCACCACCCATTAGAGATTCAAATGTGATGAATAACATGATGGCTTTTGCATGAGTTCGAGCGCTGAATTCGAGTAATTGCTCGGTTTGATCAGAAAACTCGGTCGCATTAGGTAAGTCCAAGGTTGAATCCGTGTTGCTTGATTGATTTGAGTCCATTGAGTCCTCGCATTTAATAATATTAGGTTATAAATATGGCAGAAATTTTTGAATTTACTAGGGCTGCCCGTAAACTATTGAAAATAAAACTATCATGAGGGCGATAATTTATCGCGGGCACTCGTCGTTATCATCAGATGCTGTTAGAGTAAAAATTTAATGATCAATAACAAATAATGGACTCTCTTCCCAAGGCCACTTCGCTGGCCGATGAAAATTTAAGGCGCTTGTTATCAATGCGCGCGTTAAGCGTTGGTGGGCAGGTACTCGCCATACTGGTGGCGATGTATTATTTAGACATGGCGCTACCGTTTACTCCATTGCTAATTACTTTAATGTGCTTAATCATCTGGAGTGTATTTACTTTATTCTTCATAAAAAACCCGATAAGAATTACGGATAATTTTTTCTTTTTGCAGTTAATCGTGGATGTTATAGCGTTAACGGCGGTTTTGTTTTTTACCGGCGGAGCAACCAATCCTTTCGCCTGGTTTTTGCTCGTGCCTCATAGCGTCGCTTCAACCTTGTTATCGCGGCGTTACGTCTGGTTAATGGCGTTAATAACCTCCCTGTCGTATACACTCATCGTGTTTTATTACCGACCGTTGGTTCACCTGGATCACCCGATGGAAATGGGTATGGGAGGGCATTTTTCTGATCACGTCGTGGGCATGTGGATCGGTTTTGTGTTATCGACCATGCTAATGGCCTATTTCGTCGCTGGTATGGCCGAGTCGTTGCGAAAAAGGAATGAATTATTAATGAAAATGAAAGAACAGATTTTTCGTGATGAACGCTTAGTCGCTTTAGGTACCTTAGCGACGGCGGCGGCTCACGAGCTTGGAACGCCGCTCGGGACGATGGATGTGCTTGCGCATGAACTGGAGTTAGAACTTCAGCGGCCAGCCAACAGATCAATGAGCGATAAACTATCCATTATCCAGGGGCAAATCAAACGTTGCAAAAAAGTCTTATCGTCGATAACCGAAACGGTGGCGGTAGATAAATACGATGCAGGACAATTACTTGCCGTTGACGATTACCTCGCTAGTGTTATTGCTCAGTGGCGAATTTCTCATTTAGACGTCAATTTAATCGAAATTATAAAAGGGCTCGAACCAACGCCTAGTATTGTCGCAAACGTTGCCCTCACGCACGCGCTGATCAATATTTTGGATAATGCCGCGCAGGCATCACCTACATTTGTCAGTATTTCCTTAGACTGGGACGATGACTCAATGATCATTGAAGTGGAAGACCAGGGTGACGGTATGGAAGAAGCAAAGATAGCCAATTTGGGGGTTGATATGAGATCCTCAAAAATGGCCGGACTAGGCATTGGCATTTACCTCAGCAAGGCCACCATTGAACGCATGGGCGGTGAAATACGCTGGGGAAATAAAAAACCAAATGGAGTGCGCGTAACGATAAGCATTCCCTTGTTAGTTTAGCTGGTGATAGTGTGATGAAAGAGAGTCTGGCTAGATTATTAATCATTGACGATGATGAGTTGTTTTGTTCGGTATTAAGTGAAGCCTTTACCCGACGTGGTTTTAATGTGGCAACGGCTCGTAACGAACAAAAGGCGAATGAACTCATAGAAAGTTTTGAACCACAGCTCGCTATCGTCGACTTGCGGCTGGAACAAAGTTCAGGTCTACACCTTATTAAACGCCTTAAAGAGAAAGATAGCAGCGTTAAAATTGTTATGTTAACCGGATACGCGAGCATCGCGACGGCGGTTGAAGCGGTGAAATTAGGCGCCATTCAATACCTGACAAAGCCGGCAAATGCAGATGAAATTTTGGCCGCATTTTCACAAACTACCGCTGACTCCGACGTCGCTCCGGCGGCCCAACCGTTATCTGTTAAACGCGTAGAGTGGGAGCACGTGCAGAGAGTTCTACTTGAATGCGACGGCAATGTATCTGAAGCGGCTCGGCGACTCAATATGCATCGCCGTACGCTACAAAGAAAGTTATCTAAACGGCCGGTCAGACAATAAAAATTAGAGAGGGAAGGCGCATTAATCAGGTTTTTTTTCAGCAACGATGAGCGTTTATTTGAAACCCTGGGGGCTTCATTCAAACTAACAGTTAAAAGCTAACCCGTTACGGAAAAATTGATAAAACTTTATTGTCTTTTCTTGATTGATGGAACGCAATGATGGACAATCCACATCCTGAATTAAACCAACAAACAATGGTGACTCGTGTCGGTCCCCTCGCAACGTGAAGTTGTGAACTCCGCCAGGCCCGGAAGGGAGCAACGGCAGCAACGGAATCGTGTGCCGGGGTGTGGCTGGCACGAGTTACCACCCATTATTTAATGCTTCTAAGGCGTTAAAAGTTCGCACAATTAGTCGGAGCTTTGTTACCCTATTCCCCATGAGTTATAAAGTTTTTGCAAGAAAATGGCGTCCATTGAATTTTGCCCAGGTTGTTGGGCAAGAGCATGTAGTACGCGCCTTAGTGAACGGTCTCGAACATAATCGACTACACCACGCCTACCTGTTTACCGGTACTCGAGGCGTCGGTAAAACGACCATCGCTCGTGTCCTTGCAAAAGCGCTTAACTGTCCAAATTCATTGGGGGCAGAACCCTGCGGACAATGCGATACTTGTTTAGACGTAGACCAGGGACGTTACCCCGATTTGATTGAAGTGGATGCGGCGTCTAGAACGGGCGTGGACGACACGCGCGATCTACTCGAAAACGTTCAATATATGCCGAGCCGTGGTAAATATAAAGTTTACCTGATCGACGAAGTTCATATGTTTTCTAAAAGCAGTTTTAACGCACTGTTAAAAACCTTAGAAGAACCGCCTGAGCACGTAAAGTTTTTATTGGCCACGACAGACCCGCAGAAAATGCCGGTAACGGTCTTGTCACGCTGTTTACAATTTAATCTTAAACGCCTGTCACCCGAGCAAATCGAAGGTCAATTTAAATTAATTCTAGAAAGCGAAGGCATTAACTTTCAGCCAGCTGCAACCGAACTATTGGCGCGTGCAGCCGATGGCAGTATGCGTGATGGACTCAGTTTATTAGATCAGGCTATCGTGCACGGTAATGGTGAGCTAAACGAGTCTGATGTGATCGATATGCTCGGTAGCGTCGCCAGAGAACCGGTTCTCGATTTACTCAAAGCCTTACTGACGAAACAGGGTGCGACAGTTTTAGAATGCATTCAGGCGCTAGATGAGTATGCACCTGACTATGCGGAGGTACTACAGTCCTTATTGAGCTTCCTGCATCAAATAGCGGTGTGCCAAATTGTCGGCAATCAGAATGAAGATAAAACAGTAAATATATTGGCGCAACAGCTATCTAAAGAAGACGTTCAGCTGTATTACCAGATCGCGCTGATAGGGCAAAAAGACCTACCACTGGCACCAACGCCTAAAGTGGGTTTTGAAATGGTGTTATTGAGAATGTTAGCCTTCGCTCCAGTTCAAATGAATGATCGCAGTGGGAAGCCAGTTAGCGCGTCAAGCGTTCCAACAGGAACAACTAATAAACCGCGTATGGTCGAACCTACAGGTCCAGAAACTTCAACGAAAAGTCCACAAGTCAGCGAGGCTAAAAAAACGCCCAGACTGGTTATTCCGGAAAAAAAAAGTCTTGAGAATCTGACCCCAGAACCGATAGTCGCCCGTGTTCCTAATGATTTAGTAGAAAAAACGGCAGCAGTTCAGGCGCAGGTTGCCGCCGCGCAGCCCATCATACAGATCGAAGACAGCCTTCTCTGGCACGAGCTGGTTCCAACCTTGGGCCTAGACCCCATGACCTTGCAACTAGCCAATAATGCAACACTGGTCCGCTCAGACGAATCCGAGTGCGAAATCCTGTTAATGGGTGGGCACGTGTCACTGAATAAAAAGTCGGAACAAAATTTACAGCAGGCGCTATCAGATTATTATGGCCGCAAGTTAGAGCTAAAAATAACACAAGGTGCAAAAGACCTGGTTACACCCAATAGCATTAGCAACGATATAATCGCCGAGCGGCAGCGTCAGGCGGTGCAAGAAATATGCAATAACCCAATGGTAAAGAAGATAGTTGAAGTGTTTGACGCTAAAATTATTGAAAATTCTATTAAACCAATAGACTAAACTTAAGGACAGTACGGAGAAACCCATGAAAAACCAGTTAGGCGATTTAATGCAGCAAGCGCAAAAAATGCAGGAAAAGATGCTTGAAGCGCAACAAAAACTCGCACAGTTAGAAGTAACCGGCGAATCAGGCGGCGGTCTGGTTAAGCTAGTGCTAACGGGCAAGTATGAAGCGCGGAGTATTTCCATAGACCCGAGCTTATACGCGGAAAACGATACAGAAATGCTGGAAGACCTGGTGTTAGCGGCGTTTAATAACGCGGTACATAAAGTTGAAAGTGAGAATAAAGATAGTATGGCCGGTATGACCGCAGGTATGCCTTTACCTCCAGGCTTTAAATTACCGTTTTAATATGCAGTTCGAACCGATTCTTCAACAATTGATGCAAGCGTTACGCTGCTTGCCTGGTGTAGGTCAAAAGTCTGCGCAGCGGATGGCGTTTCACTTGTTAGAGCGGGATCGTGAAGGGGCGTTTCAATTAGCCCAAAGTTTGGCCGAGGCGGTGGATAAAATCGGCCATTGCCAAACGTGTCAGACCTTAAGCTCGTCAGAAGTTTGTGTCGTCTGTTCGGATCAACGCCGTGAACAACAACTATTATGCATCGTCGAAACTCCAAGCGATGTGATGGCTATCGAAGAGGCGACCTCATTTAAGGGTTTATATTTTGTACTGAACGGTCGCTTGTCTCCTTTGGATGGTTTAGGCCCGGCAGAGATTGGCCTCGACAAACTAACGGCCAGGCTTCAGCAGGGCGAGATAAAAGAAATAATTTTGGCCACCAATCCAACCGTTGAAGGTGAAGCGACCGCACATTACATCAGCGAAATGGCTAGAAAACACCAGGTAAAAGCGACGCGTATAGCCCACGGTGTGCCTTTTGGCGGTGAATTAGAATATATTGATAGTAGTACGCTATCTCACGCGTTTAGCGGTCGTAGCGAAGTTTAAGGAGTCGAAGCATGAGTGATTGTTTGTTTTGTAAAATGGTCAGCGGTGAGATAACACCGGATATAGTGTATGAAAATGAGTCAGTGCTCGCGTTCCGCGACGTTAATCCTAAAGCGCCAATACATATTCTCGTTATCCCTAAAGCGCATATTGCCACTTTGGCCGATCTGACAGAAGAGCATACCGCTCAAATGGGCGAGCTAATACAGGCGGCAAGAAAAGTCGCCGAGGCTGAAGGCCTGGCCGAGTCGGGTTATAGAACCGTGTTTAATTGTAAAGAAGATGCCGGACAAACGGTTTTCCATATCCACTTGCACTTACTGGGTGGACGGAAGATGGGCTGGCCACCGGGCTAATCAGAAAGCTTATCCCTTAATTTTAAGTATCTCAAATAACGCTGTTGAGACATTTCATTGTTTTCAACGGCCGCTTTTACCGCGCATTTCGGTTCTTTTAAATGCAAACAGTTTGCAAACCGGCAGTGTTCTGCCAGTTGGCGAATTTCCCGAAAGCCGTAGGCTAAATTTCGTTCATTAATATTTGCTAAACCAAAAATATTAACCCCCGGACTATCAATAATATCGCCACCTTCAGGTAGTTTGTACAGGGTCGATGAGGTAGTCGTGTGCTTACCCAGACCAGAAGCGGTTGAAAGTGTCTTGGTCTGTAATTCCAAATTTGGCAGTAAGGCATTGATAATGCTGGATTTACCCACGCCGGATTGGCCAACCAGAATGCTTACTTTGTCTTTAAGTTGGTCTCGTAGCGGGTCGAGCCCCGAGAGTTGTTTGGCGCTTACTTCGGTAATTTCGTAACCCAACTGTTTATAAATGGCGACCAGTTCATCGGTTTCCCGTCGAGACTGTTCATCCAGCAGGTCTATTTTATTCAATACGATAAGCGGTTTAATGTCCTGAAATTCGCTAACAATCAGGTATTGATCGAGTAATAACGCGTCGATATTAGGCTTAACCGCGAGGATAACAACAAGTTGGTCTAAATTCGCCGCAACGGGTCGAGTACTACCGTTTTTAGCCGGTCTTGAAAGAAGTGAACGACGTTCTAGAACCTTCTCAACGCGACCAGCGCCATCTTCGGTTCTAATCCACTCGACGTAGTCGCCAACGGCCGGCTGTTCAAGCTGGCTGCGCTTTTTGCAACGCGACACTTGGCCCTGCTCGTCTTCGACGATCAGCGCTTTACCCAGGTGCGCGACAATGCGGCCGCTAATGACCGGCTGGTCGGCTTGTATGGGCTGGGGATGTGGATTATTCGAGTTGATAAAACTCGCTATTGAGGTAAGCGACGGTGTCTTCTATGTCTTCATCAAAAAATTGCGTGCCCAGGTTAAAGTCGCAGCGCTTCACCTGGCTAGTTAAGGCCGCGAGGTCGTGAAGCTTTCGGGTGTCCTTGTTGTACGCATCGGTGCTGTGACAGGCCAAACAATTTTCATCGTGTAACGATTCGCCATTTTCAATATCTGCGGCGTAGCTGTTGGATAACAGTAAGAAAAAAAAGCTAATAAAAACAATCGGGGAAATTTTCATAGGAATCCTTTCAATTTCTAAGTGGCGCCGGCTAGTTTTTTCAGGTGATCAATTCGAACCCCCGCCGGCGGATGACTATGGTGAAAGCTCGAATACAGCGGATCGGGTGTTAACGTGCTGGCATTTTCACGATACAGTTTAACCAATGCCTGAATAAGGTATTCTGGTTTAGTCATGGTGCTGGCAAAAGCATCGGCCTCGAATTCAAACTTACGCTGAAAAAGGCTGCCGATCGGTTGCAGAAAAGTGCTGAAAACAGGCGATACCAAAATAAATAGTAATAAGGCGCTCGCGTTATTTATTTGCGACACGCCAAGGCCATCAAAAAACCAGCTTTGTTGTTTCAGCCAGCCTAATAAGGCAAAGCCTGCCAGAGTAATGCAGGTAGATACGACCAATTGTTTGCTGATGTGCTTACACTTGAAATGCCCCAGTTCATGAGCGAGTACCGCCTCTACTTCATCGGCATCAAGCGTTTTAATTAAGGTGTCATAAAATACGATGCGTTTATTGTTACCAATGCCGGTGAAGTAAGCATTGCCATGCCCGGAGCGACGCGAACCGTCCATAACGAAAATACCCTTGCTGTTAAAGCCGCAGCGTTCAAATAAGGATTGTATGCGCGTTTTTAACTGCTCATCTTCAAGCGGTGTAAATTTATTAAACAGTGGTGCAATAACGGTCGGCACCAACCAGGTCATAAAAAAAGTAAATGAAATAGTCAGTAGCCAGGCGTAAACCCACCAGTAAGTCCCCATTTCATCCATCACCCAGAGTAGGGCGTAGAGTAGGGGTGCGCCTATGGCTAGCATTAAAGCCAGTTGCAAACATTGATCTTTAGTAAATTGAGCTACCGTGGTTCGGTTAAAGCCAAATTTTTGTTCGGTGTTAAACGTTTGGTAAATGCTCAACGGTAATTCAATTAAATGCGACAGAATAAACACGGCTAGTATGACCGCCACGCCAGACCAAATAGCGCTATCAAGGTAAGCTTGTGACGCTGAGGTTAATATATTGATCAGCCCGCCGAGTGTTAGAATAAGCAGAATAACGCTACCCACTAACTCGCCTATATTGGCAATTTTAGTTTTTGCCACGGAGTAATCAGCGGCTTTTTGGTGCGCCTCGAGGTCAATTTTTTCTTTAAAATCATCGGGCACGCTGCCGCGATGTTGAAGGATATGAGCCATCTGGCGATTATTTAGCCAAAGCTTAAGTAGCAGTGATGCGGCTAAAAAAAACAAAAACAGGTAGCTAAATTCATTCATAATTTCATTAAGATATAAGTATTATTATTCGTAACCCAAAAAGGTAATTAAATGACCCAAGACAAGCAAAACTTAATATGGATAGACCTTGAAATGACAGGACTATACCCAGAAACTGATTCTATCATTGAAATTGCCACCATTGTCACGGATAAAGAATTGAATATATTGGCAGAAGGCCCCGTGTTGGCCGTTCATCAATCAAAACAAACGATGGATGCTATGGACGCGTGGAATCAAAAGCATCACGGCCAGTCGGGCCTCATCGAGCGCGTATTAAGCAGCACTCTGAGCGAAAGCGACGTCGAGCAGCAAACCATTGAGTTTTTAAAGCAATGGGTGCCAGAAGGCGCTTCGCCGATGTGTGGTAACAGTATCTGTCAGGATCGACGCTTTATGGCGAAAACGATGCCGCTGCTCGAAGCCTTTTTTCATTA
>JASJGO010000116.1:0-3416 GCA_033791505.1 Cycloclasticus sp.
TAGAATATAAATATCCAGTTTTCAAAAATTACTTCTGTATTTTCATTAAATTCAGGGTAAAGAAGGCCATGTGTTTTTATACGCCCTTCCATCTCACCTAACAAAGACATACTCGCGTATGTAGAAGAGTGAGCACACTCAGAATTCCCCCCATGCAAAACGTTCAGCTTTGTTTTAAGACTTTTTTGCTGTGGTGTTTTTTTCACCAGATCTTTTAATTTCTTCTCATCAAGTTCATTCAGCCTAGCAAGAAGCTCAATCTGCTTCCTATTTAACGTAACCGCTTCGACTAATTCACTTCTCACTATCAGTTCAATAGAAACATACGCTGTCCTAACAAATGATGACAGCAAAGCATACGTATAATTATTGAACGGGCATTCTCTTTCCAAAGTAGTAACAATGCTTGGCAGTAGATTAACTATTGACTCTATAATCTCACGATAAAAAGAGTTCTGCCTATAAAACTCACTTTCAACCTCAACTCTTCTTTTTCTTAGTGTGGGTTACACCATAAGCTGCGACTAGCAACCCCTATATTTACTGACTCCATGATTTTAATTAACCCATAACTTGCGACTAAATATAGGCATAAGGTGCGACTTTATCCCAGAATAGCGGCATAAGGTGCGACTTTATCCAAAAGACAACAGATTCCTTATTTTATATGCCCGCCAAACTGTAACCAGAAGCGAAGCATCCTTTACACATCTATCAAAACAAGTGGTGATGTTAATCATTGGGGCACTGGTTCGAGTCCAATCGGAGGAGCCAAATATCATAGCCTTAGCGGCGATCCCCTATCATCTGTTTCAGCTCAACTAACTGCTGCTGCAAGTCTCTTAAGCTAGGCTCACCAGATGCTTCTGCCTTTTTATCGCGCTCACGCTGATGCTCTTCTTCCAACACGTTCACCACAATACCAATAATCATATTTAGAAACGCAAAGGCGGTAAAGAAGATAAATGTCAGGTAAAAAACCCAACTTAAAGGGTACACTTCCATCGTTTCATACATAACATCGGTCCAATCTTCGAACGTCATCACTCTAAATAACGTTAACAGACTCACCGCAATATCGCCCCATAGCACTGGGTTAATCACTGCAAAAAAAGTAGAACCTACTGCAGCGTAAATATAAAATATAATAAACATCATCAAGGCAACGTAGCCAAGTTGCGGCAAGGCCTTAACCAGTGAATTAATCAACATACGCAATTCTGGGATAATCGACACCATACGTAATACACGAAAAATTCGCACCAAACGGCCAATTAACGCTAATTCACTGTCTTCGATGGGGATTAAACTCACCACGACGATAAGGCTATCAAACACACCACACTTAGATTATCAACATATTTACCATCTAACTCTACCCACACTTACTATCCCCACAATTCAAACACGTTAAACAACCATCCATTTGAATCGCTGCTTTGGTATTACACTTGCTGCATAGCTGCGAACCGGCTGGAAAAGCGCTGGATTCTGTTTCTTGCTCGGCATTTTTGGCTAGTTTTTCACCTTCAAACTGGGCACGTTTTTCGTCCATTATTTTTTGTTGGTGATCGCTGATCTGTTCGGTTTTGATCATGCCGATCATTTTTAGGTGCGACTCCACCACGTCGCCAATTTCGGCGACTAATGAGGGCATAAACTTACCGCCTTTTTTAAAGTAGCCACCGCTTGGATCAAACACCGAACGCAGCTCTTCCACCAGAAAGGTGATATCGCCACCTTTTCTAAACACCGCAGACATAATGCGGGTTAGCGCGACGATCCACTGGAAGTGATCCATGTTTTTGGAGTTAATAAACACTTCAAACGGGCGACGTTGTTCGTGGTCGGTGTCTTGATTGAGCAGAATGTCGTTGATGGTGATGTACAAGGAGTGCTCGGACAACGGGGTTTTAATTTTATAGGTTGAACCCAATAGCATTTCTGGCCGTTTCAGGCTTTCATGCATCTGGATGATATTGCTTTTTTCTTCAACCGCTTCTACAGGTTTTTCTACATCGGCTTGGTTATCTTTCTTTACCACTTCGTAGCCGATAATGTCTTGTGAAATTTTATGTGTCATTGTCATAGTCTCCTTCTGCCTAAAATTTTCCGTAGTAGCCTTCTTTTAAGGCGTCGTACAGGTTAGCGGCAGTATGTGATTCTCCTTCGTATTCAATCATTTCATTACCTTTTGCTTCTAATATTGTGCCGTCTTTCAGGTTGAAGCGATAGGTGGTGTTTTCCAGGTCAGAATCTTTCACTAATACGCCCTGGAATGCATCGGGGTTAAAGCGGAAAGTAGTACAACCTTTTAGACCCTTTTCATGCGCGTACATATAAATGTCTTTGAACTCGTCAAAGGCGAAGTCCGTCGGTACGTTGGCGGTTTTAGAAATGGACGAATCGATCCATTTTTGCGCTGCTGCCTGAATATCTACGTGTTGTTTTGGTGAAATCGTTTCTGCAGTGACAAAGTAGTCAGGTAGTTTTTCGTCGGCCTGCTCTGAATACGGCATCGCTTTTTGGTTAACCAGCGTGCGATAAGCCAGCAGCTCGAATGAAAACACGTCTACTTTTTCTTTCGCGTTACGGCCCTCACGGATGACGTTGCGCGCATAGTGGTGCGCGAAGCTCGGCTCAATACCGTTACTGGCGTTATTGGCTAACGATAAGGAAATGGTACCCGTTGGTGCAATAGAACTGTGGTGGGTAAAACGCGCGCCCACTTCGGCAAGTTGTTCGACCAACTCAGGTGCTTCTTTAGCGATTTGCTGCATATAGCGGCTGTATTTTGCGTGCAATACACGGCCTTTAATGCTGTCACCCAGTTTGTAACCATCATCGAGTAATTCTGGACGTTTACGCAGCATATCGCCGGTAATCTCAAAGTCTTCGTCCATAATAGGAGCCGGACCTTTTTCTTTCGCCAGTTCTAGCCCAGCATGCCAGCCAGTAACGGCCAGTTGCTTGCTGACTTCTTCGGTAAATTCAACCGACTTTTGTTCACCGTAAGGTATACCCAACATGGTGAGCGTTGAACCCAGGCCTAAAAAGCCCATGCCGTGACGACGTTTATGTTCGATCGCGTCGCGCTGCCCTTCTAGCGGTAGGCCGTTAATTTCGACTACGTTATCGAGCATGCGAGTAAAGATGCTTACGGTTTTGCGGAAGTTTTCCCAGTCAAAGGCCGCGTCTTTAGTAAACGGCGCCGTGACGAACTTAGTGAGGTTAACCGAACCTAATAAACATGAACCATACGGTGGTAATGGTTGCTCGCCGCAGGGGTTGGTGGCGCGGATGTTTTCGCAGAACCAGTTGTTGTTCATCTCATTCACTTTGTCGATGAGAATGAAGCCCGGCTCGGCGTAGTCGTAAGTGGAGGACATGATGACGTCCCACAGGCGCTGCGCACG
>JASJGO010000117.1:0-17661 GCA_033791505.1 Cycloclasticus sp.
TCTACGTCTTTGCCTTTTAAGTAATCTAGTAACTTACGACGGCGATTAATTATTCTTAATAATCCTTGACGTGAGTGATGATCTTTTTTGTTCTCAGAAAAATGCGGTGTCAAATGATTGATTCTCCCCGTTAACAAAGCAACCTGAACCTCTGGAGATCCTGTATCACCTTCTGATAACGCATATTCTTTAACAATTTCTTGCTTTTGTTCTGTATCGAACGACATATTTTCTTACTCCGACTATATTATATTAAAAAAACAAAACATTGTACTCCTGACGGTACTATCTAACAAGCTACAAAGCCAAAAGCCCATTACCTGTATTATGCAAAAATTCTGGTTGGCGCCAGATAATCGTTTTCGCTCCACTTCGCTAAACCGAAAATCTCCCCATTAGAATCGTTTAATCGAATTAAACTATGCTGCTGCAACCCCTTAATCTCAATTTTACGACCCAGGCATAAATCACCTTTTTCCGCATCGGTACAACTGATGACAGGGTAATCCAGTAGCGCGCTATCTAACCGGCCGAGCAGTTTATCTAACGATTCGAGATTTCCCTGCAAAGCATCCACTTGATCGAGCGTGACTGAATTAGTCAAGTCAAACGGACCTGTTGTAATGCGCCTTAGGAAGGTAACGTGTGCGACGCAGCCTAATTTTTCTGCAAGATCTTCCGCTAAGGTACGGATGTACGTGCCTTTGCTACAACACACTTCCAGCGTGATACTCGTTGCCTCTCTAGACAGCACTTTAAGCGATTTAATGCTTACCGTACGCGCTGGACGTTCGACTATTTGTCCGGCTCTAGCGAGGTCATACAAGCGTTGACCATTGTGTTTTAGCGCAGAATACATCGGCGGGATCTGTGAGATTTCACCAATAAAGTCCCGTAGCACCTTATTTAATTCAGACTCTTCTATACACGGTACCGGCTGTTCAATCACCACCTCGCCTTCGGTATCACCGGTAGTGGTCGATTGCCCTAGCTGCATCGTGAACTGATAAGTTTTATCGGAAGCTAGTAAGTACTGAGAAATTTTAGTCGCATGACCAAGGCAAATCGGCAAAACACCTGACGCTAAAGGGTCAAGGCTTCCGGTGTGACCTGTTTTTTTTGCACCAAACAATCGTTTGACCCGTTGAACTACCTGGTTGGACGACAGGTGCAAAGGCTTGTCTATTATTAGAATACCGCTGATATCGCGGCCTTTCTTTTTTCGTTCAGACACGTTTTATTTTTTATTTTTTATTTTCTGGCTCAGTTGACCTAAGTAAGGCGTCAATTTTAATGCCTTGCTCTACAGACTCGTCCAGAAAGAAGCGCAGTTCCGGCACCACTCTCATTCGCATACGTTTGGAAACCAGGCCGTGTATATAATTTGCAGCTCGATTTAACGCTACAATACTCGTTTTTTTATCTTGATCCTGTTGCGTCGTCAGCACGCTGATAAATACTTTTGCCACGGCTAGATCTTTAGTGACCTCAACGCCGCTGACGGTCGCAAAGCCAACGTCCGGATCTTTGACTTCGCGTTGAATTACCCCCGCCAATTCGCGCTGTAATTGGCGTTCAACGCGCTGAAAACGTAAAAACTCTCTAGGCATACGTCACAGCTTACGCTTAACTTCAATGCGTTCAAATACTTCGATTTGATCGCCGGCTTGAACATCGTTGTAGTTTTTAACGCCGATACCACATTCCATACCAGACTTAACCTCTTGAACGTCATCCTTGAAGCGCCTCAATGATTCAAGCTGACCTTCGTAAATAACGACGCTGTTGCGTAACACACGTATCGGTAAGTTTTTCTTCACAAAACCTTCGGTTACCATACAACCCGCTATATCGCCTAGCTTTGGTGAACGGAACACGTCACGAACGTCTGCGATACCAACGATTTGTTCTTTAATATCTGGCGCCAACATGCCCGATAGTGCATCACGCACGTCATCAATAACGTCATAAATAATGCTGTAATAACGTACCGCCACACCGCGGTTTTCTATCATTTTTCTGGCACTGGCATCTGCACGGGTATTAAAGCCGATTATCAACGCGCTTGAGGCCGAAGCCAGGTTAACATCACTCTCATTAATTCCGCCAACGCCGCTAGATATGATGGACACTTTAACTTCATCCGTTGATAGTTTTAACAACGAATCCATCAGCGCCTCTAAACTACCGTGCACATCTGTTTTCAATAACACGTTTAGAGTAGAGCTTTCTCCTTCTTCCATTTGAGAGAAGGCTTGCTCGAGTTTAGTCGCTTGCTGTTTGGCTTGTTTCGCCAGTTTCGTTCTGTTTTGGCGGAACACGGCAATTTCACGAGCTTTACGTTCACTAGGCGCCGCGTATACTTCTACGCCAGACTCTGTACCACTAGACAGACCCAATACTTCAACCGGTACAGCTGGAGTAGCTTCTTTTACTGCTTTAGCGTGTTCATCGAACATCGCTTTAACGCGTCCGTGAGCCTGACCCGCGACGATATAATCGCCGATACGTAAGGTGCCTTTTTGAACAAGAATCGTTACAACCGGTCCGCGTCCCTTATCCAGGCGTGATTCGATAACAACACCGATAGCCGGCACATCGACCGGAGCCGTTAATTCTAATAACTCTGCCTGCAGGGCTATAGCTTCTAACAGTTCATCAACACCATCGCCCGTTAAGGCTGAAATATTTATAAATGGAGTATCTCCACCCCAATCTTCCGGCGACACGTCTAATTGCGCCAATTCGTTCTTGACCCGATCGGGTTGCGCGCCTTCTTTGTCCATCTTGTTCACCGCAACGATCATCGGCACCCCAGCCGCTTGAGCGTGCTCAACGGCTTCTTTTGTTTGTGGCATCACACCATCATCCGCGGCAACAACCAAAATAACCAGGTCTGTTACTTGCGCTCCACGCGCGCGCATCGCTGTAAAAGCGGCGTGTCCAGGTGTATCAATAAAGGTCACCATGCTGCTGCCCTGCTTAACGCGGTAAGCGCCAATATGCTGCGTAATGCCACCAGATTCGCCCGCGGCTACGCGGCTTTTACGGATGTAATCGAGCAATGATGTTTTGCCGTGATCGACGTGTCCCATAATAGTAACAACGGGGCCACGAGGCGTTTCAACGCCATCGGCCTGAATAACATCCGCTAGCATTTCAGCCTGAATGTCTTCATCACTTCGTAGTACCACGTTATGACCCATTTCTTCAACAACGATGGCAGCAGTTTCCTGGTCCAGAGGCTGGTTTATAGTAGCCATGGTACCCAGGCCCATCAATGTTTTAATAACTTCTCCGGCTTTAACCTTCATGCGCTGAGCAAGGTCAGACACAATAATACTTTCCGAAATTTCTACGTTGTAAGTGATTGCTTTAGTCGGTACTGCAAATCCGTGCTTATTACCAGATTCGAGACGGATATCTCGTGATCGACTTGGGCCTTTTTTCTTACGTCTGCCTTTTTTAGAATCAACGTGGAGGATTCGTTCGTTAGGCTTGGTCGTTGTCGCGCCTTTCTTTTTATCTGGCTTGCGAGCGACCTCTTTGCTTGACTTAGCCTGTTTCGCCGCTGCTTCAGCTATTTTTTGCTTATTTAGCTCGTCCGCGCTAATAACAGTTTCGGTTTCTATAACTTCTGCTGCTTTAGGCTCGACGTTTTTAGGTTCCGCCTCTTTTGTTGCCGCTTTTTCTGCTTCTAATCTTGCGGCCTCTTCAGCTTCTTTTTCAGCGTCTAATCTGGATTGCTTTTCAGCCTCAATCTTGTTTTTCTCTTCAAGTTGCTTACTCAGTCTGCCCTGTTCTTTTTCACGTGCCGCACCTTTTTCCTGCACGAGTTTTTGATGTTCTTCACCGGCTCTTTTAGCCTCTTCAAACTCTTCAGCAGTTAAACCTGAGGCAAGCTCTGCCGCCGAACGCCCTAAACTTTTCTTTTTACGAACTTCAATACTGACAGACCCACTGGTATTCCTGCCCTGACTCGGCTGCTTGAGTTCAGTCACTGTCATTTTACGCTTAAGCGTCATTTTCTTTGGCACTGCAATATCTGTTTTAGCCTTACCGTGGCTTTCTCTAAGATGCGCCAATAACTTCAGCTTATCGGCCTCAGTTAGTGTCGAAGTAGTTTTTTTCCCCTTCACACCCGCGTCTTTAAGTTGCACCACTAACTTTTCAGCCGTAGTGCCCACAACTTTAGCTAACTGTTGAACTGTCGTGTCTGCCATGCTTCTCTCTCCGGTGTTTATTGCTTACTCAGCGAACCAAGGTTCACGTGCTGTCATAATCAGCGCAGTAGCACGCTCAAGGTCAATATCGACCAATTCAATTAATTCGTCTGTCGCCAGGTCAGCTAAATCTTCTCTGGTCACCACCTCTTTACTGGCTAATTTGAAGGCCAATTCGCGGTCCATCCCTTCCATATCAAGTAGGTCTTGCGCAGGCTCGTGATCTTCCAGCTCCTCTTCAGAAGCTATCGCTTTAATGAGTAAGGCATCTTTCGCACGTTGTTGAATTTCTTCAGCAATATCTTCATCAAATTCATCAATCGCCACTAATTCTTCCAGCTCGATAAAACCGATCTCTTCAATTGTAGTAAAGCCTTCCTGAACTAGAATCAAAGCGACGTCTTCATCTACATCCAGATCGGCCATCAGCTGTTTTACGTAAGCATCCGCTTCTGTCGTACTCTGTTCGTCTGCTTGTGTTTCGCTCATTACGTTTAACGACCAGCCCGTTAATTCACTGGCCAATCGAACGTTCTGTCCGCCACGGCCTATCGCTTGCGACAAACTTTCGTCTCTAACCGATACATCCATGCTGTGATTGTCTTCATCGACAACAATTGATACGACTTCAGCCGGTGACATGGCGTTAATGACGAACTGAGCTTCATTTTCGTCCCATAAAATAATATCTACGCGTTCGCCTGCTAATTCATTAGATACGGCCTGTACGCGAGATCCACGCATACCTACACAAGCACCCACTGGGTCTAAGCGTTGGTCGCGACTTCTAACGGCAATTTTGGCGCGCGAACCCGGATCACGAGCTGCGCCTATGATTTCGATTAAACCATCGCCAACTTCAGGCACTTCCAGGTTAAACAACGCAATCAATAAATCTGGTGAACTCCGAGTGACCGTCAATTGTGGACCGCGCGTTACTTCTTCCACTTCTTTCAAATAACCACGAATTCTGTCACCTACACGTACGGGTTCGCGTGGAATCATTTCTTCACGAGGTATGATCGCCTCGGCCGTTCCTTCAAGATCAACGAACACACTACCGCGTTCAATGCGCTTAACAACACCCGTTACTAATTCGCCTACTTTGTTTTTGTAGTGCTCATAAACTTTTCTACGTTCGGCTTCTCTTACTTTTTGCACGATAACCTGCTTAGCAGCTTGCGCGCCAATACGGCCAAAATCTGCTGACGCGATAGGCTCTTCAATAAAGTCACCAACGACTAACTCAGCGTCTTTTTTAATCGCATCTTCAAGTAAGATTTGCGCCTCCGGTTTCTCCAGGCCGCCTTCAAATTCAGCGTCCGCCTCAACCACTTCCCAACGGCGGAAAGACTCGTAATCACCGGTTTTTTGATCGATAGCAACACGGGCATCAATATCTTCTCGGTATAACTTCTTTGTCGCCATTGCCAATGCGGCTTCGATTGCTTCAAAAAGAACCCCACGATCAATTTCTTTTTCGTTAGAAACAACGTCTACAACCATTAAAATTTCTTTATTAGCCATTTTTAATCCTGAATAATCATTTAATAATTAACAACCAGTTTTGCTTTTTTTATACGAGAAAATGGAATTTCAATTTCTTCGTCATCGACGTGCAAATGAACTATCTCATCTTTTACGTCCAATATGTTACCGGTAAATCGACGTTGACCTTCAAGGGTCGACTGACTCAACTCCAGCTTCACAAGCGAACCTTTAAAACGCGCAAAATCCTCTACGCTAAACAATGGGCGCTCTAGACCTGGCGATGAAACTTCCAGCGTATACTGACCACTAATGGGGTCTTCCACATCTAGCACTCCACTTATTTGGTGGCTCACCTTTGAGCAATCACCTACCAAAATGCCATTTTCCGAGTCAATATACACGCGTAAAACAGACGATTTACCTTGCCCAGAAAACTCAGCCCCCACGAACTCATAACCCAGTCCTGTGATAGCTGGCTTTATTAGATCTAATATTTTAGCTGGTGCTTGATTCATTTTTTAACCACTACATACAAAAAAAGGGCCTACGGCCCATATATCAACTTCAATTTTCGCCTTCCACTTCCATATAAAAGGTTACTAAATGGCCTAAATAAAAATACCCCTAACGGGGCACCTATTAAAACGTTGGTAGCGGGGGCAGGATTTGAACCTACGACCTTCGGGTTATGAGCCCGACGAGCTACCATGCTGCTCCACCCCGCATCCATTTATCAGGAGGATATTACTGGAATATCATCCTTTTTACAATCTAAAACGCATTTAATTTATTATTTAAGTCGGTTTATTTTTTTAAATAAGGCTCAACGTAAAGTGCAAACACGTGGCGGCCATTAAAGCCGCTACCACATCGTCCAACATAATGCCTACACCGCCGCTCACGTGACGGTCTAACCAGTTAATAGGCCACGGTTTTAAAATGTCGAACAACCTGAAAAAAACAAACCCCAGTATTACGTTTTGCCAGGAAAAGGGGACCCAGTACATCGTTAATAAGTAGCCCACTATTTCATCCCAAACAATGCCACCGTGATCGTGCACACCGATATCCTTCGAGGCTTTGCCACAAATCCAGATACCCAGTACCGCAGTCAGCACTAACACCGCTAAATACCAACTTTCAAAAAACCGAATCAAGCAGTAATACATCGGTATAGCAGCCAGAGTACCCATCGTTCCTGGCGCTTTTTTTGCCAGTCCAGATCCAAAGCCAAACGCCAGCATTTGGACCGGGCTCACTAACAACTGTTTAAATGAAGGCGTTTTAGTCATTAAAATGTTGATAACCTTTGTCGAGGACCACCGTGCTGCCCGTTGGTTTTTTTATTCTAAGCCCCGGCTTGTTTTCAATGACGCCAATTTTAGTTATTTTATAAGACGAAAATTCTTTCATTGATTCAATCTTCAATCGCTCAGGAGCCGTAAAGCATAATTCATAATCGTCACCCGTTGAATAGGGCCACAGCTCATCATCCAGCTTCAATATATGCTCTTGAACAGATGGCGTTAAGGGTAAAGCATTGTGTTCAATCGTCGCCCCTACCCCACTCAAGCTAAGGATATGGTTTAAGTCGGCGGACAATCCATCCGACACATCAATACACGAAGTCGCCACAGTCAACAGGGCCTCGCCCAGTGAAACACGTGGCATTGGTGTTAAATAGCTTACGAGGTCTGCATCGTTTAGATCACTAACGCCTAACCGGGCCTTCTGCAAACCCAGTCCGGCATTGCCGATATAACCTGAGACATAGACACTATCGCCCACGTTTGCAGTAGAGCGTGTCAAGCGTTGATTTTTCGCCAGTAGCCCCATAATCGTAATCGTAATTGAAAGTGGGCCGCGGGTGGTATCCCCGCCAATTAGCCGTAATGAATGTTTTTCAGCTAAGGCAAAGAACCCCTTACTAAACGAGGACAACCATGGTTTATCTATGCTGGGCAAGGTGATCGCCAAAGAAACCCAGGCCGGGGTAGCGCCCATTGCGGCCAGATCGCTCAAGTTCACTGCTAAAACCTTATGACCCAACAGCGTAGGATCACTATTAGCTAAAAAATGCACTCCTTCAACCAGGGTATCGGTACTAACGGCCAACTGCTTAGAGTCAGGTATATCGAGCACCGCGCAATCATCACCAATGCCAACGATTGGGGGAATTCCGACATCAGATGCCAGCGTAAAATATTCCTTTATTATTGAAAACTCAGACGCTGGCATAACACCGTCTATTAACCCGTATTTTTCTTCACGTTATTTCTAGCCTTTATCTCGACTGCTCTATTTTTTTGCGCTAACTTATCCATGATGCTATTGACGTAGGCGTGGCTTTTTTCAGAGCCAAAGTTTTTCGCTAAATTAACCGATTCGTTAATGATGACCCGATAGGGCACCTCCGGCTTGAACAACAATTCATAGGTACCCAGGCGTAAAACAGCTTTTTCAATCGGATCAATTTTTTCAAAATCACGCGAGGTGAATTCACTTATAGCCAGGTCCAGCTCGCTTAATTTATCAATAGTGCCCGTCAACAGTAGTTGAAAGTAGGCCTTATGAAATTTAGGCATCTCAAGGTCGTTTTCATATTGCTGGCAAAGCCCACTTAAACCCTGCTCGGTCACCTGCCATTGATACAGCGCCTGAAGGGCTACTTGTCGAGCGCTGCTTTTAGGTGAACTCATTCGGCGTCTATCACCTTAAACAAGTTAACCATTTCAATCGCCGACATAGCCGCTTCAGCACCTTTGTTTCCAGCTTTGGTTCCAGCGCGTTCTATAGCTTGTTCGATAGAATCGACGGTCAATACACCAAAAGCAATGGGGGTATCAGACTGCAGAGATACTGTCGCCAAACCTTTTGTACACTCGCCCGCTACGTGTTCGAAATGCGGCGTTCCACCACGAATAACAGCGCCCAGGGCAATAATGGCGTCGTACTTTCCTTTTGCAGCCAGTCGCTGTGCAGCTAGTGGCATTTCAAAAGCACCCGGTACTTTTACAATATCGATATTTTGTATTGTCGCACCATGTCTCACCAGGGTATCAATAGCACCACCTTCTAGCTGCTCAACAATAAAACTGTTAAAGCGAGCGACCAATAGACAGAATCGCGCGTCGCGAACCATCATATTACCTTCAATTATTTTTGCGTCTGACATAAAAAACCTGTGTTAATGTGTATTTTAAAAAGCGAATCGGAATAAAATTTATTTCATTCAAACGAAACTGATGCTCTGTGGGTATAAAAAGATGCCGCTAGTATATCAGTGTTCAGGCTCGCTAATCCAAAGAGACGTGCTCAACGATTTCTATATCAAAGCCCGCCAGGCCGGTATATTTTATCGGCGTACCCAGCAATTTTAATTTTTTAATACCCAGTTCAGTCAATATTTGGCAACCGACACCTACCGAACGAGAGTCCACTACGGGCTGAGAAACCGGTTGCGCCACACCCTTGTCCTTTAACTCTTGCTCATGGATATACTCGACGATGGACTGATTATCTTCCTGATTGCGAATAAGAACCAACGCACCGCGACCTTCTTCAACGATTTTACGCATCGCATTAGGCAGTGGATAGTATTCAACCCCTTTAGCGTGCAGCAAATCCGCGAGAGTGCTTTTCGCGCTCACCCTAACCATCACCGGTTCTTCGGTATTAACATCACCGTACGTTAACGCCAAATGAAGCTTATTATCCACCTGGTCTTGAAACGCGTGCAATTTGAAATCGCCGAATTCCGTCGGGTAGTTACAACTACTCACCAACTCGATGGTTTTTTCATTCTGAATGCGATAATGGATCAGGTCGGCAATGGTACCAATTTTCAAATCGTGCTTTTCGGCGAACACCACTAAATCGTCACGCCGCGCCATGGTACCGTCGTCGTTTAGAATTTCAACAATCACCGCCGCAGGCTCAGAACCCGCGAGCCTCGCCAAGTCGCAGCCGGCTTCGGTATGCCCCGTACGATTTAATACACCACCTGGTTGCGCCATCAGTGGAAAAATATGCCCTGGTTGAACCACGTCATTGGGGCTGGCGTCGGGCTTAACCGCCGCCAAAATTGTTTTTGCTCTATCGGCCGCCGAAATACCCGTGGTAACACCCTCGGCCGCTTCGATCGACACCGTAAAATTGGTAGCGTACGCCGCCTGATTATCATTCACCATCAAGGGTAAACGCAGTTGTTGGCATCGTTCACGCGTCAGGGTTAAACAAATTAAGCCGCGCCCGTAGCTGGCCATAAAATTGATGTCCTGTGGACGTACGTGCTCGGCGAGCATCAAAAGATCCCCTTCATTCTCACGGTCTTCGTCATCCATAATGATGACGATTTTGCCCTGCTTCAGGTCCTCTATAATTTCTTGCGTACTATTCATATCATGTGATTCAGGCTTTAACGGCGAGTATTGTAGCCGATTCGGTCAATTATCTATTTGTATTATTTAACAAATCCGCTATTTTCGAGCAGTTTCTTATAATCTACGGCTGTTTCACCCTGTGTATTCCCCATCATCAAACGCTCCAAGTATCGCGCAATCACGTCCACTTCAAGGTTCACCCAATCACCCACATGAGTCTTGCCGAGGCTGGTTTTATCTAAGGTATGCGGAACGATATTGACTGAGAACGACGCGTCATCGACCGTATTTACCGTCAAACTAATGCCATCAATGCAAATAGACCCTTTTTGCGCGACATAACGAGCCAGCTCTGCGGGAAGGCTAAACGTAAAACGAACAGAACGCGCGTCTGCTTTTTTTTCTAGCACCTGTCCAACACCATCGACGTGCCCACTCACCAGGTGACCACCTAACCGTGTTTGCGCCTGCAACGCGCATTCAAGATTAACCGCCAAACCCGCTTTTATATGACCCATAGTCGTCGTCGACAGCGTTTCATTAGAAACATCCGCCACAAACTGTCCAGACGTTAACTCAATAGCCGTTAAACACACCCCGTTCACCGCGATGCTATCGCCCAGCTTAGCGTCGCTTAAATCCAATTCATGCGTCGCCACTGTTAAACGAACGTCACCCTGACGTTGCTCGACGCGTTTTATTTCACCTATAGCCTGAATAATTCCGGTAAACATTGATAACCCTCTTCTAACGCCCTAATTTAGTTTTATAGCTCAGTTTTATATCACTGCCTATGGTTTCCATGCTCATCAGATTTAATTGAATTCTATCCGCCAGATGCGTTAAGTCGGGCATTGCAAATGCAGCGCGAGCACCTGAACCGAGCACGCTCGGTGCGATATAAACAATCAATTCATCGATCATCCCAGTATTTATACAAGCGCCATTTAACACGGCACCCGCTTCTATCAACACGCTATTAATCGCTTGCGCAGACAGCCACTTTTGCACCTCGCGTAAATCTACGTGACCCTTCTTATCTGCAGGTAGTACGTCAACGCGGCAACCCGCTTTTCTTAGCGCCTTCGCTCTATTGCTATCGGTACTGCAGGTTAATAGGGTCGTGTTCACTTCCCCACTCAATATGGCCGCATCCAGTGGGGTTTTTAATTTTGAGTCAACGACGATGATACGCGGCTGGGTGACCAGACTTTCGTCCAGCCCGTCTCTCGCCGTTAATTGCGGGTTATCGGCCAAAATGGTTCCGACGCCCGTTAATATGGCGTCACTTTGCGCGCGTAAAAGGTGTACGTCCTGTCTCGCCAAAGACCCTGTTATCCATTTACTTTCACCAGAGGCCATCGCCGTTTTACCATCTAAACTCATCGCCACTTTACTGATGATATGCGGCTTACCATGCTTCATTTTATGGCAGTAATCTTTATTTAAATCCACCGCTTGCTCTTTTAATAAACCAAGTTCTACGGTTATTCCAGCCTCAGTCAACTTTGCTATCCCTTTGCCAGCGACTAGCGGGTTAGGGTCTTGCATGGCGATCACGACGCGAGTTATAGACGCCTTGATTAACGCGTCGGCACAAGGCGGGGTTCGGCCATAATGGCTGCAGGGTTCAAGCGTGACGTACGCGGTGGCGTTGTTTGCAGACACGCCCGCCTGCCTTAGCGCATTGACTTCTGCGTGCGGTTCGCCTGCTTTTTCGTGCCAGCCCTCGCCTACAATTTCACCCGAATGGACAATAACGCAACCGACACAAGGGTTTGGCTTGGAACTGTAGCGACCACGCTTAGCCAGCTCTATTGCGCGAGCCATAAAACGTTTATCGTCAGACGTGAACGTCATAATCAACGCCTATTTCTTGCCCACAACAGCGCTGAGCGTCAGCTGCTCGTTTTTTCCTTCTTTCTCTAAAGCGTCAATGACCTCTCTAAAGGCGTTTATATCTTCAAAGCTTTTATACACAGAGGCAAAACGAACGTAGGCGACGTGATCCAGGTTTTGCAACTCGTCCATCACCAGCTCACCGATTTTTAACGACGGCACTTCGCGCTCGCCTAAGGAAATCAGGCGTTTTTTAATACGGCTTATCGTTGCCTCAATCGCTTCGCTATCGACCGGCCTTTTTTCCAGCGCGCGCAGCACGCCTGCGCTTAGCTTTTCTTCCCAAAAAGGCTCTCGAACGCCATCACTCTTAACAACTCTTGGCAGGTTAAGCTCGGCGGTTTCAAAGGTCGTGAAACGCTCTTTACACTTCACGCACTCGCGCCGCCTACGCACGCTATCGCCTTCGCCAGCAAGTCGCGAATCTATTACCCGCGTATCGTTATCGCCACAAAAAGGACATTGCATAAAGTTATTTAAGCTCCGTTAGGCGTAAACAGGTAGTCGTTTACAAATAGCCAAAACGTTTTCTTTCACGGCCTGCTGTACACTTTCATTATCAACGTCATCCAGAATATCGCACATCCAGCCCGCTAAATCTTTGCTGTCTTGCTCGTTAAAGCCACGCGTTGTAATCGCGGGTGCGCCCAATCTGATTCCACTGGTGACAAACGGTGATTGCGGATCATTCGGCACCGAATTTTTATTCGTAGTGATATTGGCTTGTTCCAACGCAGCCTCCGCCACTTTACCGGTTAAACCTTTATCCACCAAATCAACTAAAAAAAGGTGATTATCTGTACCGCCAGAAACGATGTTATAGCCACGCTCAATAAATAAATTAGCCATCGCGCTGGCATTTACCTTTACCTGTTTTTGATACGTTTTAAATTCTGGCGACAAGGCCTCTTTAAACGCCACCGCTTTCGCCGCAATAACGTGCATTAATGGGCCGCCCTGAGTACCTGGAAAAACCATCGAGTTTAATTTTTTCTCAATCACAGGGTTGGCTTTAGCCAAAATAATACCGCCACGTGGGCCGCGTAATGTTTTGTGTGTTGTTGACGTTGTGACGTCGGCAATATTAACCGGACTTGGATATTCACCCGCCGCTACCAAACCAGCTACGTGGGCCATATCGACAAACAGATAAGCGCCAACAGAATCCGCGATATCACGGAATTTTTGCCAATCCATGACGCGCGAATAGGCAGAAAAACCAGCGACGATCATTTTCGGTTTGTGTTCGTTAGCGAGCGCCTGAATTTCGTCATAATCCACTTCACCAGTCGCATCGTTCAAACCGTACTGAATCGCATTAAACAATTTGCCTGAAAAGTTAACTTTAGCACCGTGCGTTAAATGCCCCCCGTGCGCCAAACTCATGCCCAAAATAGTATCGCCCGCTTGTAATAAGGCAAAATAAACCGCTGCATTAGCTTGTGAACCTGAGTGGGGCTGTACGTTTGCATAATCGGCGTCAAATAATTCTTTAACGCGGTCAATGGCTAATTGCTCAGCAATATCAACGTATTCACAACCGCCATAATAGCGCTTACCAGGGTAACCTTCAGCGTACTTATTGGTTAGCATAGAACCCTGAGCCTGCATAACACGCGGGCTAGCGTAGTTCTCAGACGCAATCAGTTCAATATGATCTTCCTGGCGTTGCTCTTCTTTTTGAATAGATGCCCAAAGTTCATCATCAAAACCTTCAATCGTCATGCTTTTGTTGTACATTTAGTCGCCTCGTCCTGTTGCAAAGTAGCTAGTTGAAAAAGTGCGATTTTACATGATATTGTGCTTATTTGGCTATATTTAGCTACTAACACACAAGTAAAAGCCGCTTTATCAACCCCATCAAAGCGTCTGACTAGCTTCCCAAGCATTAAACTTTTAAATAACCTCGCTATATAACCCCCAGGCCACCTATATGTCGGGAATAAGCTCTTACAACTGTGTTATGTCTTAACAAAAACGGACTCTAATGCGCTGATAAACCTTATAAGAAGACGCATCGTCTAATGCCCCACGGTCCTTTGCGTTAAAGATTAGACAATTGTTTTGCAGTACAAAGAATTAGTGTTAATCTTGTCATTGCTTGGTGGGTAAATAACACCATGTTCTGTATATATATCGGTAAGTTAACCAGATTTATAATATAGGAGATTGACATGCACATTCTCAGGCATTACTTCATTAGCGATAGCCTCGACGATCTTGAAGTCTTTGAGCAACAACTTGAAAGTCACGGCGTTAGCACCCCGCAAATTCACGTCCTTAGCATGCACGATGAAGAAGTGGCACAGCACGAGCATCTGAACTACGTTCAGTCATTTATGAAAAAAGACATAGTCCGCTCATCTGAAATCGGCCTTTTAATCGGACTTACTCTAGCCATCTTCCTGCTCAGCATCGCGCATTTTGCCGCCTGGACAGAAACGGCCGCGGGCTGGGTTCCGTTTATCTTTCTGTCGGCGATACTCATTGGTTTTTGCACCTGGGAAGGAGGCTTATTGGGCATCCAGAAACCTAACTATCAATTCGAACGATTTGCTGAAGCGCTGAAAAATGACAAACATATCTTCTTCGTTGACCTGGAACCTAGTCAAGAAGAAGTACTGGAAAAAGTACTACCGTTGCACCCTCAAGTCGAACTAGCGGGAACGGGGGCTGGAACACCACGCTGGTTGTTGGCCTTTCAAAATAAAGTACCGCGCTTCTTTAGAGAAACTTTTCCGTAATCGAAAGCAATCTGGTTATTCTAGCTTCACGGCCCATGATCTACTGTAGAGTCATTGCAAAAATAAAACCTATAAAAAACCCGATATCGATATATCGATATCGGGTTTTTCACTTTGTACAAAATAATTATTGCGACATCAATCGTGTTTCGCCGACCCTTCCATCTGCATAACTCCAGTGCCTCCATCCAGATATACTGCCCGCGTATCCTTGGTATAGTTCGCTTCAAATGACATCAGTCCAATCAATACCAGCAAACACCCCATCGGTATTAAAATCGCACAGGCCATCGCCAGTCTCTCGTAAAACATATGCATAAATACAGCGATAATAAAGCCGGCTTTTAAAAACATAAAAAACAGTATCAATGACCAACGCAGGTAACCCTGAAGCTGCATATAGTCCACCATGTACGACAGCGCGCTTAGAACAAACAATAACCCCCATACCCAGAAGTAAATCGCAATCGGGTGTTGTTGCTCCCCTTCCTTAGCAATAACCTCACTCATAAATACCCCCTACCAAAGATAAAAGAATGCAAAGATAAATACCCACACCAGATCGACGAAATGCCAGTAAAGGCCGACAATTTCGACGATCTCGTAACCACCTCGGCGGCCGGTAAAAAAGCCCGGTCGCATATTTTCAAGATCACCGGTCCATACTTTTCTGGCTACCATAAGCAGTAAAATCACACCAACAGATACGTGAAAACCGTGGAAACCCGTAATCATGAAAAACGTCGCGCCGAACTGTGGCGCCCCCATTGGGTTACCCCAGGGACGAACCCCTTCCTCAACGATCAGCTTGGTCCATTCGAATACCTGCATACCGACGAATGAAGCGCCAAAAAAAGCAGTCGCGAGTATTAGAAAAGTGGTTATTTTGCGCTTTTTTTCGTAACCGAACTTCACCGCCATAGCCATGGTACCGCTGCTGCTAATGAGAATGAACGTCATAATAGCGATTAAGATCAGCGGAATATGATTACCAAAGACAGTCAAGGCAAATACTTCACTCGAATTCGGCCAGGGTACGGTGGTCGATGTGCGCACCGTCATATAGCTGGTTAGAAAAATTGCAAATATAAACGTGTCGCTGAGCAGGAATATCCACATCATGGCTTTGCCCCAGGGAACGCGCTTGAAAGCTTGCTGGTCTGAAGACCAATCCATAGCAACCCCCGGCAAGCCCTCTACAACTTTAACAGGACGCCCCGTTTCATCTACCGCTGCTCCATACGACATATTTTATCCTTATAGTCTAGGTTGATAGTAGCAAGCCAAATAAAATGATCCATATCAGTAATAAATAATGCCAGTAAACCGCGCAAAGCTCTATGCTTAAGCTCACACGGCTTAGTTCTACACCACTCAATAGTTTTAACGTTGTTATGCACCACACCACTAAACCACCCAACAAATGTAGCGCGTGCAGCCCTGTAATGAGGTAAAAGAAGGCGTTGGCTGGATTAGAATAAACAAAGTGACCCAATGAGCTTAATTGTTGCCACGCCATCCATTGACCGGCCATAAAAACAAATGCGAAAAAACCGCCTGCGAGTAAGCCATACCGTACCGCTATAAATCTCCCGCGCTCAGCCGATACCCGAGCCCACTGCAGAGCCACGCTACTGAGAACTAATGCGCCGGTGTTCCACCACAATAAATCCGGGTCCGTTAGCGGCCGCCAATCACCCAGCTCCATGCGCATCATATAAGCACTGATAAATAAGGAAAATAATGAGGTAACCACGGCGAGAAAAACGAATAAGCCCAGCTTTCTCTCAGGGTTATGAAACGAACGACCGCTATAACCTTCCATCGCGGGATCAAGTTCGTTTGCTAACCATGGTTGAGTATCGGCCGTTTGCTTTAAAAGCCACCAAGCGACCACAATCATCAATACGGCCATAAAAATTAACGCAATCGTCATAAGCCCATTTCTCTGTTATTCATTTGATTGCTATTAATCACACTAGGCATCATCAACACTCCGCGTTACCTGAGACGGTGCTACATTTTGAGGTATGAAATCACGTTCTGAACCCGGTACGCTGTAATCGTATGCCCAACGATAAACCAGCGGCAACTGCTTACCAAAGTTGCCGTGCTTAGGTGGCGTATCTGCCGTTTGCCACTCTAGTGTCGTCGCTTCCCATGGGTTGCTTCCAGCCTCTTTACCGCGGAAATAACTGATAAACAAATTATAGATAAACACCAGTTGCACGGTGCCCACGACGATCGCGGCGATAGAAATAAACTCATTAAGACTGACAGCAGATGGCGGAATAAAATCGGTACCTTCTATCGCGTAATAGCGACGAGGTACGCCCAAAAATCCTAGGTAATGCATCGGGTAGTAAATGGCGTAGGTACCTAAAAATGTAACCCAAAAGTGAAATTTCCCCAGCGTATCATCTAACATCCGCCCAGTGATTTTTGGGTACCAGTGATAAATAGCGCCAAACACCACCAACACGGGCGATACCGCCATCACCATATGGAAATGCGCGACCACAAACATGGTGTCAGATAACGGTAAATCGATGGTTACATTGCCTAGAAAAAGGCCGGTCAAACCGCCATTAACGAAGGTGAAGATAAAACCAATAGCAAACAGCATGGGCACATTCAGACGAATATTACCCCGCCACAGAGTTAACACCCAGTTATAGACTTTGATCGCCGTCGGTACGGCAATAATTAGCGTGGTGGTGGCGAAAAAGAAACCAAAATAAGGGTTCATTCCGCTAACGTACATATGGTGCGCCCAAACGATAAAGCTGAGCGCGCCAATTATAATAATCGCCCACACCATCATGCGGTAACCGAAAATGTTTTTACGCGCGTGCACCGACAGTAAATCAGACACGATACCGAAAGCGGGTAAGGCGACGATGTAAACTTCGGGGTGTCCAA
>JASJGO010000118.1:0-11749 GCA_033791505.1 Cycloclasticus sp.
CGGCAAACACTACAACGGGTTGAAGCTTTATTAACGGATCAACAAATTCAGCCTCCAACGGCCGGTTACCTGAATGAAACGGCTTTTCTGGATGATTTACAGCTGATGCACGATTCGCTCAGTAGTCATGGTGATGCCGAGGTGGCCGATGCAGAGTTATTGGATTTGCTACGCCTTGCACGTACCTTTGGTTTTTATCTGGCGCGGCTGGATGTACGTCAGGAGTCTAATGTACATACTGAAAGCATTGCAGAAATATTAAAGTTCCACGGCATTTGCGAGGATTATACGGCGTGTAGTGAAGCAGAACGTATGCAATGGATGGCGACACTAATCAAACAGCCACCAAAACTAACAGCATTAAACCGATTGTCGCCCATGACGAAAGAGGTGCTGTCGGTCTTTGAGGTGATCGCCGATATGCAACAAACGGTCAGTCCATTGGTTATTGATCGCTACGTTATATCCATGGCGCATCAAGCCTCTGATGTGTTGCACGTATTATTTTTAGCCACCTTTTCTAATCTGTGTACACATCAAAATGGTCAATACAGATGCCGCTTGGCCGTATCGCCGTTATTTGAGACGGTAGATGACTTGCAACACATTGAGCCGGTCATGTCGCGCTTGTTAGATGATGAGGTTTATCGCCAACTATTAGCTGCTAACGGCCAAATGCAAGAGGTGATGTTGGGTTATTCAGACTCCGCTAAAGATGGCGGTATCGTTGCCTCTGCGTGGTCGTTATATCGAGCGCAGCAACAGGTGATTGAGCTAGGCCTACGCCGCGGCGTGCGTATTCGACTATTTCACGGTCGTGGTGGAACAGTTGGACGTGGAGGCGGGCCAACCTATCAAGCCATTACCTCACAACCCGCGGGGACGGTTTTTGGACAGATTAAGTTTACCGAGCAAGGGGAAGTGCTTTCGTTTAAATACAATAATCAAGAGACGGCGGTATACGAGTTGACGATGGGCTTAACAGGGCTGATTACAGCCAGTTCCGATCAGATAAAAAAACTACCGCAGGAACCCGTTGTGTATGCCCAGGTCATGTCTCAACTCAGGCAACAAGGCGAAGACTGTTATCGACAATTAACAGAACATACGCCGGCATTTTTAGATTATTTTTACGAGGCAACGCCGGTTGATGAAATCGCCTTGCTTAATATAGGTTCGCGGCCATCACATCGTAAACAAAAAGACCGGTCCAAATACTCGGTTCGAGCGATCGCATGGGTGTTTGGTTGGGGGCAATCCCGCCATACCTTACCTGCCTGGTACGGGCTAGGTAAGGCGCTTGAAGATTTCTGTCATAAGCAGCCAGAAAATCTAGTGGTTTTACAGCGGTTGTATCAAGAATGGCCTTTTTTTCGCGTGTTACTTAATAATAGTCAAATGGCCTTATTTAAAGCGGATATGTCAATTGCCGCCGAATATGCCCAATTGGTTAAAAATAAGCAATCGCAACAGCTATTCGACACCATCAAGGCAGAATGTGAACGAAGTATTTACTGGATTTTAAAAGTCGCACAATCAGATGAGCTGCTGGCAGAAAATAAACTGTTGAACCTTTCGATTAGTCGACGAAACGCATACTTAGATCCGCTTAACCATATTCAATTGATGTTGTTGAAAAATTATCGTAATGACCAGCTAGCAGAAGAAGTACGTGAGCGGTCGTTAGACCCTTTATTAAGAAGTATTAATGCGATTGCAACGGGAATGCGTAATACCGGCTGATGGGCATCGCTATTGGTAATATGCGGCTGAAATACCTAGGCGTCAGCTTCCAGCCATTGGTAAATTTCAATTGTATTAGGTGCGCAGCTATTACAGCCGCCCTGACACAGGGTTCCTATTGGTTGCTTAATAGCTTGTCCCTTTCGCACCCAATGATCGAGCATTGATCTGGCGTCGTCTTCAGTTAGCTTAAAGTGCAGGGCTATATCGCGAACGGGCGCGCTTCGAGCTTGTTTTAAATAGTTTTTAATATCCAGTAATATCATGCGTTTTTAGTTGTGTTGAAGTTGACAGCAAGTAATTGTTGTCCCAGTTGCCGTAGTGTTAGCCAGATGATAAAAAAACCGCCAGTAAAGATGCTAAGCCAGATCACCGATTGCATAGGGTGTTGGTTAAACGTGGCTATTTGATAAAACGAAGTAGCTAAGCTATAGGCGAGGTATAAGCTCCAAAATATTGAAAATAGCGCCCAGCGCGTTCCGGTTTCGCGTTTAACGGCAGCCAGTGCGGCAACGCAAGGGACATATAGCAAAATAAATAATAAGTAGCTAAATGCGCCTATTTTGCCGTCAAAGTATTTTACTAAGGTTCCAAATAGCGCGTGACTAACATCTTGCTCTGCGGCGGCCAGTTGTGTATCGCCGCTGGCATCTAAGGCGCGCAAACCGAGTGGGTCACCCATATTCAAGAAGGCGTCACTCAGATTTTCCTGGGTAACTGTTAACGCCTCAGAAAACTTATTATAAAGGCTGAAGTTGGCATCGTCAGCTGCGGCTTGTCCTTCTAAATTCGAATACACGGCGTCAAGCGTACCGACCACGACTTCTTTGGCCAGTAAACCGCTGAAGATACCAACGATCGCAGGCCAGTTGTCTGCTTTAACCCCCATCGGTTCAAAGGCAGGGGTAAAGGTTTTGCTCATTTCACTTAAAACTGATTTAGCGCTATTTTCGTTACCGAAGCTGCCGTCGGTACCGATTGAATTAAGGATGTTAATCACCATGACCATCATGACGATAAACTTGCCGGCTTCTAATACAAAACCTTTCAGGCGTTCCCAGGTGTGAACCAGTAAGCTTTTAAGAGCAGGTCGATGATAGGGGGGTAATTCGATTAAAAAAATATCTGATTCACCTTCGAGAACCGTTTTTTTAAGTAATAAAGCGGTGAAGATAGCGGCGCCAATACCGACTATATATAGCAAGAAAACGATGTTTTGCCCAGATTGAGGGAAGAAAGCCGCGGCAAACAGGGCGTACACGGATAAACGCGCCCCGCAAGACATAAAGGGCGCCATCATCACTGTCATAATGCGGTCGCGTTGTTTTTCTAAGGTGCGTGTCGCCATAATAGACGGTACGTTACAGCCGAAGCCGACAATCAACGGTACAAAGGCTTTGCCAGGAAGACCTAGTTTCCGCATAAAACGGTCCATCACAAAGGCCGCACGGGCCATATAACCTGAATCTTCAAGAATCGATAAACAAAAATACAGGGTCGCGATAATGGGAATAAAGGTAGCTACTACTTGAATGCCACCGCCGAGGCCATCCGCGAATAGCACTTGAAACCAGTTTGGTAAGCCCAGGTGTTGTAATTGAATTTTCAATCCATCGACAAAAAGTGCGCCAGCGGTGATATCAAAAAAATCAATCAACGCGCCACCAAAATTAATGGTAATGCTGAACATTAGATAGATGGCGAGAAAGAACACGGGCAGGCCTAAATAATCACTCAGAACGATTTTATCTACACGGTCTGACCACGTTTGCTCCTGGCGTTGAGATTGTGTAACAACCTGTGTGGCTAATTGGTGCGCAAACTCGTATCGGCTGGCGGCAATCAGGGTGTCTGGGTCTTCGTCAGTCTGTTCTTTAAAATCGGCTTGCAACTGCCGACAAACGACTTTTGTTTGTTCTGTGGTAGAAGGGGAAAAGTGATTTTCCAGGCACTGTAGTGCGTGCCATTGCTGGATAAAATGCGACGGCTGGTCATTAGTTAAGGTCGCCATTATGTTTGGAATAGCCGACTGGATAAGCTCTGGATAATTAATGCTAAGGTGGTGTCGGGTCTTATTTTGCAGCACCTTGATGAGTTCGTTTAATAAAACGTCAAGGCCTTTCTTTTGCCGAGCCATGATAGGAATAACGGGACAGCCAAGTGCCACCGTTAAGGCGTCGATGTTTATCCCCATGCCTCTGGCGTTGGCGACATCCATCATATTTAGCGCTAACACAGAGGGAATGCCGGCTTCTAATAGTTGGCTGGTTAAAAACAGGCTACGTTCAAGGTTGGCAGCATCAGCAACAATAAGCAGAGCATCGGCCTGGCCTGATAAAATATACTGTCGGGCGATTTGTTCATCCAGCGCTTCTCGGTCGCTATCGAGCGCATAAACGCCGGGCAAATCCACCAGTACAACTTCTTGTTGCTGCACCTTAGCCAGTCCTTCGCGTCGTTCGACGGTAACCCCGGGCCAGTTGCCAGTTTTTTGTTTGATACCGGTTATGGCATTAAATAAGGTTGACTTGCCACAGTTTGGATTGCCGATAACGGCGATAACGGGGCGCTTGTTTGCAAGTGCTATAGGTGAGCCGGTCTCGCAGCACTGTTTAGTCATAGGGGTTGATCATCACTTGTTGTGCTAAGGCCTGGTTCAAGGCAATGCGTGCATTGCCAATGCTCACTACCAGACCACCCTTTCTTTTTTGAGTAACCTGCAGCGGGATTAACCTGGAAAAACCAAGTGCCAGCAATTTTTTTTCAAGTTTATAGTCCATCGTGTTTTTACACAGCATCGCTTTTTGGCCAATATTAATATCGGCCAATGAGGTGCTGCTTATAACAGGCGTCTTAAATGACATACATTCTTAAATCTTAATGATAATGATTCCCATTCTAATCTATAGGGAATGGATGTCAAGGAGCGGTTAATTATGAAGCCGATGCGTTTGACTTGTTATTGATGTAGATCACGTATGCGATAGATAACAACGATAACCAGGCAAAGCTCAATAAACCAATAATGCCGTCATAGCCGCCAGTTAAAAAAGACCAGTCCGAGTGCGGATTGCCGTCTGTTAACTGCTTACTGGTTTTTAAAAGAAATACCCAGCTGGCATGAAGACCAATGCAATACAGTAGACCGTTTGTTCTCAGCCTAACAAGGGCCAGCAGTATGCCAACTGAAAGTAAGGCGAGAAAATCATCTATTTGTAATAAGGTTAAACCCGAAAATGCATTGATCACGACCTCAAATCCACTGAAAAAATTCAATGCTGTTGGGTCTATATGCTCTACAGGTTTAATAAAATGAAGGATAGCGTAGAAAAAGCTACTGATAAAGACAGCGGCCAAAGCGTTATGCCAGCGGTGGGCTAGTTTAAAAAACAAACCTCTGAATAAAGTTTCTTCAATTAAGGCAATAAGAAGGCCCGCTAATAATGCTTTTAAAGCAAAAATAGCGTTAAAGCCTTCCGGGTTTACAATCACGCGTATATCGAGCAGAAGCAAAACAGAAATAACGATACTTAGAATAAAAAGGCCAATAACAAAACCGTTAGCAATTTGTTTGCAAGCAGACTTAAAAGAGACGCTGTAGCCAATAGAGTTAAGCGACAGCTCAAAATATTTAGCACAGGGTACTATGCCAACAATGAGAAATAAAAGGGCGGATCGGGTGACCCAACTTTCGAAACGAAAAGAGTCGTTACCAATAAGATGAAATAAAGGGTACGTTATTGCAGCCGCTATAGCTGAAGCGAGCAGGAAGTAAAAAATAAAAAATACAGATGCTTTCATACGAATTATTAGTTTTTAGGGAAATTGTCTCAAAAAGAGGTGCAATCTTGATCCAAGAGTAGGTATGATACCGCACATTATTACCAACACAAATTGCGAAAGTGGCGGAATTGGTAGACGCGCTGGATTTAGGTTCCAGTATCGTAAGATGTGAGAGTTCGAGTCTCTCCTTTCGCACCATCATAAAATTTTGAAAAAAATCTTCACTAAATAAAACAAGAGAATAACTATGCAGGTTTCTGTTGAATCTAATTCCGATATTAAACGAACATTAACGATTTTGATCCCACAAGAGGAGGTCGATGCAGTCATCAGCAAGCGCTATGATGAAGTTAAACGTACTGCTCGTATAGATGGGTTTAGAAACGGCAAAGTACCAATGAGCGTTATCAAAAAGAAATTTGGTGCTGGGATTAAGGCTGAGTCCTTATCAGAGCTGACGCAAAACTACTTCTACAAAGCCCTTATGGAAGAAAAGCTGAACCCCGTCGGGCCCCCGCTGATTACTCCAAACGAAGACAAAACCGATGGTTACGAGTTTTCAGCCAGTTTTGAAATCTACCCTGAAATTACCATCAACCCAGTAGAAAAGCTGAAGCTTAATAGTCCAGTCGCTGTAATTGCCGAATCAGATATCGACAATATGGTGGATAAACTGCGCACGCAAAAATCTATCTGGAATGAAGTTAAGGTGAAGGCCAAAAAAGGACATCGTGTAACGATTAACTTTGAAGGAAACGTCAACGATAAACCGATTTCTGAAGAACCCATTAAAGATTTTCCTGTGGAACTAGGTTCAGGCAATATGATTCCTGGTTTTGAAGATAAGTTGATGGGTGTTAAAAAAGGTGAAAAACTATCATTTGATGTAACCTTCCCTGAAGATTATCAGCAGCCAGATTTTGCTGGTCAAACGGGTCACTTTGACGTTGAAGTTGAAAAAGTGGAAGCCAGTGAGCTTCCAGAAGTAACCGAAGAGTTTATTAAGGAGTTTGGCGTACCAAGTGGTGATATGGCAGACTTCAGGGCAGACCTGACAAAAAACATGAGCCTTGAGCTTGATCGAGCTTTAGCCTCTAAGCGCAAGCAAGTTGTAATGGATGCGATCGTCGAAAATAATACTGTGTCTGTGCCAACGGCATTAGTTGATAATGAAATCAACCAAATGATCGCGTCGCTAAAAGAAAAAACGCAACAAGTTCAGCGTAATGAACCCGAGCTACCTAAAGAACTGTTTGAAGCACAAGCAATCAAACGAGTTAAGTTAGGTTTACTGCTGTCAGAAGTCATTAAACAAAATGATATCAAGGCTGATGAAGAAAAAGTTCAGCAGCGCATCGAAGAGTTTGCCCAGACCTATCAGGATCCAACAGAAGTAATTGACTGGTATAAGGCTAACCCCCAAGAGCGTACTAAAATTGAAAGCGTGGTTTTAGAAGATCAACTGGTTGACTGGGTATTGGAAAGAGCCCAAATAACGGAAACAGCACTAAGTTTTGAAGAGTTAATGAGTCCAGCGAAAGCAACAAGCTAACACTACATAAAGGATAATAATATGCAAAACTCACCTGAGGCAGTAGCACTTGGTTTGGTTCCAATGGTGGTTGAACAAACGGCACGTGGAGAAAGGTCATACGACATTTACTCACGCTTACTAAAAGAACGAGTCATTTTTTTAGTCGGCCAGGTAGAAGATCATATGGCAAATCTTGTCGTGGCCCAGATGCTGTTTTTAGAGTCCGAAAATCCGGATAAAGATATTCATTTATATATAAACTCTCCTGGTGGTTCGGTGACAGCTGGTATGTCTATTTACGATACCATGCAGTTTATTAAACCAGATGTTAGCACCATGTGTTTAGGCCAGGCAGCCAGCATGGGGGCGCTACTACTAACAGGCGGCGCAGCAGGTAAGCGTTTTGCTTTGCCGCACTCAAGAATGATGATTCATCAGCCGCTCGGTGGTTTTCAGGGTCAGGCGTCAGATTTTGATATACACGCAAAAGAAATTTTAAATATTCGAGATAAACTCAATAAAATTATGGCGCATCATACCGGTCAACCCCTGAATGTAATTGAAGGTGATACAGATAGAGATAATTTTATGGACGGGGAAAAATCGGTTGAATACGGTTTGATTGATCGAGTATTGAGTCAACGTATTTCCGAAGAGTCAACAAAATAAGCCTCTTTTGACTAGACAGATGTAAATTCTGTACCATACTACTAAGGTATTGAAGGGTCTAATTTGTCGATAATAGAGCAACGGCGCTAAAGAAATGAGGTAAGTATGTCCGATAAAGATGATGATAATGGAAGTGATAGCAAAGTATTAATTTGCTCATTTTGTGGCAAAAATCAGCACGAAGTCAGGAAACTGATCGCTGGGCCATCTGTTTTTGTTTGTGACGAATGCGTAGAGCTTTGTAACGACATCATTAAAGAAGAGTTAGAAGAAAGTCAGACCTCCGCTGCTGAGGGAGAGCTACCTAAACCCGCCGAAATTAAAGCGTCCTTAGATAAATACGTTATTGGCCAGCAGCAGGCAAAAAAAATATTATCAGTTGCCGTTTATAACCACTACAAGCGTATCAATGCACGTAAAAGTGACGAAGACGTTGAGCTGGCTAAAAGTAACGTACTATTAATTGGTCCTACTGGTACGGGTAAAACATTATTGGCCGAAACGCTGGCTAGAACTCTAAACGTGCCCTTCACCATTGCTGATGCTACCACGCTGACAGAAGCCGGTTACGTGGGTGAAGACGTTGAGAACATCATCCAGAAAATTTTACAAAAATGCGACTTTGACGTTGAGAAAGCTGAAAGCGGCATTGTCTATATCGATGAAATCGATAAGATTTCGCGTAAGTCAGATAACCCTTCGTTAACGCGTGACGTTTCTGGAGAAGGGGTGCAGCAGGCATTATTAAAACTGATCGAAGGAACCGTTGCGTCTGTACCACCTCAAGGCGGTAGAAAACATCCGCAACAGGAGTTTTTACAGGTTAACACGGCCAATATCTTATTTATTGTAGGCGGTGCCTTTGCTGGTTTAGATAAAGTAATTCAAGATCGCTCACAAAAAAATGCAAGTATCGGTTTTTCTGCAGAGGTGATCAGTTCTGAAAATGTACCGTCGGTTGGAGACGTTTTACAGGACGTTGAGCCAGAAGATTTAGTGAAATACGGCCTTATTCCTGAATTTGTTGGTCGTTTGCCGGTTGTTGCTACACTTGAAGAATTAGATGAAGACGCACTGATCGAAATTTTGAGCGAGCCTAAAAATGCACTAACTAAACAATACGCGAGTCTGTTTGAAATGGAAGGCGTAGTTTTAGAATTTAGAGAAGAGGCTTTGCGCGCAGTGGCAAAAAAAGCCATGTTACGGAAGACTGGAGCGCGTGGTTTAAGAACAATTCTCGAACACGTTTTGCTTGATACTATGTATGACCTTCCATCATTAGAAAATGTTTGCAAGGTTGTGATTGATGATAAAGTTATTCGGGGTGAGTCTGAGCCGCTATTCATCTATGAAAATGAAAAAAAACTTGCGTCATCTGATTGACTTTTAAGCCTGTTTAATCGAAAAGGCGCTTAAAGCGCCTTTTTTTATTTAAAAGCTTGTAAAAGCTAATTCGTGCCCTAATATCTTTACCTATTCAATTTATTTTTAAGGCGGTATTCTAATGAGTGAGCAAGAAAATCTAACAAATTTACCCGTGCTTCCCTTAAGGGATGTGGTTGTTTATCCGCATATGGTATTACCGCTTTTCGTTGGCCGTGATCGGTCTATCCAGGCGATTGAACTGGCGATGAAGGATAATAAAAAAATTGTTCTTATTGCGCAAAAAGACCCAGATCAGGACGATCCGCAAGAAAATGATTTATACGAAGTAGGTAGTTTAGCGACTATCTTACAATTGCTTAAATTGCCAGACGGAACGGTGAAGGTTCTGGTGGAAGGCGAAAAAAGAGTAAAAATCGATAAAATTAATTTAAGTGATAAATTATTCGGCGCAGACGTTTCTCTGCTTGAAGATGTACTGGATCTAGAAGATCAGGAGTTAGACGTTCTCGTGAGAACGGTCACCGCTACATTTGAAAATTACGTCAAATTAAACAAAAAAGTCCCGCCTGAAGTACTGACATCTTTGTCTGGTATTGACGATTCTGGTCGCCTTGCCGATACCATGTCGGCGCACATGGTTTTAAAAGTTGAAGATAAGCAGCGTGTACTGGAAACGAATAATATTCGCGAGCGTTTAGAACACCTCATGTTGTTGATGGAAGGTGAGGCAGATATTCTTGAGATGGAAAAACAAATTCGTAGTCGCGTTAAGCAGCAGATGGAAAAAAATCAGCGCGAATATTACCTAAGCGAACAAATGAAAGCGATTCAGAAAGAATTGGGTGATATGGACGACGTGGTTAACGAAACGGATGAGCTTGAGAAAAAGATTGTTGATGCCGGTATGTCCAAAGAGGCAAAAGAGAAGGCTGAATCCGAATTAAATAAATTAAAAATGATGTCGCCGATGTCCGCCGAGGCAAGCGTTATAAGGAATTATATTGATTGCATGATCGGCGTGCCGTGGAAAAAACGTAACCGAATTAGACACGATCTGGCTGCGGCTCAAAAAGTACTGGATGCCGACCACTTTGGCCTGGAGAAGGTTAAAGAACGCATCTTGGAGTATTTAGCCGTTCAACAACGGGTAAAAAACATGAAAGCGCCCATTCTATGTCTGGTGGGTCCTCCCGGTGTAGGTAAAACCTCATTAGGGCAATCTATAGCCCGCGCAACAAATCGTAAGTTTATCCGTATGTCATTAGGTGGTGTACGCGATGAAGCTGAAATAAGAGGTCATAGAAGAACTTATATTGGTTCAATGCCCGGTAAAATTTTACAAAACCTCTCTAAAGTAGGAACTAAAAACCCGTTATTTTTACTCGATGAAATTGACAAAATGGCGATGGATTTCAGAGGAGACCCAGCTTCAGCTTTGTTGGAAGTATTAGACCCTGAACAAAACAATACCTTTAATGATCATTATCTGGAGGTGGATTTTGATCTGTCTGAGGTCATGTTCGTCGCGACGGCTAATAGTATGAATATTCCCGGCCCGTTATTAGATCGAATGGAAGTCATTAATTTATCTGGTTATACGGAAGATGAGAAAATAAGCATTACAGAAAATTATTTAATTGAAAAGCAACTGAAAAATAATGGTTTAAAGCCTTCTGAAATAAATATTGATCAATCAGCTATTCGCGACACGGTGCGTTATTACACGCGCGAAGCGGGCGTAAGGAACATTGATAGAGAAATGTCTAAAATATGCCGTAAGGTGGTTCGGGATATTCTGCTCAATAAACCGAAGAAAAAAATTAGCGTGACGAGTAAAAACCTGAGTAAATTTTTAGGTGTTAGGCGCTTTGATTTTGGCCGAGCAGAAGAGTCCAATCAAATTGGTCAGGTCACCGGTTTGGCGTGGACAGAAGTGGGTGGTGAGCTGCTGACAATAGAATCTGCTATTACTGAGGGTAAAGGAAAGCTCACCCTGACAGGTAAGCTAGGTGATGTTATGCAAGAGTCAATTCAGGCCGCTTTAACCGTGGTAAGAAGTCGTGCAGTAGCGCTGGGTATAAAAGCAGACTTTCACCAAAAAAAGGATATTCACGTACACGTGCCAGAAGGCGCCACACCAAAAGATGGCCCGAGTGCTGGTATCGGCATGTGCACGGCATTGGTTTCATCGTTAACGGGTATTCCGGTGTTAGCTGATGTAGCAATGACGGGTGAAATTACACTCAGAGGTGAAGTGCTACCGATTGGTGGTTTGAAAGAAAAATTATTAGCCGCATTAAGAGGTGGTATTACGACGGTTATTATTCCGCATGAGAATGAAAAAGACTTAGTTGAAATGCCGGCGAATATAAAACAAAACCTGAAAATCATTCCTGTACGCTGGATTGACGAGGTTTTTGCCGTTGCTTTGGAGCGATTACCTGCACCAATTAAAGTGGCTGTAAAATCTGAAAAAAAATCAACCGAAAAAGCAGAATCTGGAAAAAATAAAACAATAACAGCGCATTAAATCACTAAGTTAGAAATTGGATTAAAGGGGTAATTTCGCCAGTTTTATTTAAATGTCATAAAATAGCTTTAAAAGCCGTGTAAAGCTTGACATTAAAGGGCTCC
>JASJGO010000119.1:0-19339 GCA_033791505.1 Cycloclasticus sp.
TTTAACCATGACCCCGCAGCTTCAACAGGCTATTCGCCTGTTGCAACTATCTACATTAGAACTTCAACAAGAAATTCAAATCGTGCTGGATAGCAATATGATGCTGGAAATTCCAGATGATGAAACGGCTAGCAACGAAGAGCCTGTTACTAAAAAAAGCACAGTATCAGAGGAACAAACTAGCGAAGGATCACAAGACCAGTTACCAGATGATCTCGCCATTGATACTTCCTGGGATGAAATATACGACCTCACTCCTTCAACAGTATCCAGCCAACAATCAGACGGCGTTCAACCCGACCCTGGCAGCATAAATTCCGCCAGACAAACCTTGCACGATCACTTGACCTGGCAAATGGAGCTGACAAATTTTTCGGCTACCGACCGCGCTATCGCTACCTCTATCATTGATAGCATCGATAGTAATGGCTACCTAAAGTCTGACATCATCCAGTTACATCAGCACCTCTCTGAACAAATTGATGACTTGGAGCTGGACGAGGTGATGGCCGTTCTGCATAAAGTGCAATCGTTTGACCCCCCTGGAGTTGGCGCATTAAATTTACAGGACTGCCTGCTTATCCAGCTTAAACAGCTGCCTGACGATAACCCTCTTGCACAGGAAGCCATCGAGTTAGTCAGCCAGCATATGGCTGCTTTAGGCTCACAGGATAGCGCCAAATTAAAGCGCCAACTGGGTATTGACGACGAAAAATTAGAGCAGATCATCACGCTTATTCAAGGCCTCAACCCGCGGCCCGGTTCAGATATTGGTGATGCGAGCACTGAATACATTACCCCCGATGTTTATGTGACTAAAGTCAAAGGACGATGGCAAATATCGATCAACGGCGAAGTGGCTAGTAATATTCGCATCAACCCTTATTACCAGACCCTCATTAAACGCGGGGATAAAAGCGCTGACTCTCAGACGATGAAAAACCACCTGCAGGAAGCTCGCTGGTTCTTAAAGAGTTTGCAAAGCCGAAATGAAACTCTGCTGCTGGTATCTCAGGAAATTGTTAATCGACAACAAGAATTTCTCGAACACGGAGCGATCGCCATGAAACCGATGGTTCTTCGTGATATAGCTGAAACGGTCGAGATGCATGAATCGACCATATCACGCGTGACTACTAATAAGTACATGCACACACCGAACGGTATTTACGAACTCAAGCACTTTTTTTCTAGCCACGTATCCACCGATAGTGGCGGTGAATGTTCGGCCACAGCGATCAGAGCTTTTATCAAAGAACTCGTCAACAACGAAAACCCTAAAAAGCCTCTCAGTGATAATAAAATTGCCGCTATACTAAGCGACAGAGGCATTAACGTAGCGAGACGAACTATTGCTAAATATCGTGAATCCATATCTATCCCCCCTTCTAGTCAGAGGAAGCGAATCCTTTGACATTCGTCGTCACCACAACAGGAGAGTAATATGCAATTAGACTTATCTGGACACCACGTTGACATCACCGATGCTTTACGCGAATACACCAACACTAAGTTCGCTAAAATTGAGCGCCACTTCGATAAAGTTATCGACGTACACGTGATTCTAACCGTTGAGAAAATGGAACAGAAAGCAGAAGCCACGATTCAACTAAATGGTAGCAAAATATTTGCTGAAGATACGCAAGAAAACATGTACGCGGCTATCGATACCCTGGTTGATAAACTCGACAGGCAGGTCGTCAAACACAAACAGAAATTAAACTCCCACCGTTAATTTACATGGGCCGGCTTTACGCCGGCCTTCTTATTATAAAACAATGAAACTTATCATCATTAGCGGTCTATCAGGTTCCGGCAAAAGCGTCACTCTGGACACTTTGGAAGACGCCGGTTTTTATTGCACTGATAATTTACCTATCGCCCTATTACCCGAATTTTCCAAACTACTAATTAACTCCAAACAACCGGTATTTAAGCAGGCTGCCGTTGGTATTGATGCCCGTAACGATCAGAACTCACTCAACCAGTTCAGCCAGCTGATTGAACAATTACGAAAAGATAACATTAATTACGAAATTATCTTTCTTCGCGCCAATAAAGAGAGTTTATTAAAACGTTTCAGCGAAACGCGCCGTAAACACCCGCTGTCTGACGCGAATACCTCGTTAGATGAAGCCATCGACCTTGAGATTAACAGGCTCAGCTCGATAGCGAGTCACGCAAGCATTCAAATCGACACAACGCATACTAACGTGCACCAATTACACGATATTATTCGCGAACGCGTTTGTCTTAACACCAATAATGGCTTATCGCTGCAAATTATGTCTTTCGGCTACAAACACGGCGCCCCTAACGACGTTGACTTTGTATTCGACGCCCGCTGTCTGCCTAACCCGTACTGGGAACCAACATTAAGAAATTTTACCGGCAAAGACGAAGCGGTCATTAGTTTTTTAGATAATACAGAACTGGTCCAGTTTTATTTGCAGGATACCGCTCAATTTTTAAGCCGTTGGATCCCGGAATTCTCCAATTCAAACCGCAACTACCTATCCATTGCCATTGGCTGCACAGGTGGTCAGCACCGTTCAGTCTATCTGGTCAATAAGTTGGCGAAACATCTAACTAAATATGGTTTAGATACACTGATCAGACACCGCGAGCTACACTAAAAAACAGATACCTTTGGCTACAAATAACAAAGCAGCCTAACTGAGATTCAGCTAGAATAGTTTGTGTTTACAGCACCTGAGCTCAATTATAAAAATGTCAGCTTCCCCTCAGCACGAGAACACACATGAACACCTGCGTTTACTCACGGGTGCCCTTGATAGTGGCGCCCTGTCACAAATCAAACTTCAAATTAATGAACTTCACCCCGCTGAAATAGCAAACCTACTCGAGTCGATACCGCCAAAAAATCGCCGAGTCGTCTGGGACTTGATTAATCCGGAATTAACCGGTGAGATTTTAGTAGAAGTTAACGATGAGGTACGTTCAGGTCTAATCGAACATACCGATGACGAAGACCTTATCACCGCCGTCGGTTCGCTAGAAACCGACGATTTAGCCGATATTTTCGAAGATCTTCCGCACGCCGTCTTGCATGAAGTTGTGCGCTCCATGTCAAATCAGGATCGGCGTCGCCTGCAATCGGTCATGTCTTATGACGATGATAGCGCTGGCGGATTGATGAACCCCGACATGGTGACTATTCGGCCAAATGTTAACCTCGATGTTGTTTTAAGATATCTTCGGCAACGCGGTCAACTCCCTGCCAATACAGATAAACTATTTGTGGTTGACAGAGAAGACCGTTACATCGGCGTGCTGAGCATTTCGGACCTGTTGACTAGTGATAGTAAAAACTCCGTGAGTGATACGATGCTAACGGATCAAAAAGCGCTATCTCCCACGCTATCGGACAGCGAAGTGGCCCTGTTTTTTGAAGACTATAACCTCGTCTCGGCGCCGGTGGTGGATGAAAACAATCGCTTACTCGGTCGAATTACCGTGGATGACGTCGTTGACGTTATTCGTGATGAAGCCGACCGGTCTTTATTCAGCATGGCTGGACTAGACGAAGATGATGATATGTTTGCGCCCGTGTTTAGGAGCGCCAAACGTCGCGCGGTGTGGCTTGGGATTAACCTGTTCACTGCTTTTTTAGCGGCCTGGGTTATTGGTTTGTTTACCGCAACGATTGAACAAATCGTGGCGCTAGCTGTGCTGATGCCGATCGTTGCCAGCATGGGAGGCATTGCGGGTAGCCAAACGCTGATGCTGGTTATTCGTGGTATCGCCCTCAATCAAATCGGCAAATCTAATGCGCGTTGGTTGATGCGTAAAGAGCTAGCAGTCGGCGTATTAAACGGTGTACTGTGGGCCAGCGTAGTGGCCATTATTACAGGCCTCTGGTTCCAAAGTAGCTCACTCGGCCTGCTGATTGGCGCAGCCATTATCATCAATTTGATGGTCGCGGCATTAGCTGGCGCGACGATACCGCTGACACTGAAGCGAATGGATATTGACCCGGCTATCGCTGGCGGTGTTGTCTTAACGACCGTGACCGATGTTATTGGGTTTTTTACCTTTTTAGGCCTAGCGAGCGTTTTCCTGATTTAGAAAAACGATCGTTTATGCCCCGGCCAGGGTCATTTCGCTGATAAGAATAGAACCGGTTCGGGTATTACCTCTTAGGTCCACGTCATTGCCGACGCTAACGATTGACTTAAAAATATCCTTTAAATTACCCGCGATGGTCACTTCTTCCACTGGAAATTGAATTTCACCGTTTTCAACCCAGTAGCCCGCCGCCCCTCTGGAGTAATCACCAGTTAGCGTATTAACGCCTTGCCCTATTAACTCAGTTACCAATAAACCCGTATTCATCGCTCGCAGCATTTGATCAAAATCTAATTCGCCCGGCTCGACCGTTAAGTTATGCACGCCACCCGCGTTTGCGGTGCTTTTCATACCCAGCTTTTTCGCGGAATAACTGCTGAGCACGTAACCTTGCACGACCCCTGAGTCGACAATACGTCTATAAGACGTCGCCACACCTTCGGCGTCATACGAAGCACTTCCCATCGCCTGTGGCAGTAGTGGTTGCTCGTAAATATTCATAAATGACGGAAAAATCTGCTGATCTAAGCTATCTAATAAAAACGTGGATTTGCGGTATAAATTGCCGCCTCTAATCGCTGATATAAAATGACCTATTAGTCCACCACTCACTTCGGCGGCGAACATAACCGGACACTTTCTGGTGCTAATTGAGCGAGCGCCCAGGCGTTGTACCGTTCGTTGCGCGGCCATTTCGCCCACTTTAGCGGCGGCTTCCATATCAGATGCTTTGCGCGCGACGGTATACCAGTAGTCACGTTGCATATTACCGTCCGTTTCGCCGATTACCGAGCAGCTCATGCTATGGCGGCTAGAGGGGTAGCCATGATTAAACCCATGGCTGTTTGCCAGCACTCGGGTACCTTCAAACGTCTGGATGCTCGCGCCTTCTGAGTTAGTGATTTTTTTATCATAAAATCTAGCGGCATTTTCACAGTTTATCGCCATTTCAATGGCTTGCTCGGCGCTGACAGTCCAGGGGTGGTACAGCGATAAATCCGGAAAGTCCGTCGCTAGCATTTCTTTATCGGCGAGGCCAGAAAAGGGGTCTTCTTCAGCGTAACGAGCGATCGCACAGGCCGCACCCACCATTTCTTCAATAGCAGCCTTGTTTAGCTTGGTAGAACTGGCTGAACCTTTTTTCTGCCCTTTATAAACGGTAATGCCGATACCCTGATCTCGATGATGCTCGATCGTTTCAACATCACCCAGGCGGACATTAACCGACAGTCCTTGCCCAACACTAATAGATGCCTCTACTTGATCTGCGCCCTGCTTTTTAGCTTCCGCTAAAATATCTGCTGCAACATTCTTTAATCGTTCGGTTTCATCGTTACTCATTTGCGGCGCTTGTAGTGTATTAGGCATGAGTGCCTCCTACCGTCAGTGCGTCTATTTTAAGCGTCGGTTGGCCGACCCCAACAGGGACGCTTTGCCCTTCTTTTCCACACGTTCCCACGCCACTATCTAGCTCGAGGTCGTTACCTACCATACTCACCTTGGTTAAAACATCCGGCCCATTACCGATTAAGGTGGCACCTTTTACCGGCGTTGTGATCTTGCCGTTTTCAATCAGGTACGCTTCGCTGGCCGAAAAAACGAACTTACCAGAGGTGATGTCGACCTGGCCACCGGCAAAATTTGCCGCATACAAGCCTTTTTTTACCGAGGATAATATATCGCCCGGGTCACTCTGTCCCGCGCGCATATAGGTATTCGTCATCCTTGGCATGGGTAAATGCGCATACGACTCACGACGACCATTTCCCGTAGAGCTTGTTCCCATTAAACGGGCGTTCATTTTGTCGTGCATATAACCTTTTAACACGCCGTTCTCGATCAACGTCGTGCACTGGCTCTGTACACCCTCGTCATCTATTGATAAGGACCCTCGCCTATGTTCCAGGGTTCCATCATCTACTACGGTACATAAGTCAGACGCTACTTTTTCACCCATTCGTCCACTAAAAGCCGAGCTGCCTTTGCGGTTAAAGTCTCCTTCTAAACCGTGCCCTATCGCCTCGTGCAATAGAATTCCTGGCCAGCCAGGCCCTAGCACAACGGTCATATTACCGGCAGGCGCATCCACGGCTTCCAGATTGACTAGCGCCAAACGAACCGCTTCGCGGGCATAATTCATTGCCCTGTCCTCTTGCAGAAAATAGTCATAGCCATGACGACCACCACCACCCGAGCCGCCCTGTTCACGCCGACCATTTTCCTCAACAATGACCGACACATTCATTCTTACCAAGGGGCGAATATCACTACTTAATCGTCCATCTTCGGTGGCCACTAGCACCACCTCGTGTACGCCTACTAAACTAACGATAACTTGTTCTATACGTCGATCTATCTGTCGAGTTTGTTGATCTATATTTTTTAATAGCGAGACTTTTTCTTCTCGACTCATCATCGCCAGTGGATCGATAGCTGCATATAACGCTGGCACATGGTTTTGTGACGCTGGCTTTAAAACGCCAGATTGACCTAAACGCGCGATGGCTTTAACGCTTTTAGCCGCGTCTAATAAACCAGGTAGCGCTAGCTCTTCACTATAGGCAAAACCGGTTTTTTCGCCGCTGACCGCGCGTAGACCAACGCCTTGTTCAATATTGTAATTGCCATCTTTCACAATGCCGTCTTCAAGTACCCACGATTCACTTCGAGAGGACTGAAAATAAATATCTGCCTGATCAATAGAGCTCGATAATAGTTGCCCCATCAGCTGGTCTATATCGCTCAGCGATAAACCGACCGGCTTAAGGATTAAATTTTCGGCTTGTTGAATTAAATCAGTCATTCAGTTTCTCATTAATAGTCGTTGAAAATCGTCCGTGTTGAGCAGCAGGAAAAGACGTCCTTATCTTATCGAGGTGTGTTTTATTTAATGTCGCTATGGCGAGCCCTTCTCCCGTTCCAAGTTCGGCAAGGACATCCCCCCAGGGGTCGACAATCATACTATGCCCGTAGGTCGTCCGGCCATTAATATGGTGTCCACCTTGATTAGGCGCAATCATATAGCATGTATTCTCTACCGCCCTTGCGCGGCACAGTAACGACCAGTGTGCCCGGCCAGTCAGCTCGGTAAATGCGGAGGGCGCGACGAAAAACTCTGCACCCAGCTGTAATAACTGTCGGTACAGTTCGGGAAACCGTAGATCATAACAAATTGACAGCCCCATAAGGCCAAAAGGTGTCATTACAACCACCGCTTCATCACCGGCCATAAATGTGTCTGACTCCCGGTAACGCCCTGTAGTATCGGTAATATCGACGTCAAACAAATGCATTTTATAGTAATGAGCCACGCGCTCCCCGCTATCGTTATATACCAGACAGGCGGCGTACACCTTGTTTTTATTGGCCGATAATAGCGGTAAGGAACCCGCAACGATCCAGCATCGATATTTTTTTGATAGCTCACTTAAAAGTCGCTGGATAGCTCCCTGGCCTAAGGGTTCGGCGATAGCTAAAAGTTGTTTTGAATGTTTCGCCATTAACGCAAAGTTTTCCGGCAACACAATCAATTGAGCGCCTTTTTCTACCGATTTTCTAACACTATTTTCGACCGTCACTAGGTTGTCATCAAGATGATCCGTTGAAACCATTTGTACGGCCGCAACCGTTATTTCGTCAGTACTTCTCATGCTCGGCACTCGGTTCTTTAGCGCTCGTATTATTTAAGGGTAGCTGCCCAATGGTGGCGTCATAAACTGGTGATAAAACCCCGCCCATAAAACCAAAAATCTTACCTCCTGGCTGGCTCAGCTGTTTTATCTGAGGGTCCTTCCACTGGCCTGTCACGTGATATTGATAACCGGCGAATTTATTCACCGTTTTACCGGCAATTTTTTGCGCTAAAAAAACAGCCGCTCCCACTAATGGCCCACCCGCTAAAACACCCGCCAGAGGCAAGCCCTCAGTCGTTTTTGGTGTAACGGTAATTAGTTGATCCAATTCTTCTTTAGCCAGTGACACGCTGCCGTCAAAATCCAGCCGCGTAGAGGGGCTTTCTAAATAGAAACGATTCGTTTCAACCTCGCCATCGACGGCGACAAAACGGCCTTTTATTTTATCGAAACCTAAACCTTTTTCGACCAAATCGCTAAAATCCAACTGCAGGCGCCTTTGCAACGTGCTTAGGCTCAATAGTCCAAAGATACGGCCAATTCCTGGCTCTACATCGAGTAGTCGACCTTCTTCAGATTTCACACTAGCAAACCCGCTCAGGTGTTTTATTGAAAATGACTGCGGATCTCCAGGCCAATGTATATCAAAATAGATGTCCGCCGGCATGCCCTCTACGTTAGACGATATACCCGTATCTTTAATCAGTCCGCCTAGTGATTTACTAATCAGCTTGCCATTTATACCCGTGCGGTATGACGCACCATTTTTCTCCCAGGCTCCATTGGCCTGAAACTCATCACGACTAGAATTTAAGTTTAACTTTTGAATAATTAAACCTTTTTCCTTTTGCCGAAGCTGAAGATCTAATACGCCTAAATTAGACTCACCAATAAAAAGGTTCTGGCTGCTCAAGTCTATATCTGGAATGTCACCAGAACTTAGTTGAGTTGCATTATTATTGACTTCAATGGAATCGAGTGTTTGTAACTTAAGCGTGTTTAAGTTCAACTTGATGGCGCTACCAGCCCCAAAGCTATCTGGCAAAACATACTGGCCGGATATAACCGGGCTATCTATCTGCCCTTGCCAGGCAGACTGCTGATGCTTTCCCTTAATCTGAAGTTTATTAAACGTGGTTTGATTCCAACGTAACTCGCCAATTTTTATATCGAGCTGGTTGAGTAGCGAAGATGAAGACGTTTGCTGGTTTATAGTCAATGCCTTTTTCCACAATTCAATATCTAAGGTTGGAATAACCCCGGACAATTGAACCCCCGCAGCTTTAGGTAAACTTGCTTTAGTTTTGCCAATGTGAACATCGCCCCGATCCAGCAAAAAGCCGTCTGAAGCTGCTTCTTTAAAAAGAAAAGAACCCTGCACCTTATCTGCGTAAGAGAACTCGACGGGCAATGCATCAGGCTTGATGCTGGCCAATATATTTAAATCATGCGTGACACCCTTAGCTTTACCTATGGGAGCTGGTAAATCGACATCCACACCCATTAAATTAGTTTTTAGTTTGACCGTGGTGGTTGCCGATCCGCTTAATGCTCGAAATGGAATCAGAATATCTAAATTCGCCGACGTTTTACCCGACACTTTTTGCCATATATCGGCCGGATATTTTTTCTCCAGAGAACGCATACTGACGTCCCCAACGAGTGAAATGAGCGTAGATTCTTTGACATTTTCAATAGATATAGTCGTCGCTTCGTTTAAAAAACTTGCTCTCAGGCTTTTTGCTGTCAAACCCTTGTCGCTACTGTAACGGATATCACCATTGAGATTGTCCAGTGATAGATTCAGATCTGGCAAGGTAAACTTATTTTGAGCTAACGATGCGCGCGCCTTTACGCTGGATTCTATACCCGGTTTTAACGCGATCTTAAGGTCTAAATCTAAACTAACCGGCCCTTCAACTCGACTGCGTTGAGTCAAGGCCTTCACAGAATCATTGATTGGTGATTGTTTAAAAAACTCATACAAACCGGCTAACTCATCGTCGATATGCCCAGTAACCTCAAGATAAGAGCTTTGAGCCAGGTCCGTCAATTTAACGTTCACCGATGTAATATCATTACCCGCTATCGTTGCCTTATCAGCACGAATAGTTAGCCCGTGGTTTTTAAATTCAAGCGTAGCCGTCGCTGCTTTAACGTCCGGCCAATGATCTGCGTAGTGTAAATCGACCTGTTCTGCGTCCGCTAAAAATTGAAACACCCCTTCTTTATCGCGATATGGGAAACTATTTACTTCTCCCCGCATCAGCAAACCGCCCTGCACTAAACGGCCACCTTTAAACGCATCTTTTAACCAACTGGAAACATCTTTATCGAAGGTGTTAAGTGGCAAATACAGCGGCACGTATTGCGTTTGCGCCGAATCCAGGTTTATTTGAATATCAACAAAGGGCTTACTTTCTCCGGCTGCCAAAATCATCCTGGCCCTGGATTTTGCTTGCACATGCGGCGTGTTAATTTGCAAATAATCTGAGTTAATTTCCCAGCCTGCATCCAACTTTTTCCACGTCACCAGGCCTTGCAAATCATCTAGTTGAAACGGCTCACTAAACAGTTCTTTCAAATCAATTGAGGCGCTACTCGTTGCTAATTGCGCCCATCCCGCCTCATTGGTTGAGCAAACAGAACCGCTGATATTGTTGCTTTCTGGAATAGAATCAATCGCCTGGCTCGAATACGCTAGTAGTTTCCCACAAACCGCCCACTCGTATTGATGATCATTAAAACGCCTCAATTTAACATCCACGTATTCAACCCGGCCTTTAGGATTAAGCCGTTGAAGTGTATTTTTTTGTGTCAAATCTAAGGTCGCTGATTGCCCCAGTACCGCAGCCAGCACGTTGACATTAAACCCTGTTGATTTAAACGCCGTGGAAAAGTCGTTCGCATCGTTAGGAATATACTCGACGTAAGCCTTACTCTTGGTCTGTGTCATCTCGTCTATTTGAAATGACAGATCACCCAAACTTAAATTCCAGCCTTTCGATAGCTTATTCCAGGCAAACCAACTGGACGACTCCTTTACCTCAAAAACTGCTTTCTCGTAAAGCACGCTCGAGTTTTCGACGGAAATTCGACCCTTTATCTGAGCTACTTCCGCCTGCTTCCAGCTAGTCCATATCTCCAGGTTTGCAAAGCCATTTTTCACATCAAATGGAGCAATATTAAGCCGCTTTACAATAGCCAATAAATTAACTCGCTCAGCGTTTAAATAGCCTTTAGCACCCCAGTTACTGGATGATAAAACATCACCCGTTACCGACGCTATAAATTTAATGGGTTGTTCACTCAGTTCAGGTAAGACTGCCTGCAAACTTAAGGTGTGCGAAGCACCGCTATTTTGTAAAATCAGGTTCCCATGCTCAAGCTCCAGATCAGGGAGATTTTTCAGTTCGTCTTCCCACACGAGATGGCTATTAATGATTTCAAAAGTGCCGTCGTCCAGTAACCAGGAGAAATCTCCCGCGACCCGCTCTTGTTCTGCTGATTGTTGCAGGCCTATGATCGAAATACGACCATCCTGGAACCGCTTAATAGACAGCTTGGTGTCTGACAACACAATTTTTCCTGGTGTCAGTCGGCCTAGCAGGATAGTTGAAAAATCGAAGGAAACCTTGATTTGGCCGATACTGAGCGGCGGCAGGTTTTTATCCGCAAATAGAAGTTTTACACCATCAAGTTTTAACTGGGGCTTAAATCCTTCATAGCTCGCCGAGAAGTCTTCTATTGTTACCTGCTCACCTAGTTGATGACTAATCAGCCGCTCGACGTTCACTTTATAGGAAGATGCCGTTGAAATAGCTATCCGCGTTACGCTAAAAAAAATCGCTATAACGACCAGGCTAACGGTACATAGCCAAAGTAGTGAATGCCCAAAATAGCGTGCTTTACTCATGTTAAAAACACTCGCAACTTATACCAGGACCACATCGTATTGCTCCTGGGTGTATTGGCTTTCTGCCCTAAAACGAATACTGATACCGACAAAAGCCTCTAAATCAGCCAACGTTGTCGACTCTTCGCTGAGCAACATTTCAACGACTTCGTTGGAGGCTAACACCAGTAATTCTTTCGCTTCGTATTGCCTGGCGTCGCGAATGATTTCACGAAAAATTTCATAGCATGTTGTTTCTGGCGTCCGAACCGTACCTGTTCCTGAGCAGGTAGAACAAGGTTCGCACATCACGCGTTCTAAACTTTCTCTAGTACGCTTGCGCGTCATTTCAACCAGTCCCAATTCGGACACATTACTGATCGTATACTTTGCGTGGTCCTTCTTCATTTCTTTTTCAAGCGCCATCAATACCGATGCTTTATGCGCTTCATCCTGCATATCAATAAAATCGATTATGATAATACCGCCCAGGTTTCTTAACCTTAACTGGCGCGCTGTTGTTTGCGCAGCCTCCAGATTGGTTTTGAAAATAGTTTGTTGCTGATTCCCGCGTCCTAAGTAGCTTCCTGTATTGACATCAACGGTCGTCATCGCTTCGGTTTGGTCAAGCACCAGATGTCCACCGGACTTCAACGGTACTTTTCTTTCCAGCGCATTTTTGATTTCACTTTCAATATTGTACATATCAAAGAGTGGCCGTTCACCTTTATATAACTCGAGAAGCGGTACCACTTCTGGCATGAACTTCCCGGCAAACTCCGTCATATGAACAAAATTGCTATTGGAATCTATAACAATTTTAGTGACAGAAGATTGGTACCAGTCCCTTAATATGCGTAAAGCTAGGGGTAAGTCTTCGTAAATTAAGCCCAGCTTTACTGTTTCTACCTGATCACTAATCACGTCCCAGAGTTTATTTAGAAACAGCATGTCGGCACGAATACTATCTGCATCAACACCTTCTGCGGCGGTTCTTGCGATATAACCACCCGAATAGCCCTGCGTTTTAAAAACCTCCATACAAGCCAATAATCTGTCGCGTTCTATTTCATCATCTAGTTGCTGGGATAGAGCCAACTTTTCTGCGTAGGGCAAAAAAACTTGATAGCGCGAGGGAATTGAAATATTCATCGTCAACCGCGGGCCTTTGTTACCTAAAGGCGCTTTTAATATTTGCACAAGGATCTGTTGGCCCTGGCTTAAGAATCGCTCGATACCCTTCTCGTCGTCAGGGACTTCACCATTAACCAGCACATCTGAAGCGTGTAAAAATCCGGCTTTAGCCAGCCCTATTTCAACGAAAGCCGCTTGCATTCCTGGCATTACCCGGCAAACCTCGCCGCGATACAGGTTACTAACGATATCTCGTTTACGCTCCCGCTCGATAATCAGTTCCTGCAACACACCGTTTTCAAGCACCGCTACCCTTGTTTCAGGCGGTGTGATATTGATCAGAATTTCGTCACTCATTCTATTTCCTACAGGCCTTTTTTAAGCGTTATGATGAGCGTTAATTAAACGACATTTGCAGCAGATAATGAAAAAAACTTTTTACTCTGGTAATTTTACTCTTATTACTGGCTTGTATTTATCAATCTGTGAATGAAACAGGCATAAAACTCGCTAATGAATAATTCCAACATTATTCATGCGACAAATGCATCAACCTAGAAGAGTATATCCGATCATTTAGTACACAAGGAATGCACTCAAGCGATGACCAGCCCCTGTCGCTTCAGTAACTGGCTCGTTTCATATAATGGCAAACCCATCACACCTGAAAAACTACCTTCCAAGCGACTGATAAACATTGCGGCTTTGCCCTGTATCGCATAGCCACCCGCTTTTCCTTCCCATTCGCCGGTAGACAAATACCACTGCAGGGCTTGTTCGCTGATTTTTTCAAACGTCACCCTATTATCATTCACCACGCACAATTCCTGCTGACCGATAACCGCTACAGAGGTAAGCACGTGGTGGGTTTTTCCCGATAATTTCCTCAACATCGTTAAAGCGTGCTGTTTATCGTCTGGTTTACCTAAAATTTCACCCTCGACAATAACCGCGGTATCAGAGCCCAAAACCAGCACATCCGATGCAGGGCAATCATGCTTTACTGCCCGTGCTTTTTCTAACGCTAGTCGACTGACATAGTCCATTGGCGATTCGCCCTTCATCGGCGTTTCGTCAATATCCACGGCTCTTACTTCAAACTTAACCGCAATTTGCTGAAGTAGTTCTGCTCGCCTCGGTGAGGCAGATGCCAGTATTAATTTCACGTCTATTAATCCTATTCTCTATGGTAGGGGTGATTGTTCATTAAGCTCCAACTCCGGTATAGCTGTTCCGCTAAAACAACCCTTACCAAAGGGTGTGGGAATGTTAATTTAGACAAACACCATTGCTCATTGGCTCTATTCAGGCAACTTTTAGACAGACCATCTGGACCACCGATAATGAAAACAATAACATTTTGTGCGCCCTGCCAACTGACCAGCTTTTCAGCCACATCAGCCGTTGACCACTGCTTGCCTTTGACTTCAAGTGCGACCACGTAGTCGTTGGCTTTAATAGCGGCAAGAATTTGCTTACACTCATCCTCGACCACTTTGGATAAATCGCTGTTTTTGGTTCTTTTTGCCGGTGCAATTTCTACTAAATCGAGCGAGCATTCCCGCGGCATGCGCTTGGCGTATTCCTGGTAAGCCGTCACCACCCAACGAGGCATTTTTTGACCAACCGCTAAAATTTTAAGCTTCATATTATGTCATCGATCAGCATACAAAAGGCGGCTCAATTGAGCCGCCTTTCATTGCTTCTAGCAAACTTAAGAACAAACTATCTATAGTCTGAACAAGCCTTACTATGCATTCGTTGGTGTTAATGTAATTTCCACCCGTCTGTTTTGTGCACGACCCTCTTTCGTCTCATTACTCGCAACAGGACTTTGCTCGCCATAGCCCACTACATTAAAGCGTTGGCCAACGATCCCCTGTGAACGCAGGTAACCAGCTACACTTTGTGCGCGTTGTACAGATAAGCTCTGGTTATAGGCTGCATCACCCACGCTATCGGTATGACCTGCGACAGTAATCGTCGTATCAGAGTATTCTTTAAGGATAATGGCCACAGAATCTAGTACTTGATAAAAACCCGAGCTGATATCTGAACTGGCTGTAGTAAAAGTAACGCTACCCGGCATATTAAGAATCAGGTTATTACCCACTCGAGTAACACTGACACCCGTGCCACGTAAACGCTGACGTAGCTTTGATTCTTGCACATCCATATAGTAGCCAACGCCACCACCGGCTGCCGCGCCTAATGCAGCGCCTTTCAAGGCCGTTTTTCTATCACCGGTCATCGCGCCGATAATGGCGCCACCTATTGCACCCATGCCCGCGCCTTTAACCACGTTGCTCGTCTGCTGCTCTTCTGTATAGGGGTTAATGGTTGTACAAGCGGTTAAGGTTAAAATTAAACCCGCTGTTATCCCGGTTATTAAATTTTTTCTATTCATCATATTTTCCTTTATTGTCCAATAATTAAAAATTAACCAGTAACATTCTATGTCAGTTGTATGAACGGCGTATGAATTACCTGACTGTTTTAAATTTCTGGCCCTACGGTCCAAAGCTTTTCTAGCTGATACGTCTCACGTATTTTAGGTTGCATCACGTGCACAATAATATCGCCCAAATCAACTAAGGCCCACTCTCCGACGTCTGCTCCTTCTACGCCTAAGGGAAGTAAACCGGTCTTTTTTGACATCATAGCGACTTCACTCGCCAGTGATTTCACGTGCCGACTCGATGAGCCGGTAACAATGACCATATGGTCAGTAAACGAGCACTTATCGCGTACATTGAGAACCTCTATTTGCTGCCCTTTTTTCTCGTCTAGTACTTCTATCACCTTCTTTAGCAATTGCTCGCTCATATATACTGTCCTATGTCTGTAAATTTATCTACGTATAAAAGCGTTGTCGCTTAATCTCTTCCTCGCAAACATCAGGAAGCAATTGCTTTACTGGCTTTCGATCTTTAATCAGTCGCCTGATCTGCGTCGCAGAAATATCAATAGGCTTGACCGGCTGGAAGTAAATTTTACCATGTGTTAGTTGTTTTAGTTGCGACTTATCGTCCGTTAAAAACGGATCGACGAATTCTGCGAGTGTTTGTTCTATCTGGTTATCAAACCCGGCGCGGTCCGTAATGACGATATGCGCTAACTGAATAATTTTCTCCCACCGATACCAGGACGTCAGATTATTAAACGCCTCTACACCCAATATGAGTGCCACTGAACTGGTTGGCATTTGTTGACGGTAATACAACAAGGTGTCTACCATATAGCTGGGGCCTGTTCTTTTCATCTCGCAGTCATCCGCGAGCAACCGTGGGTAATCTTTAAGCGCCAGGGTTAATAAAGAAAATCTATCGTTTGCCGAGAGCACCGGCTGTTTTCTATGTGGCGGTTGCGCAGACAAAACCATTCTGACCTCATCTAAAGACAAGCTTTGTTGCACCTCAGACGCTGCCGACAGATGACCATAATGAATCGGGTCAAAGGTACCGCCATAAATACCAATAAAACTCGCCTTCATTAGGCCGTCCCGTGGAAATACATCACGTTATCGATAACTCTAGCTTTATTATCGTCACTAAGCCTATGACGTTCTATTGGCGAATTTGTCCGTCACCGAACACGATATATTTTTGCGTCGTTAAACCGACCAAACCAACCGGGCCACGGGCGTGTAGTTTATTGGTACTAATACCAATCTCCCCGCCTAAGCCGTATTCGAAGCCATCGGCGAACCGCGTTGAGGCGTTCACCATAACTGAACTAGAATCCACCTCACGCAAAAAGCGCATCGCATTGGCGTAATCACTCGTTACAATCGATTCGGTGTGGCCTGAACTATGCTGATGAATATGCTCCATTGCTGCATCTATATCAGCAACAACGCGGATAGCTAAGATAGGCGCTAAATATTCCTCATCCCAATCGGATTCAACCGCTTTAACGCAGTCTGGCAGGATTTGACGCGTCTTCTCACAACCGCGCAGCTCTACATTTTCAACCTTATATAACGCTGCCAAGTCGGGTAAAAATTCTGTCGCTACCTGCTCGGAAATTAACAGCGTTTCCATCGTATTGCAGGTTCCATAACGTTGCGTTTTCGCATTAAACGCTATTGATTTTGCCATTTCTTTATCGGCATTGGCGTCGATATAGACGTGACATATGCCATGTAAATGCTTAATAACGGGCACGCGCGCTTCTTTCGTTATGCGTTCAATCAGGCCCTTGCCACCACGTGGAATAATGACGTCGACGCTACCTTCCATGCGAATTAACTCACCCACTGCATTGCGATCGGTCGTTTCTATCACCTGTACGACCTCTGCAGGCAAACCCGCTGCTTTCAAGCCGTAGCTAATGCATTTGGCTATCGCCTGGTTAGAATGCTTCGCTTCAGAGCCACCGCGTAAGATGCTCGCATTGCCAGATTTAAGGCACAACGCCGCCGCATCGGCGGTTACATTAGGGCGGGACTCATAAATAATGCCGATAACGCCTAATGGCACGCGCATCTGTCCTACTTTAATGCCGGAAGGTCGAGCGTTAATTTGACTCATCTCACCCACCGGGTCAGCTAGAGCGGCTATCTGTCTCAGGCCTTCGGCCATTGCGTTTACGCGTTCTTCATTTAGCTCCAGACGGTCTAATAAGGCGGCATCGAGGCCGTTTTCCTTACCCGCCTGCATATCAAGCGCGTTCGCAGCGAGAATAGTTGATTGCTGCGTTTCGAGCTGCTGCGCTATGAGTTCTAATGCTTTGTTTTTGGTACCACTATCGGCATTGGCGATCACTCTGGCTGCTATTTTTGCGCGTTCACCTAACCGCCGCATGTATTCGATCAAATCATCCATTTCTATAACCCGTATTAAGTTCTTTGCTTGTGTCGCTATTATACAGCCACTAAATCACCTTGTTTTAAAAGCTTTGGCTGGCAAGCTGCTAAACAAATCTGTTCGATAACATCCCACTCATCGCCTGCCTCGGCACCTTTGATCATTCTCTCCGCTGTTGCGCAGGCTTTAATCAAACCTTGCCATTGAATCAAATTACCACGAGAGAGCGCCTGTAAATATTGTGCTTTTTTGGAATCCCAAACCCTATATTTTTTAAAGCTCGCGTCCGTTCTTCCTGTCGTTTTCTTTTCAAAACTCATTGACGCTAGCACCCGTAACTCACGCAATAGCGCCCATAAAATGACGGGGGTAGCTAATTTTTCACCGCGAAGTCCTTTTAGCACCTGAACGGATCTCGCTGAATTTCCCGCCAACAGGCTGTCGCTCAATTTAAAAACGTCGTACCTGGCGTTATCCGACACCGCACCCAATATATCGTCCACGGACAGTTGAGTAGGCCCAAACAGCGCGAGCAGCTTCTCCACTTCTTGCGCCGCCGCTAGCAAATTGCCCTCTACGCTATCGGCCAGCAGTTTTATGCATTGTTGGTTCGTCTTCATGCCTTTACGCTGAAGTCGTTGCGTCAACCATTGATCTAACTTATGGCCCAATAATGGCCAGACCTGTACGACGATACCTTTTTGAACAATGGATTTAAACCATTTAGTGCTTTGCGATGGTTTGTCCACTTTACCAGCAATAATAATCAGTAAATTATCAGCGGATAATTCAGCAATTACTTTTTCTATCGCAGCCGAACCATCCCTGCCGGGCTTTGCCGTCGGTAAATTCAATTCAATAAGATTTTTTTCAGCGAACAAGGACTGATTCAGACAAGCCGCGAACAATTGATTCCAGTCGAACTTCCCTTCTACGTGCAAAACTTCGCGATTTAGAAAGCCTTCCGAGCGCGCTTTTTGGCGGATTAAATCGACCGCCTCGCTTTGCTGTAAAGGCTCGTCACCTGAGACTAAATAAACGGCGGCGAGCTCTTTAGCGACCGAGAAAGATAATTGATTGAAGTCTAATGCCATTGTTCTAGCTCTAACCAAGCCAGCCTTATCAGCTAAGGTGCTGAATGAGTAACTTTTAACGCCTGTAGGCGTCTTAAAATTTGCTGCGCAGCATCGCGCTTTAGTTCTCTGGAAATAAGCTCAGCCTCGTTGGTGCGTCCAATTATATCATTCTCATCATTAATGAAATCTCGTACTAATAAAAGCGCTTCTTTATCAATCAGAACTTCACCATCCAGCCTCGTAACACTGTAAATAACGCTGTATTGCATTTCGGATTCACGGACTTTACCGCGGGAATCAACGCTCAGCGTTCTACTGTCAGACTCTTCTTTGTCGATAGAAAGCACCGCGTCGGCATCCTCACGGCTGTTAACCACCTCAGCAGAGTAAGCCAGCATTTCTTTTAAATCGCGCACTAATTCAGTATTTTGTCCGCCAGCAAGGTAAATTTTTTGCAGTCCAGTAGGTAGCTCATAAGCTCCACGTAATTTGAAGCCGCAAGCAGCCAATGTTACAGATAACAGCAAAACAATTGTAAGCGAGCGCCATAAAAGCAATGAATTTGATGCGTTTTTCATAATTTTAAAATCCGTTAAATAACTATATTAACCAGCTTCTTGGGGACGATAATAACCTTTCGAATGGCGTTGTCGTCAATATATTTTTTTACATTGTCCTCTGATAAGGCTAGCTTTTCTATGCTTT
>JASJGO010000120.1:0-4021 GCA_033791505.1 Cycloclasticus sp.
TTTTTTCCGCCGATTTTTTTGTCAAAGGCTCATCGGCTCTCGCCCGTAACTTGGGCGTTTCGCCACTTATTATCGGTCTAACCATTATTGGCCTGGGTACATCAGCGCCCGAAATACTGGTTGCAGCAATAGCTTCGTTACAGGGAAACACAGGGCTTGCAATGGGAAACGCTATTGGCTCTAACATCGCCAATATCGGTTTAGTATTAGGCACCACCGCGCTTATAGCACCTGTCATCATTCAATCGTCTTTGCTTAAACGCGAACTACCTGTTTTATTAGCTATTTCTATAACCAGTTACCTGTTAGTGATTGACGGGGATTTATCACGCATTGATGGGCTTATCCTACTAACAGGCCTTGCTTCCTTTTTATATTGGTTAACGCTAAGCGCGCGTAAAAATAAACAACAAAACAGCGATACGCTTGCCGCTGAATTTAGCGGCGAAATACCGCTTGGCATGGCTAATTCGAAAGCCATTTTATTTTCAGCGTCTGGCCTTATAGGCCTTCTAGCCAGCTCAAAGCTACTGGTTTGGGCCGCTGTCAACATCGCTGTTATTTTTGGCGTCAGCGATATGGTCATTGGCCTCACTATTATTGCGATTGGAACCAGTCTTCCAGAGCTAGCCGCCTCGATTGCCAGCGTGCTTAAAAAAGAACCTGACCTCGCTGTCGGCAATATTATCGGCTCTAATGCGTTTAATTTATTGGCCGTTTTATGTTTGCCTGGCCTCATACAACCGGGACCGATTGATGGCAACCTGGTTTCTCGAGACTTCCCGATTATGCTCGGCCTTACGGTCATGCTGCTCCTGTTCTCATACAGCTTTACAGGACAGCCAAAAATTGGGCGCTTTAAAGGGTTTTTATTTGCAATATTGTTTATCGCTTACCTTGGCAAGGTATACTTGGATTCAGTCGGAACTTAGTTAAACCAACACGTATGCAGATGCCTGATAAAAATAACCACCGAGAGAAATTTAAGCAGTTAGGTTTAGCCGTAATAAAAACAGAAACCGAGGCTATTGCTAAACTCGCCAATCATATTGACGACAACTTCGCGCACGCCTGCGAATTAATCCTGCAGTGCGAAGGAAAAATTGTCGTCATTGGCATGGGGAAATCTGGTCATATCGCCAATAAAATTGCCGCCACATTGGCGAGCACCGGCACCCCAGCGTTCTTTGTTCACCCGGGAGAAGCCAGTCACGGCGATCTAGGCATGATCACCAAAAATGACGTGGCACTGGCGCTGTCTAACTCGGGTGAAACGGGTGAAGTGCTGACCATCCTTCCTATTTTAAAGCGTCTGGGTATTCCCTTAATCTCTATTACTGGTAACCCAACGTCTACCCTCGCGACTATGTCTGATGCACCGATTGACGCAAGCACCGATAAAGAAGCCTGTCCGTTGGGTTTAGCGCCCACTTCTAGCACCACCGCCGCTCTTGTTATGGGTGACGCCCTCGCTATTGCATTACTGGAAGCACGCGGCTTCACAGAAGAAGATTTCGCCCTCTCACACCCGGGTGGCAGCCTGGGAAGAAGGCTATTACTCCGCGTCACCGATATTATGCATAAGGACGCTGACATTCCAATCACCCATGAAACCGCTCTAGTTAGAACAGCGCTACTGGAAATGACCGACAAAAAGCTCGGCATGACGGCGATTATTGACCAACACGGAAACTTAACGGGCATTTTTACTGATGGTGACTTACGCCGCATGCTGGAAAATTGCACCGATATACACACCACTGAAATTCAGGCCGTAATGACGCGAGGTGGCGCTACGATAAGCCCAGAAAAACTGGCCGTTGAAGCACTGCAACTGATGCAAAGCAAACAAATAAATGCCTTGCTGGTTACGCACGACAACAAACTGGTAGGCGCGCTCAATATGCACGATATGCTTAAAGCGGGTTTATCATGATTGAGTTAAGCAATGATTTCAAACAACGCACACAAGATATAAAGTGCGTTATTTTTGATGTCGACGGCGTATTAACCGATGGCAAATTGTTTTTTGACCTGCAAGGCAAAGAGTACAAATCATTTCACGCACAGGACGGACAAGGGTTAAAGCTTCTGCAGCAAAACGGTATCGAAGTCGCCATTATCTCTGGGCGCTCATCCCCCATAGTCGACCGGCGCATGAAAAATCTTGGTATCAAGCACGTATACCAGGGTCAGGAAAATAAACTGGCCGCCTTTAACGACATACTCAAAAAACTAGATCTCACCGCTGATCAACTCGCGCACGTCGGTGACGACCTTCCCGACCTTGCAATTATGACCCGTGTCCGTCTGGCGATTGCCGTACAGGACGCCAACCCCTCGATCCTGCCTTACTGTCAGGGACAAACTTCTCGCACCGGTGGGCATGGCGCTGCACGCGAAGTTTGTGACGTCATTTTAAACGCGCAAAATAAGCTAGCCACTGCGGTTCGATTATTTACCGACCGCTAGCATAAATCATGAAACACCTCGGAAAAATCGCTTTAGCCCTACTCGCTGCTGGAAGCTGGTGGCTAACTCTTACACAAGAACCCGAACCTGACGAGCACAATGTAAAACCGAGTCATAAGATCGATTACTTCCTTAAAGACTTTGATTCGCTGAATATGACCTTAAGCGGGGAAGCAAAGCAGCGGATCAAGGCGCAGTATATGCAACACTTCATTGATGACGACAGCACTGAATTGACCGAGCCCAGAATGACCATGTACTCCCCAGACAAACCTGAGTTGAATATTAAATCTGAAACGGGTTACATTTCCTCCGATGGCGAGCTTATTTTGTTAAACGGCGCGGTTAATATCAAACGAGACGCGCTGAAAAACATTGCACCTATGGAAATCGACACGCATAATCTTCGCATCCAGATGGCTAACGACTTCGCGGAAACCGAAGAGTTCGTTACCATCAAGTCGGGTGGCAACATTATTCGAGGCACCGGTCTACGCGCCCACTTCCGCGAACCGATTAACATCAAAATTTTAGAGCAAGCACGAGGTCACCATGAAATTAAATAAAATGACGATTGCCTTCCTGGCATTATTTTTATTCTCATCACCCTTATGGGCATTGAGTTCAGACAAACAAAAGCCCGTTGAAGTTGAAGCCGATAGTTTCAACCTTGATGACGCAAAAAAAATCACCGTTTATTCCGGCAATGTCATTATTACTCAGGGTAGTATGGAAATCATGGCCGATAAAGTAACTATTTACGGCGCGCGCGGAACCACTGAAAAGGTGATTGCGACTGGTAAACCCGTTAAATTCAAACAGCAACCCGACGGTAGCCAAAGCCCAATCCGTGGTGAAGCAAGGCGGTTTGAATATTTGGTGTCTAAAGACACATTGGTATTGATCGACCAGGCTACTTTATGGCAAGACGGGAGCACCTTTGCAAGCGACCGCATTGTTTACGACAGCAAGCGCTCCATCGTAAAAGCGGGCGATAAAGAAACCGGCGGCAAGCGCGTCAAAATCACTCTGCAGCCAGCAAAATAACAATGAGCACCTTACGCACACAAAACATTAGTAAACAATTCGCTCAACGAAAAGTCGTCGATCAGGTCAGTATCAACGTCCGAAGTGGTGAGGTGGTCGGCTTATTAGGGCCCAATGGCGCTGGCAAAACAACCTGCTTTTACATGACTGTTGGCCTTATAAAGCCAGACAGCGGACAAGTTTTTCTGGACGACCAAGATATCACTTTAAGCCCGATGCACGTTCGTGCCAGACAAGGACTTGGGTATTTACCTCAAGAGGCCTCTATATTTAGAAAACTGAGCGTAGAGGATAATATACTCGCCGTTTTACAAACTCGACGCGAGTTATCTCCGGGGCAACAACAGCTGGTACTCGATGAATTATTACAGGAATTTGGCATCAATCACCTTCGAACTCAAAGCGCGTTGGCGCTTTCTGGTGGCGAAAGAAGACGCCTGGAAATTGCTCGCTCACTTGCCACTGAGCCACAATTCATCTTACTGGACGAACCTTTTGCCGG
>JASJGO010000121.1:0-11841 GCA_033791505.1 Cycloclasticus sp.
CAATGCAGACTGGGCACGCTTTTTCAACAAACACCGGGCAAGCCTTTTCAACCGGTTTTATTTCAACCGGTTTTATTTCAACTGGTTTAATCAACGAGCAGCCTGACAACGTCACAAACCAGACCATTGTTAAGCATAAAAATATGTGTTTGAAGGAAGCCCGGACTTTATAACGAATAAAAAGTGTTCTCAAAAAATCACCTGCAACATTTGCCAAAAAATTTAACTTTAAAACGTAATTTATAGCGACGCATATTAACTCACTTGAGCCAAGTAAAAAACAAAGATATGGCTAATCGCTAAAATTACATCTGCAATTAAATACCTATTATTTCTAAGTACGTAGAACTTGGGGGTGCCGTCAGTATTTCTCCTAACGCCGCTAGGTCGCCTCGTTCGGCCCGCCAGGCAACATAACGTTCGTGGTCCGCACGCGAATCCCACTTTTCCAACAAAACAATATGGCATGGGTTCTCATCGTTGCAAGTAACTAGAATGCTTTGACACCCTGTGTAAGCGCGTGTATCAGGTAAAATAACCTCCAGCATATTAAGCAATTGATCACGATTTTCAGAACTCACGTGTAATTCTAAAATAATAGCCATAGACATAATATTCTCCCTTTCCATACCTTGTTCAAGTAATCCTACAATCACTCTAACGATAGATTTTTGAATGCGCAACATAAAGCGTCACCACTCTGCTTAAACTGGATAAGTAAACGGGCACTTGCAGTAGCATTTAAAAAACTTTTTCCATACCTGTTTAAGCAAAAAATATAATGGTGAGTCTATTATTAATGATTCTTAAATCCCTCTTATAGTGATAATCTTGCAACCATTCACAGCGTGCATTATCGAAAAGCATTTATCCTGAGATGAATGCAGATGACAAAACGTATATTAACCTTTCATTGGAAACCCATCGATGACACACATCAAACATCTCTTCTTACAAGGCTTACTCGCTATACTTCCCATCACAATTACCTTATATATTCTTTATTGGCTCGGCTCCACCGCCGAATCAACACTGGGTTATTTATTAAACCTGTTTTTACCTGAAGGCTGGTATCGTCCTGGATTAGGACTCCTCGCAGGCTTCTTTGTTATCATCGCTGTTGGCGTAGTGCTCAACGCGTTTGTATTTAAAAAAATAGCCCGTCTAACACACCAATTATTTGAACAAATTCCTTACGTCAAAACCCTGTACAACAGCATTCAGGATATTGCCAAATTCGCTCTCACACCAAAAGACAAAATCCAACAACAAAAAGTCGTATCCGTTACCTTAGACAATGACATTAAAGTGATTGGTTTCATCACCAGGGAATCGATAAAACTGGGTGCAGATGGCCATGACCTGGTTGCCGTGTACGTACCGATGAGCTACCAGATTGGAGGCTTTACACTGATGCTTCCCGAGTCTCGACTAGAAAAACTCGATATGAATGTGCAAGACGCAATGCGGATGGTATTAACCGCGGGTATCAAAAACGATTAGATTATTTCAAATGCGTCCATAAAGACCCACGATCAAACACTTCCTTTATACGCAATCGTTCGAGATGGTGTTATTGAACTGTAACAAACAACGACCCGCCAGGGCCCAGTGGAATACCGAGTGCCAGCCAAATACTCAGTAACAAGCCCCAGCCAAATAGGAATGCCAGTGAGTACGGCAGCATCAGTGTCATCATAGTACCTACACCCGCTTTATCGTCATAGCGTTTCATAAAGGCGAATACCAGTGCAAAGTAAGGCATCAATGGGGTAATGATATTAGTTGAGCTATCTCCCACTCGGTACGCCGCCTGTACCACTTCTGGGGCAATGCCTAACAACATAAACATCGGTATAAATATCGGCGCCATAATGGCCCATTTAGCCGACGCACTGCCGATAAATAAATTCGCAAAGGAGCAGAAAAAAATAAACCCCAGCATTAAAGGAATCGTGCCGAAACCGCTATTTTGTAAAAAGTTCGCACCATTGATGGCCAGAATTAAGCCCAAATTAGTCCAGCTAAAATAGTTGACGAACTGGGCGGCAAAAAACATCAACACGATATAAGTAGCCATCAATGCCATGGTTTTTTCCATACTTTTAATGATATCAACGTGGCTCTTAAAACGTCCCGACAGCCAGCCATACAGACTACCCATAATGCCAGCGCTTATCGCGATCAAAGCGATCAAACCCGACATAAACGGTGATTTAATAATGCCCCCCGTTTCAGGATGGCGCAGAAACCCCTGCTCGGGAATTAAACCCCATAAAACAAATGCTACAATCAGCAAACCGGCTAGGCTTGCGACCCATAAGCCTTTGCGTTCAGCGGGTAACAAGGCGGCGTCCATATCGCTCGTTTCAGCCCCTTTATACTCACCCAGTAAGGGACAAATATAACGTTCGGTAACCCAGGTGGCTAAACCCGCAATCAATAAGGTTGACGCGATAATAAAGTAATAATTAGCGGTGGCCGTCACTTCGTAATCAGCATCCAACAGATGCGCCGCTTCTGTACTGATACCACCCAAAATAACATCGACCGGGCCAATTAATAAATTCGCACTAAAGCCACCCGATACGCCCGCAAAACAAGCCGCTATGCCCGCCAACGGATGTCGGCCGGCGGCAAGAAATATCAACCCAGCCATAGGGATCATCACCACGTAACCAGAATCCACCGCGATACTCGACAACACCCCTGCCAGCACCACGATAAAGGTCAATAGTTTAGCCGGCGCTTGTAATACCAATAACTTTAAGGCCGTTTGAATCAGTCCCGATCGCTCGGCAATCCCAAGGCCTAGCATAGCGACCAATACCGGCCCGACCGGGGCAAATTGAATGAAATTAGTCACCATCTTGCTGAGTATTTGGTCTAAACCCGCAACACTGAGTAAGTTGACAACCTTAACCGCCTCTCCACTCACGGGATGGGTAGCCACTAGAGCCCAGTATTCACCCAACCACGACAGCGCTAAAACCAGCAGACTTAAATAAATAAACAGCATCGTCGGGTGCGGCAAGGCATTTCCCCACGTTTCAATTTTAAGCAAACAACGTTGCGTTAAAGTCGTTTTAGCCTGCTGCATAGAACCTCATCATTGCATTTAGTTCACTGGCATAAATAAGATCAGTGAGTGACCAACCTCAATTAAGCCTATTTATAAAAGTTCGGCTCACCTTCTGGGCGAGTTTTAAACCGCTTGTGCATCCAAAGGTAATCATCGGGATGCTCTCGAATTGTAGCTTCTAGCCAGTCACTCCAAACTTGGGTGTCGGCCATATCCTCACCAGACGGGTAATTGTCGAGTACTGGTTCAAACTTTAGTACACAAGCATCACCTTCACGATAACAGCTAAACAGCAAAACATTGGCGTCGGTTTGGCTAGCGTATTGTGGAATAGTGCTAATGGTCGCGGTAGGAATACCAAAAAAAGGAATAAAACCGCCCCGTTTTACGCCAAAATCCTGATCGGGCACAATAAGGGTCGTCCCACCGTCGGCCAGAGCAGCCAACATATCCCGAATCTCTTTACGGTGAATAACAGTAATCGGATATTTTTCTAACCCACGTTGATATAACTGACTTTCCAGTATCGGGTTATCCAGGCGCCTATAAATCGCGTTATAGGGTCTCAACAGGGCCAGCTTCATACACGCCTGAAACAGCGGCGTAAAGTGCCCCGTGACTAACAATAAGGGTTTGTTTTTCGCTAATGCTTGCGACAAGTAGTCTTCACCAATAACGTCAACCTGTTCGGTATGAATAGCCGCAGGCCGCCAGACCATATTAACCAGGTCGAATAGCATTAGTACCGACGATGATAGATTCGTGACGACCAACTTTTCCCGATCCACCTCTGATTTTTCAGCGAAACATACGTCTATATTACGGCGGATTGTTTTAATGCGGCTATTGCTGCTACTTGCTAGCCTGCGAGCTAGCCAATCCGAGATGCCACGTTGCCAGGATCTGGGTATCATTGCGAGCAGCCAGGTGAAGCCAACGATTAACCATGAAAGCCAATATTTGGGGTGTAAGTAAGCGGGTTTAAATTTTTTAGATGACATAGAGAGATAGAATTTACTCTGGTTTAAACGGCTATTTAAAACATTCCATTTTTTTATTATTAAAGGGCATGCGAGTCGATTAGCCTATCGTTAGTAAAGCCCTATTACAAGATTTAAGCCTTGAAATTTCTTATCACGAAATAGCGAATGCTGTTGAACCGGTCGAATGCTATTAAAGAAAGGACTAAGTACGATAAATAGTTTCAATTAAGTGGTAACCGAACTTAGTTTTAATCGGCCCGTGTACCGTTAACAGCGGTTTTTTGAACACCACATTGTCGAAAGCCTTCAACATCTTACCTGGGGCAAACTCACCGAGGTCGCCACCGCGTTTCGCCGAATGGCATAACGAGTGCTTTTTAGCTAGGCTGGCGAAATCCGCGCCATCCTTTAATTGTCGTTTAAGTGTTTCCGCCTGCTCTTTACTTTTAACTAAAATATGTCTCGCACACGCCTTAGCCATTCATCACCTGATTTATTTATATCTCTACTGTTTAATGAAACAATCTATCTGACCCACGCCACGCTCCAGCGTAGTAATTTACTAAAACTATACCTTTGATGTTTTAAGAAACTGTAAGATTCGCTGATTTACCTCGTCGGGTTTTTGTAGCACCAGAAAATGCCCAACGTCTTCCACCCATTCGGCTTTCGAGCCCACGCCAAGATAGTTAACCACATCTTTTAAACCCGCATCATCAAGCGCGATACAACCATCATTTGTTCCGTGAAGATAAAGCGCTGGCTGGGAAATGGGCTGCCCCCAAACTGCGGCGTGCTGTTCCATCTCATCAGGCATACCAAAAAGGCTAGGATTGAATAAGTCGCGATAATAAGCCAGTGCGGCCCTCAGGTTAGCCGGGTTGCTGAAACATTTTTTCACTTGATACAAATCTTCGCTCGCATCATAACCCGGCGACCAATCAGCCCATAAGCCATCGATAAACGCGAAATCATCCATAGCAACAATCGCTTCAGAAATATCCATTTGGAAAAACCAGAAATAGAAGGATCGCTTAATTTGTTCGTACTGAAAAACATAATTGCCGAATACCGCGAGCGGCGGCACGCTCATTATAGCGGCACAACGCCAGCGGTCTGGTTGCGCAAGCAAAGCGCCATAAGCAGCAACAGCACCCCAGTCGTGCGCGATCAGCACCGCATCGTCCGCCCCATCTAAGGCTTCGTGGAGCGCATTAAAGTCGGCAGCGCGCGTTTTTGTAGAATAATCACCATTTTCAGGAATGGCCGTAGGCGCATAACCTCGGATAAATGGCGCGACGACTCGATAGCCAGCCTTCGCTAGTGCCGGCATCAGGTGACGAAAGCTATGAGGCGAATCTGGAAAACCGTGTAAACAAAGAGCCAACGGTCCAGAGCCTTCCTCCAAATAGGTAAAATCCAGCCCGTTAGCATTAATTCGTCCTTCTTTCATTCTTTTTCCCCGATTATTTGATCAGTATTTTAGGCCAGCTTGAAACCCATTTCGCATACGTTTGATGTCGATATTGATGATCTGTCAAAGCATATCATTCAGGTGCGCGATTTAATAAACGTAGCGATCACCTCAATAGCGTGTTTACCCTCAGGAACAAACGCAGACATTAATGGCCACACGTGCATTTGACCATCCCAAACTTCTAATTTGCTATCGACACCGGCTTTAATAGCAGCCTTGTTAAGACGAATAGCATCGTCTAGCAGTACCTCATCGCTACCGACCTGAATCAGTAATGGCGGCAAGCCGGACAGGTCTGCAAAAATAGGGGATACCAGAGGGTTGCTTGCATCTTGACCCGCCAGGTATTGTTCTGCAAACCATGCTACTGAGTCTCTATTAAGAATGGGGTCAACCTTATCCTTAGTCATCATCGAATCACCTGAAAAAGTTAAATCAACCCAAGGTGACAAACAAATCCCAGCGGCTGGCAACTCAATACCTTGTGCTTTTAGTGACACCAAGGTCGCGATTGTTAGGCCACCACCAGCAGAATCGCCCGCGATAATGATCTTCTCAGCTTTTTCCCCATCTTCAAGCAAAGCCTTATAAGCGGCGACGGCATCGTCTAGTGCGCCGGGAAATGGCGTTTCTGGGCTGAGGCGGTAGTCGAGAATAAATGCTCGTGCCTGTGCTGCATCGGCTATTGAGCCGACCAGACCACGATGCGTTATTGGCGAGCCAATGACATAGCCACCGCCGTGTAAGTACAAAATAACGGTATCCTTGCTACCAGCCTTCGCTTCCTGCCATTCACCCGACACACCACCGACTAGTGCTTTTGTACCGGCTTTTCGTCTTGACATCATCGCGGACATTTTTTCTAACAGCTTTCGTTCCTTTGTCGCACTTCCACTTTTGCAAAACATCTTTTTTAAGGTCAGCTTCAAGATAGCCGCTAATATTTGGCTGCGTTTACTCGCCATCGTCTTTTCTCCGTTTTATTTATATTACGTATTCAAAAATAATTCCTGTTGGGCATACCGATAGCCAGCAGCATACAACTGTATCCGGCCTACTAAAACATAAACTTTATTCAATTGAAGAATATAAGTTAAGGATGCATTAGTAAACGATTATTAAAGTAATCCATCGTCCATCGGTGTTAGAATTTTATAGCTAAGTATAATAATTGAGAGAGAGCGAGAATGAGTAAGATAGCAGAAACAATTAAAACCATCAGTCAGCAAGGCGCTCGGCAACCGCGCGTGATTATCATGGGTGCGGGTATGTCCGGCATACTGATGGGCATTCGCTTACTAGAAGCGGGCTTAAGCAATTTCACGATCTATGAAAAAAGCGACCGTATTGGCGGTACCTGGCGAGAGAATACCTACCCAGGAATCGCCTGCGATATACCCTCTTATTTTTATACCTATAGCTTCGAAGTAAACCCAAACTGGTCGCGTCGGTTTCCACCGGGCGCTGAAATTCAACAATATTTTGAGCGCGTATTCGACAAGTACAAATTAGCCCCACACACCGTCTTTAACGAAGAAATCACCCACTCTAAACAGGTCGATGGTAAATGGCATATCGAAACCGCTAGTGGTATTAACGATTCGGCCGATTTCCTCGTTGCCGCTACCGGCATACTACACAAAATAAACCAGCCCGAATTTGAAGGCATCGATAGCTTCGAAGGCGCCAAATTTCACACCGCCCGCTGGGATCACGACGTTGATTTAAAAGATAAAAAAATCGGCATCATCGGCAGCGGCTCCACCGCCATACAAACCATCGACCCGCTGTCAAAAGTAGCGGCAAAACTCACCTTGTTTCAGCGCACCGCGCAGTGGGTTTTCCCCCTACCCGATAAATCCTATTCAAAACTCTGGATCAAGCTAACGACGCGCTTCCCTATTCTAGGAAAAATGCTCTATCGTATCTATCGCTTTTCATTTGAACAAACGATGGGTGTGGCCGTCACAAAGCCCTGTTTACCCCGTACCATTTTGTCTAAGTTGTGCCGCTGGAACCTGTCGCGCGTTAAAGACCCCGAATTACGGGCAAAATTAACACCTGATTACTTGCCAGGCTGTAAGCGTTTAGTGATGTCGATGCCCTTTTATGCCGCTATTCAAAAGCCTAACTGCGCTGTAGTAACCGAACATATTGATAGAATCGAAGCCAAAGGTGTGCGCACTAAAGACGGTCAATTGCACGAACTCGACGTACTGGTATTAGCCACAGGCTTCGATGGCTTCGCCTTTATGCGACCCATGTCTATGCAAGGTCTCAATGGCTTAACCCTGGAAGAAGCATGGAAAAACGGCCCACAAGCCTTACGCGCGATGGCCATTCCGGGCTTCCCAAACTTTTTTATGTTGATCGGCCCACACAGCCCCATCGGCAACCATTCGCTCATCGCCATAGCCGAAACCCAAACCAACTACATCATGCAGTGTATTGAAAAATATATGCAGGGGGAATTCGACCTTATAGAACCCACCCAACAAGCCGTGGATGATTTTTACAAAACGGTCAACGATGCAATGCCCAATACGATTTGGACAACGGGTTGTAATAGTTGGTACCTCGACGATAAAGGCATACCGGGTTTATGGCCGTGGTCGCCGCAACAATACACCAAGGAAATGCAAGTCGCTGATTTTAGTCAGTACCGCTTTAGCAAGGCTTAAAGTAATGCCATCGTTTTTGCCTTAATCTCTTCCACCATTAAAAAGCATTGCCAACAGAAGGTCATCTAAGGTGCAAGCAGCGAGAGAGTATTTTCTCTTCTGTTTCTACTTCCATTTCTCGAACAACAGTAAATTACAAACGCTTAGTTTTATTCAAAGATACAAACTGCCTTTGCTCGACATTCCAATGATCAAAAAGATACCTGATATGGTTTGGCTATTAGCTAATCAAAACGATTATTTAGTGACCAGCCATATCGCATGAATCATGCCTGGAATAAAAAATAGGAAACATAAAATAATATTTATAGCGAGGTCCTTGCCAACACCTTTATTTAAAAAAACGGCGACAGGAGGTAGAAAAATTGCCAAGATTATTAATACAGTTTTATTCATTATTATATCCTCAAGTTAAAGACGCGATCGGTAGTCCTTTGGTATCAAAAAAATATACATTTTACTAAGAACACATATAAACCCCGTTGATATTCTAAACAATAATTAGGCCGCGTTACAAACGAACCGACACAATACACGCCATGTGCCCAACAAAAATTTCTTTAGCCAATATTCTGCAAAGTCTTATTATCTGCTGGCTATACTTCCACAGTTCACAGAAAAACTAATTACATATCCATTAACTGATTGAAAGATTCAAGCGGGCTTTTATCAATACTCCAATGATCAAATAGCGCGAACAATGCTTCAATCGTTTCCAATGTTAAGCTGTTATCGAGCTCCAACAATAAATGCGTCCCCATCTCTTCAACGTCTTTATAAGCGGGTATTGAGTTAAGCGATTGATGAAACTTCTTTTCGCTGTCTGTGTCAGCAAACGGCGGGGCTTTAAATAGTATCTTCATAGTCAAATAGGTGTTTACAAGAAGGGACAGATAGGAGCATTGTACAAAATCGAGTCAGGCTCTTACTTATTTTTTTGTTTCATTTTCCCTGAACTCTTTTGAACTCTCAGCGTAGCTAATGGATTATGACCACAAACAATAAAGCATTTGTAATGAAAGAGCACGCAGGGTGAAATCAAAAGGCCTCAATTAAAACAAAAGGATGATCGCTTAGAGAATTTCTCTTGCCTTTTGAATGTTGAACCGACGAATCCACAGAGATGCTGACTTTAAAACTAGCGGAATGTATCACGTGCTGAACGGTGTCAGTTCGTTCCTTCGTAGGCCAAACCAAGCCACTCGTATTAACAAAGTCCGCCACTCGGTTATATGCCTTTTTTTTAACCGCCCAACCTAATTTCAAATTAAAATCGCCGCCCACAAGGCATCTTTCCTTCACCAACCGACTCATTATTTCAATTTGTTCGTCTACCCTGCCATTATAAGTTGAATGACTATCCGCTTTCCATTGGTCTTTTATCGTCATCACATTACCGTAAATGGCTAATGGTTGCCCTTGCCATAGGGTTCGACACAACACACCGTTAATCGGTTCGGAAATTTTAACTGGCTCTATTGGATTTTTACTGTAAACACCTATTTGACGATAACTATTGGGTTTCTCGTAGTTGCGGCTTTTCTTCAAAAATGGGCTTTCATCACTAAAGGCAGAATAATAACCGTCGAGCTGCATGGCTGCATTGGCCTCGGTAATAATTAGCACCTCACAATCACTTTGTTGGAGGTCATTTAATACGTCATCAAATCGTTTATGACGACGAGCTTTAGACTTATCGTATTCGGGGTGATCGATATTCCAAAGCCCAATTTTCATAACAATTTAATGACTAGCTTGCGTAGTTGCATCTGTTTAAATAACTAGGCGACTAGGCAGTACTGTAGCGCGTTGATACAAAGGGTGAGCTGGCTCACCCGTCTTGTTCATCTTTAAGCAATGCAACTCCGGCAACAGCGCTTTAACTTGCTTAGAACGGCTTATAAAAGCCCCATCGTTATCCCAGGCTGCCACAACCAAACCAGCCTTTTTCGCCAGTTTTTTTAACCATTTATCATTGTCTGTACCCACGGGGCTAACTGCCGCTTTCATATCCGAAGGGTCCGTTGCTCTAAATGCAAATAAGTTAGCCATACAGACACCACCGTAACCCCACGCTTTTGCATAATTGATGCATCTGTTTAAAGTTGGGTCATCCGTAGTTTCATCAGCGGTTGAGGGATTAAGCGCAATAAATAATACATAGGGTTTTTTATCATCCCAGGTCCGCCACAAGGCGTAACGATACTGTCTACAAGACGATAATTTAGCGGTGTTTTTCAAAAAGTCTCCATCAAAAATACAAAAACTCAGCTATAGAAATTAAATTACTTTCAAGCGATTATTGGTATCTCTATTGTCACGGATCAACGTATTACTGGCATGGGAATCAGACGATTTAAGCAAACGATCATAAAGCAATACATTCACCGAAGCGGATAGGTTCATACAACCCACGGTGGGGACATAAACAACCGCATCGGCTTGATCGATAATATCCTGCTCAATAGAGCCATCTTCGGGACCAAAAATATACAGTGCATTATCAGGGTGTTGATACTCAGGTAAAGGAATAGCATCAATGGCAAATTCAATACACACGATTTTCATGTTTTCAGTAACGACATCTGTAAGACATTGAGTCTCAGACAACAGCACGTCTTTACCCACTTTACGGCTCATATCGACGGTTCTGGCTTTACGCTCAATAGCCCGTGGATAACGATCACCAGTGTAAAAAACCTTCTCCACTCGATAATTGGCCGCTGCGCGTAAAACAGCACCCACATTATCCGGGCTTTTAGGGTTTATTAACCCAATACTAACGTGTGATTGTTTCATTTTTTCCTTAAGCAATCGCTTGAATATCCTCAATATGCTTGGGTTGGCATTTACTTAGGTCGTAGCTGCTTTGCAGGCTTACCCAATAGTCAGGCGTTGTATTAAAGTATTTAGCCAGCCTTAAAGCTGTATCAGGCGTGATTGACCGCCTCTCTTTTATAATATCGCCTACCCTTGTTGCAGGCATAAAAGTGTCTTTTGCCAAGCGGTAGGGAGTGATGCTCATTTCTTCAAGCAATTCTTGTAAAAAAACACCGGGGTGAAATGGGTTATTAATCATAATTTACTCCTAGTGGTAGTCTGTTATTTCTACATTGAAAGCATGGCCATTTTCAAACTTAAAACATAGCCTCCATTGTTGATTAATTCGTATGCTGTATTGACCCTTTCTATTACCACTAAGTTTTTCCAAGTGATTCGAAGGTGGCAGACGTAAATCATCTATGACCGCTGCATTATCTATCTGTACTAACCGCATTAATGCGCGAGTTTTTAAAATAACAGGCAGTTTTTTAGGAAACTTACCATTAGCAACTTGCTCAGTTAACTTATCAGCAAAACTTTTAATCATGACTAATATAATAACGTCTTTCGTTAATAACACAAGACGTTACTATTCTGCATTGAACTCAATCATTATTAAAGGAAGGTTTACTGCTTCACCAATTCCGCGCTCTACCCCCCCCCAAACGACTAATTGTTTCGATTAGGGTGCCCTTTTCTTTGGTTCGTAGCTTTTAGTCGAATAGGCGGATGTCTTTTATCCGCAGTTATGAGTCTTATGCCTTTAGGGGATGGGCATACAAAAGAAATGAATGC
>JASJGO010000122.1:0-3754 GCA_033791505.1 Cycloclasticus sp.
TGGCCGTATGGGTTGCCTCCCTGATTTCTGCCGTTGATAACGGTTCTGAGCTCGCCGCGCGGCGTTTTGCGATTTCAATATCAATAAAACTGAGTACCAGCACGCCAATTTCTGCCGCCATTCCAGCTAAAGCAATAAAACCAACATAAACGGCAACGGATAAATTGTAATCATTCAAATAGATCATCCAGATACCACCGATAACGCCAAACGGCAGCGCTAACATAACGATAATCGGCTCAATGGCGTTACGGAAATTAATGTAAAGCAGTAGAAATATGATGACCAGGGTAGCCGGTACCACAATCTTCAGGCGCTTCGCAGCGCGTTCCATATATTCAAACTGCCCAGACCAAACCACCGTATAACCCGCTGGAATAGTCACTTTGTCTGCTAAAACCTGTTTTGCTTTACTGACAAAGCCACCAATATCGGAGGTATTAATATCGACGTATATCCAGGCGTTCGGCCGAGAGTTTTCGCTTTTGATAACCGGTGGGCCACGCCTCAAGTTTAATTCAGCCACTTGCACTAACGGTATTTGACTACCCGTCGGCGTGGGAATAAGAACTCGCTTTAAACTTTCAAAATCATCACGTAGTTCACGAGGGTAACGCAGGTTGACCGGGTAGCGTTCCAGCCCCTCTACCGTTTCGGTAACATTCATACCACCAATGGCGCTTTGTATGACATCTTGCACGTCGCCGACCGTTAAACCATAACGCGATGCCGCTTCGCGATTGATATCAAAATCAAGGTAATAACCACCTACCGCGCGATCACCAAACGCTGAAGTCGTTTCAGGAATCGTCTTCATAGCTCGTTCGATTTCGCCAGAAATGGACTGTAGTACGTTTAAATCAGGGCCGGAAACTTTGATACCCACTGGAGTTTTAATACCCGTTGACAACATATCAATACGCGTTTTTATTGGCATCGTCCAGGCATTAGCAAGCCCTGGAAACTTAATCGCCTGATCCATTTCACTCATTAATTGCTTGGTGGTTTTATCGGGATTAGGCCATTCTTCTTTCGGTTTAAGGCTAATCGTCGTTTCTATCATCGATAGTGGCGCGGCGTCGGTGGCTGTTTCTGCCCTACCTACCTTGCCGAATACGTGGTGTACTTCCGGAAAGGTCTTAATAATTTTGTCCGTCTGTTGTAGCAGTTCCTTTGCCTTGGTGATGGATATACCCGGGAAAGTCGTTGGCATATACAAAATATCACCCTCATCTAGCGGCGGCATAAACTCGCTGCCTAGTTTTGAATAGGGATAAAGCGTTAACAACAACAAGCCAAGCGCTAGAACAACCGTTACCTTACGCCATTGCATCGCCGTTTTTAATAAGGGCGTATGAATGGCGTGAAGCAAACGATTGACTGGGTTTTTACGCTCGGAAATGACTTTACCGCGAATAAAGTAACCCATCATCACCGGCACCAGGGTCACCGCGAGTATCGCCGAGGCCGCCATCGCATACGCGGCGGTAAAGGCTAATGGGCTGAACATTCGCCCTTCTTGCGCCTGCATGGTGAAAATAGGTAAAAAAGATGCGGTAATAATCAGCAAAGAAAAAAACAAAGCCGGCCCTACTTCACGGGAAGCAGCACCAATCGCCCTCCATCGCTCATCATTATTTAGATCAGCACCTTTTTCAGCGGTTGACTGCTCGAGGTGTTTATGTGCATTTTCAACCATCACAATAGCCCCATCCACCATCGTTCCAATGGTAATAGCAATACCGCCCAGGGACATAATGTTCGCGTTAAGGCCCTGAAATTTCATCACAATAAAGGCCATTAAAATGCCTAGCGGTAAGGTAATAATCGCGACTAGCGCCGAGCGCGCATGCAATAAAAATAGGATCACGACCAAGCTGACGATGGCTAATTCTTGCAACAGCGATTCATTTAAACTGGCGACAGCCCGTTCAATTAAATTACCCCTGTCATACACTGGAACGATCTCGACTCCAGCGGGTAAGCCCTGTTTCAGTTCATCCAGCTTTTTACGTACACCCTGGATCGTAGACAGGGCATTTTCGCCATAGCGCATGATCACAACGCCACCGGCCACCTCACCTTCACCATTTAACTCGACTAAGCCACGTCTAAGCTCTGGCCCGATATGGACGTTTGCGATATCCTGCAAACGAATCGGTGTGCCGTTGCTATCAACGCCGACCGGAATACTGTTTAAATCTTCTATTGACTGGATATAACCTAAACCGCGTACCATATATTCGGTTTCTGCCATTTCTATTAAACGGCCACCGACGTCATTATTCGACCGCTTGATAGCCTGTTTGACTTTCGATAGCGGAATGCCATAAGCCTGTAGCGCATTGGGATCAACCTCAACCTGATATTGCTTTACGAAACCGCCCACTGACGCGACCTCAGCAACGCCTGGTACGGTTTGTAAGGGGTAACGCAAATACCAATCCTGAATTGAACGCAGTTGCGCCAAATCATGCTGACCGGTTTTATCCACCAGGGCGTACTCATAAACCCAACCAACGCCAGTAGCATCAGGCCCCAGGGTCGGCGTTACGCCCTCGGGTAATTTACTGCTAACAAAATTCAGCGACTCCAGCACGCGCGATCGAGCCCAATACATATCGGTACCGTCGTCAAAAATAATATAGACAAACGACAGCCCAAAGAAAGAATAACCGCGAACGATTTTAGAATGTGGCACCGATAGCATTGCGGTGGTCAACGGGTAGGTCACCTGATCTTCAACAACTTGCGGCGCTTGCCCCGGGTATTTAGTAAACACAATCACCTGCACGTCGGATAAATCAGGAATGGCGTCTAAAAAGGTATTGTTATAGCTCCATAAACCTGCAACAGCGATAATTAGCGTCGCAATTAATACCATAAAGCGGTCTTTTAAGGAGGCATTGATAATTGCATTAATCATCTGTCATCTCCATAGGCTCACCCTGCTTAGTCGAAGCTGACGATGCGTCCGTTTGTTTCTTTTCATCTATCAGCTGCAACATTTTCGCCGTCGCTTCACGCAATTTAGATTCTGAATCAATTAAAAATTGCGCTGAGGTAACAACTTCCTCTCCCGCTTTAACGCCTTCAAGCACTTCGACCCGTCCATTTGAATCCAGTCCTAGTCTGACCAGACGCGGTTCAAATTTCCCTGGACCTCGAACGACGAAGACCTGATTACGTGAGCCTGAACGGATCACCGCTTCTGATGGAATAACCACGGATTCAGCCTGTTTACCCGCGTGGATAGTCAGGTCTGCAAACATATTGGGTTTTAAAAGAAGGTCAGGATTTTCAAATACTAAACGTACCTTAATGGTCCGCGTTTTAGATTCGGCGTAGGGGTAAATGTAGGCCAGGTGCCCTTTATAGACCCTACCTGGAATGCCAACTAACTGCATTTCCACCGAGTCGCCTTCTTTAATCCAGGGAAGTTCGTATTCGTAAATATTGGCGTACACCCATACTTTACGTAAATCGGCGATCATATATATCTCTGTTTTAGGCGTGACGAACTGTCCTTCACGAGCACCTATCTTCATCACAATACCTTCCGTTGGTGTATGTATATGAATACTCTTCTTGATCTGTCGGCTGTTATCTAACTCCCGCATCTGGTGCGCCGGAAAATCTAGCAACTTCAATCGTTCACGCGAGCTTTTTACCAACGCTTCAGCGCCGCGCCGAATATCTTCGATTGGGCTTTTCTCAAGCGCTTTCAAATTATTTAGCGCGAGTAAGTATTCTT
>JASJGO010000123.1:0-14187 GCA_033791505.1 Cycloclasticus sp.
GGTCACTGCAAGGGCCGCACCGACAATAATTTTAGTCGAAACAAATCGGCCGCTAAAAACCGGGATCGAAACAAACATTGAGCTGATTCTTAATAGCGGCCAAAAAAAACTGGACGCCCATAACATGATTTGTTGTTCGCTAAAAATCATTTTAATGAGCCGCCATTGTCTTGACCTTTTAACCAATCAACTCGGGGATTTGTAAAAACGTTTGGCGTGTAAAATTTATAATTAAGCGCAGCATCCATGGGCCAGCGACCGATAAAACAACTACTGTAATCAATAACTTAGGTACAAAACTTAATGTCATCTCGTTAATTTGCGTCGCGGCCTGAAACATTGCAACAAGAAGGCCAATGGCCAGAGCTGACAATAAAATAGGTGCAGACAACATCACCGTCACCTGTAACGCCCTTTCACCTAACTCCATAACGCTATCTGGTGTCATTTATAAATATCTCCTAGATAAAAAAGCTGGCGGCCAGCGTTTCCATAATGAGCGCCCAACCATCCACTAAAACGAATAACATCAACTTAAAGGGTAAAGAAATAATCAACGGGGACAACATCATCATACCCATCGACATCAATACACTGGCGACCACCATATCGATAATCAAAAACGGAATAAAAATCATAAAGCCAATCTGAAACGCCGTTTTTAACTCACTGGTCACAAAGGCTGGTAACAATAGAGAAAGAGGTACATCCGTTGCTTCGGTTACCGGTTCAGCACCAGATATTCGAGCGAACATATCTAGGTCATCACTTCTTGTTTGACGCAACATAAATTCGCGAAATGGGACCATCGCTTTGCTTATTGCAACATCCGCCGCAATCGCGTCATTTAAGTAAGGCTGTAAGGCTTCATCATTAGCTCGCTCCAACACTGGCGACATAATAAAAAAAGTTAGAAACAGGGCTAGGCCTAATAAAATTTGATTACTCGGTGTTTGTGGTGTGCCCATAGCCTGGCGCAGAATTGAAAAAACAATGATGATCCGGGTGAATGATGTCATCATCACCAATAAACTCGGCAATACCGTTAACAGCGTCATCACAGCCAAAATTTGCAAGGTCACCGAATAGCTTTTTCAATCACCAGCGATGGTTATTGCTTCAATACCATTGGCTGCAAAACCGCTAAGCGGCGTAAGAGCAAGTAAAATGGCTAGGGCATTATATTTTTTCATTCGGCCTGCTTTTTGTTCATCATTTTTTGCAGACTTTCTTGAAAGCCTGACGACGCTTGACTTGTTTCTTCAGAAATTTCCCCAGCGGCAAAGGTGTGTAGATTTTCTACGCGGCCCGGCGCCACACCGAGCAAAATATACTGTTGCCCAGCACGAATCAAAAGGGCTTTTTCTCGACTTCCTAGAGAGATCCCTGATAGTATTTTTAGCTGACCTGTATGGCGATTACCGCTAAAGCCGGCAAAACGCTTTGCTACCCAGGCAATCGCTATAATCATTAACAATACAAAAATTAAACCGACGGTCCATTGCGCCAGGTTGGCCGTTGACATAGGATCTATGCTTTTAGAGCCTGGCATAACTGGCTCGGCTGAGTACGCGAGACTCGAAATAAAAACAAGAAAAAGGTTGAGCAGTTTATGCATTATCTCAACTTTTTAACGCGTTCAGCAGGACTAATAATATCGGTCAAACGCAGACCGAACTTATCGTTAACGACGACCACTTCTCCTCGAGCTATCAATGTTTTATTGACCAATACATCCATCGGCTCACCGGCTAAGCGGTCGAGTTCAATAACGGAACCCTGATTGAGCTGAAGTAAATTACGAATACTAATTTTGGTATTACCCACTTCCATAGAGATCGTAACCGGTACGTCTAAGATGACATCCAGGTTCAACTCACTATTCGAACTATCCACACTCGTATTAGACAGTGCATCAAAAGAAGCCGCTTCAGCGTTTGCCTGCTCGTTTAACGCATCACCCCAATCTGCATCTCCACCTGTATCGGCTTCGCCTGCGGCTTGTTCCTCAAGCGCATCACCCCAGTCAGCATCATTATTTTCATCATCGCTCATACTTTAATCCTCTTCTTTAATTCTACTTTTTGCTTCTTCACGTTCCATTTTTTCTTGCACTTGCACGGCAAAAAAACCATTACTGACGCCGAGTTTGCCTCTAAATAAAGGCATTTCTCCCGATTCTATAATCACTTTTTCAGGCGCATCAATAGGCAGAACGTCACCTACTTTAAAAGCCAATACATCGCCAAGTGTCATTTCCTGTTTTGATAAGGTACTAACAAGGTCAACCTCAGTCGTCGTAATATCTTTTCTTAATGTTGACTTCCATCGTTCGTCAGTATCACCTCTATCACTTTGAATCCCCGCATCGAGCAATTCACGAATGGGCTCTAACATGGTGTAGGGCAAACTAAATTGAATATCACCACCCCCACCTTCTAACTCCAGGTGAATCGTGGAAACAATCATGACCTCCGTCGGACTGACAATATTGGCAAACTGGGGATTTACCTCGGAGTTTACGTACTCAAAATTTAACTTTAAAACCGGCTGCCATGCCTTCACCAGGTCTTTAAATACAAGATCTAAAACTATCCGCACAACTCGCATTTCTGTTGCTGTAAATTCACGACCCTCAACCTTGTTATGAAAACGACCAGAACCACCAAAATAGGTATCAACAATCGTAAATACTAAACTGGGGTCCATTACAAACAGCGCAGAGCCCCTGAGCGGCTTTATTTTTACAATGTTTAAATTAGTCGGCACGAATAAGCTGTGTACGTACTCTGAAAACTTCAACATTTGAATGCCGGAAATAGACATTTCAGTCGAACGTCTTAACATATTGAAAAGGCTAATCCGGAAGTATCGCGCGAAACGTTCATTAACCATTTCAAGCGTCGGCATCCTGCCTCGAATAATCCTGTCCTGGCTGTGAAAGTCGTAGCTTATCGCTTCACCAGAGGGTGCTTCTACACCCGCTTCGGTTTCTACTCCTCCGTCATCAACGCCGTGCAATAAAGCATCAATTTCGTCCTGCGATAATAAATCCATATCAGACATTTATTGCATCACTAAGTCTGTAAAAAAAACTTCTTGCACTTTTGAAGTGATTTTTTTGTCTACCAGCACCTTATTCACTTCGTTTTTCACGGCCGCTTGTAAAGCAAGTTTACCCTCAGCCGTTTTAAGCGTTTCGGGGTTTTGATTAGAAAGCATCATTAAAATGTTATTCCGTATAACGGGGTTATGGAGCGTTACCGCGTCTATGACTTTGTCATCGGTCGCCATTAAAGTCATGTCGACTTTAAGGACTTTAATTTGTCCATTTTGAAAGTTCACCAGAAAAGATGGAGACAAAGAATAATAACTAACTTCTCTTACAGACTCGCCCTCGCCCTCTCCTTCATCCTCGTTTACCGTATCTAATGAAGCTTCTTTAGCAGGATCAGATGGCTCTGCCGTCTTTTCTGCATCAAAAAAACCCGCAAAAAACAAGGTCGTAGCAATAATGAACAACAGAGCAACAATGCCGCCCACAATCATGATAATTAATTTCTTTTTTGACCCACCCGCCTGTTCGACCGACTCGTCTTGTTCTTCTTCAGCCATGATGTCCCTCAAGTGTTATGATTAAAAACAGTAAAAGCAATTGTTGTGCCATTTAAAAAACAAATGAATATCATACGCTTACGACACACTAAAAAGCGTACGTCAAATTCAAGTCATTATTATAGGACTATAGTTAAGGTATTCGTCAAAATTCAGGCATGCCCTATAAAAAAGCCGAGGTGCTGTAAAAACACCTCGGCTCGAACACTAATTCTTTGATTGAAATTTCCTCTATACGCTACTTTCAATACTCCGCCTGGAAAATACCTTAAACAACACCGGTATGATAACTAACGTTAACAAGGTGGAAGAGAACAGGCCGCCGACCACCACTGTTGCCAGAGGGCGTTGCACTTCAGATCCAACACCTGTTGCTAACAACATCGGAATTAATCCCAGCGCGGCTATTGATGCGGTCATCAACACGGGGCGTAAACGAGATAGTGCACCCTCAAATATAGCGGCATTAATCTCAACGCCGTTGGCTAAACGTTGATTAATCGCATTCACCATCACCACTCCATTCAATACCGCCACTCCAAACAGGGCAATAAAGCCAATCGAACCTGGCACAGACAAGTACTGACCCGATACGAATAAGGCAGCGATACCACCCACCAACGCGAGCGGTACGTTAAGCATAATTAACATCGCTTGACCGATCGAGTTAAAGGCAAAATACAATAACAAAAATATCAGCCCCAGTGATAATGGCACAACGATCATTAAACGCGCCTGTGCGCGTTGCTGATTTTCAAACTGGCCACCAAACACTACGGTATAACCGGCTGGCAACTCAACTTCATCATTAATACGTTGTTGTAATTCTGCCACCAAACCACCCATATCACGGCCTTCGAGATTGCTCTGTATGACCACTCGGCGCTGTACATCATCGCGCCTGATTTGCGGTGGCCCAGACTCTATAGCAACCTGAGCAACGTCACCCAGCCTTACCCAGGCACCGTTAGCCGCCTGCAAGACCAATTCACGGATAGCATCGACATCATTACGATATTCCTTAGCTAAACGCACATAAATATCATAACGTTCGTTGCCGTTAATCACTTGGCCAGCGGCGCGCCCGCCAATCGCGTCAGATACCAAATCCATCACTTGCGCCATCGGAATACCAAACCGAGCCAATTTATCTCGGTCCGGACGTATCACCAACTGGGCTTCGCCACCGATTTGTTCCATCGCTACACCACGCGTGCCGTCAATATTTTTCACTAGCGCTTCTATTTCGCTACCTTTTTCCGCCAACACGGCCAGATCTGAACCAAACAGCTTGATCGCCAATTGCGCACGCACCCCAGATAACAATTCATCAACCCGTGTCGCAATTGGCTGTGAAAATGAGAACAGTAACCCCGTATGTTGCGACATTTTTTCTTCCATCAATGCCTGCAATTCCAGGCGATTTGATGCGCTCGTCCATTCGCTGACGGGTTTAAGCCCTACGAAGGTTTCGATATTCGACACCGGCTCAGGGTCACCGCCTATTTCAGGCCGCCCTACTCGGCTGGTTGCATACAGAACTTCTGGAAAGGTGAGTAAAATCGCCTCCAATTTTGCGGACACCTTCAACGATGTATCCACGCTCGAAGAAGGCGCCAGCGTGGTTCTTATATTCAACGTTCCTTCTTCTAGTTCAGGTACAAATTCGGTACCTAAAAACGGAATCATGAGCAATGAAGCGGTAAACAAACCGAGCGCAATAAAAATAACGGGCTTACGTTTTGCCTGCGCCATGGGCAGTACTTTTCGATAAAGCCGATCCAGTGGCGGCATAACATAGCCTTCTTTGTGCGCGACGCCTTGGATAAATAAATAGGTCGCAAGAGCAGGAACTACCACCAAAGCGACCAATAACGACGACACCATCGCCAGCACAATGGAAACAGCCATCGGTTGAAACATTTTGCCTTCCACACCTTCAAGGCTGAATAATGGCGCAAAAACAATGATAATAATTAACACCGCAAAAAATACCGGCCGAGCTACTTCACAGGCGGCTTCTTTAATTCGCAAGGCAATACCATGCTTATCATGTGCGGAATCATATGGGTCTTCGTCATTTGGCGCCTGCCGTTGGTGCAATTGGTGTTGCTGGTCGGCATTCGTCAGATGGCCAAAAATATGTTCCATCATAACCACTGAGCCATCCACCATCATACCGATCGCTATGGCGAGCCCACCGAGCGACATCAAATTAGCCGATACGCCCCACTGAGCCATCGCCATCAAAGCCAGGCCGATTGAAATGGGTACTGATATCAACACCAGCAAGGTGGCGCGAAGGTTCACCAGAAACAACATCAGTACGATAACGATTAGAACGAAAGCCTCAAGCAAGGCTTTTGATACCGTGTTGACTGCCTGATCGACTAAACTGGACTGGTCATAAAATGGCTCCAGTGTGACGCCATCAGGTAAGGCAGTTTGTATTGCGGACAGACGTGATTTAATACCCTCGATGGTTGCTTTTGTATTAGCACCTAAACGTTTCAACACCACGCCAGCCACCACTTCGCCCAACGCCTCTGGTTTACCATTAGCGTCGCGCCGCGTGATGGATACCGCGCCCTGTCGAATTTCAGCACCGAAACCCACCGTCGCCACATCACTCACGCGCACGACCACTCCATCCACATTTTTTAGTGGAATATTACTGATATCGCGTAGGCCATCTTCGCCACTACGCACCCAACCAACCCCGCGCACGACCAGTTGCTCATCACCACGGTCCATATACCAGCCACCGGCGTTACGATTATTTTCTTCAACCGCCTGCGCGACGTCATCACCCGTTATCCCATACGATAACAAACGTTGTGGCTTGAGTTGCACCTGATACTGACGAACCTCACCGCCAAAGGATAATACTTCAGTGACGCCGTCTACTGGCATTAACAAAAGTTTAACGATCCAGTCGTTATAGCTACGAAGCGTTATCGCATCGTGTTTCGTCGAGTCTTCCGCACGTAAAATGTATTGATAAACCTGGCCTAAACCTGATGTATTCGGGCCAATTCCCGGCGAACCAATGCCATTGGGGATTTGCTCGCGTGCTGTTTGTAATTGCTGAAATACCAGCTGCCGGGCGAAATAAATATCGGTACCTTCCTTAAATACCACGGTAATAACCGATAAACCCGTTTTAGAAATTGAGCGCACTTCTTCAACATCAGGTAGTGAGTACATCACCGCTTCGATAGGAAAGGTAATTAACTGCTCCACCTCTTCGGCGGCAAGGCCTTGTGCCTCGGTATTAATTTGCACCTGCACATTGGTGACATCTGGAAACGCATCGAGATTCAGCTTCGGTAAAACTAATGCCCCAGCGACCATCGTCGCGACCAGTGCTATAACAACCAACAGACGGTTTTTCACCGCCCAACTAACTATTGCATTTAACATCGTAAAACCCCTAGTGGTTATGGATATCGAAACCGGCTTTAGCCAGCTCTGACTGAATAAAAAAGGCACCCTTTGTTACCACGCGGGTACCGGGTTTTATGCCTTCAATAACGGCCAGTCCACCCTGAGTTTTTATCAACTCCACTTCCTGAGCGACGAACTCTCCTTTTTCGTGTTCGAGAAAAACGGCCCAATCACCGTCTGGACTTCTCAATACTGAATCAACTGGAACGACTAACGCCTGTACCGTGTTCATGCTATTGATTTGAACTTCTGCAAACACGCCGGGGTGCAGCTGATCATCCGGATTAGCGATTGCGATACGCACTCCCAGGGTTCGGGTATCTTCATCTAAAGCATGATGAACCTGAACAACAGTACCCGGAAATTTATTATCACCCGTTGTGACCATGGCCAAGCCACCGGCCCTGACCAATCTGGCCTGGCTTGGCGTTAACTTCGCCTCAACCCACAATACCGATTCATCGCTTATCGTGAAAAGTTTCGTGCCCGGCTGAATCAATTCGCCAACAATAAACTGGTCAGAAATAATAGTGCCATCTTGCGGGGCCAGTAGCTGAAACGTGCCATTAGCTTTTGACGCATCACCACTTTTCATCAAGGATTCAAGCTCTTCCAGCGTCATACCGTAAGCTAACACGCGTGCCTTTGCCTGCTCATAAGTGACGCGTGCGTTGGTATAGCGTTGTCCAGACACCACCTTGCTACCCAGTTGTTTAACCCGTTGCCATTCACGACCAGAGACGAGAAGATCCCCCTGAGCGGCGGCCATTTCAACACTCGACAGGGTCACTAAAGGTTCGCCGGTTTTAATCACATCGCCTAACTTTACGTGCCGGGCTACCACCTGTGAGGCGACGCGTGGCGTCACGAAAGTTGTTTTATAGGCATTGAGGACAACCTCACCTGGCGCATTAATCTCATCGGCAAAGTCTTCTGGTTGAATTTCACTAACCTCAATCCCTGCCATTTCAAGTTGGGTCACGGTTAGCTTCACAGATTGTTCTTCAGCCGCTTCATGCTCATCGTGCCCATTATCTTCTGCCGCGAAAGAAATACCGCCCATAACAACCAATACACTGAATAAGGTAACTCTCAGTGCCGCACTATGACTCTTCAAAATATTCATTACTTCTCTCCTGCATTGTTTAATAACCAATGTTGTATACGTCCAGTGGCAATCAGCCACTCGCTCCAGTCTGTCCACAGGTGACCACGCTGTTGAATGGCACTGGCTTTCGTTTCCAGCGCCTGGCTTAGTTGAATCAGATAATCGGTCGTGTTCAACTCACCCGCTTTCCATAATCGTTCGAGTAATAGGATTTGCTCGTTCAGCGTGTTTGCGACTGAAGCTTCCCAGAATAACCAGGCGCCCCGACTCAGGTCGTACGACGCATCAGCAATTTCATACCGGTTTTTGAGTGCCCTATACACTCCATTCGCTTGGCGTTCCGCCTGTATCATCTGTGCATTAGCCGCATCCACTTCTGCCTTGAACGTATTTCTCACCTGAAATGGCATCGAAAACGTTAAGCCCAGCACCTCGGCAGACTCTTCCCGACCAGCGCGTAACGCGACGGTGGGCTTGGCCACCCCCTGTCCCAGTTGCACCTTAATATTGTCCTGAGCTAACTGAACCGCTGCCGTCGCTTCAAGCATCTGGGGCAGTTGTTGAACGGTGCTATCTACATCCAATGATTGCGATTGTGGGTCAGGAAAATGAGTTGGCATCTTCGGCAGTTCGCTATTCGTAACGCCAGTTAGAGCCATCAGATTTTGCCTCGCTCGTACCTGTTGCGACATAGCATCGGCCAATTTGAAACGCGCTTGCGCAGACGAAAGCATGGCAAGATCAACGTTAACCCGTCCCAAATCACCCGTATCGAATCGCTGTTTTGCAAGCGTTGCGAAACGCTGCATCAGACTATCGCTCTGTTCGGCTAATGACTTTAAAGCCTCAGCCGTATACAACTCAGACAAACTGGCCAATAACTCCAGAGCAATTCGTCGTTGCGTCGATTGAAACGCCATATCTGCCAACAGCCGCTGCGAATTTGCATAGCTGGACTTTGCCCCACGGCTATCACCCCAGTCAATTGTTTGGCTAATACCCAAGGTCGTTGTATTAACGTCATCGACAGACTCTGTATCCAACTCTAATTCTGGGTTATAGAGCGCTTTACTAGCGGCTACTTGCTGAAAGCCGGCCGAATCAATGGCCGACAACGCGGCTAATACCGAAGGATTATTGTCTACATTTTTATTTAACCAGTTATGTAACGTTGCGTTTTGTTGAATGTAGCTGGAAGCGTCTGTTTTAATCGTTTCGGCCAGGGCCGTTTGCGCTAGCCATGCACTGCTAGCAAAAATGCTAATAGCCAGGCCACGTCTAATATGTGATCGTATTGTCATGATTTAATTCTCGAATAAATATAATAAAACACGCGCTGTAAGCACGTATAAAAACCAGCTTTAGCTGGCGATATTCAAAAATTAAATACTAGGTGGCCTTAAATGGGGTCTGGCAATAAATGAAACAAACCGTGCAAAGTAATCGTTGATCGCTATGGAGTGGTTTATCTGCGATGGAAAAGTAACGTGCGCTAAAAAACCCACCAGGTGTGCAGATATATGACCACAGTGATCGCTCGCATTGTCAGTTACTAATTGTTTATAAGAAAAGTCTAGCTGGCTATCAATAACGTTAGAGCCGGATGCTGTGTTGATGTTACCTATATCGATCGCGTGCTCATCAAATGCCCATGCACTACTACTGGCAAGGATGCAAAATATTAAAATCGATAATGATAGTTTTTTCAGAGTGGGCATTCGCGCATCAATTAACAATAACGTAATCAATATAACAAGCTTTGATTAATTTTAATACAGTCTAAATCAGTTAACACGCCTCCGACCTTATCCTCAGTTAAATAAATATGGCCTAGCAACGACAACGGCTATCATAATTTATTGGAAATCAGGAACCATTTTTGTCGAATAGATAGGATCAAATTTCTAATCTCAGAAACTTATTTAATCTACCCGTTAAACTAGGGGAGGTTCATAGCGTCCCCTTTTTCAAATAAAAAACCCGCTAAAGAGCGGGTTCTTTTTGATTTAACCAGGCCTGGTCAGATTGTTTAATTTTACCCAAAGAAGAACAAGGGGGCATATAATTCTGGACTATTGAGAATGAATTCTACTACGCCAATAAAACCAATTGCACTGATTGTAGCTGTGAATACAGATAGACCTTTCCGTGAAGTACCATCGAGTAATGATTTAGCTGCCATGATGCCAGGTACGATTAAGGATATGCCGAATACCTTGAAACCCACAATAAAGCCAAGAAATAACATTATATTAAAAGGGTCGTCGAAGTAGAAAATCTGAAATATGACGATCATTAATATCCAGGTCAGCGGCCAAAGCAAAAAACTCACACCAAGCGCACGAAAAGAGTTATATGCTAGTTGATTGGCCTTGGTTTGTGGGTGTTCTTCCATTATTTCTCCTCACGTGACCTCGGGGTCAAAGTACAATTAAAATTACTCAAAACCGAGCTTCCCACAATTAAACGGACGGATTAATTGTGGGAAGCTCAAACCACGTTTTTACTGCTTTTTAAACTCAATCGACTCATCATGACAAGCATCCTTGCTAACAACAATTAGGGTGATCTTAACATTAGTCTAATAAAGCACTAGCCAAAAACACTATTTAAGAAAAACAACAAAGGGGATATAAAGAACCAGGAAGTTCTATTTTTAATGGCTATGCCATTGGATTAAGCTAGCGTCAAAAAAGAAGGCCAAGGCCTAAAACGCTATTCTACGCCTAAGGCGTCACGTTTTAATATAACGCGGATGGGTAAGTTGTTTACTGTGAGGTATCAAGCGTGCTAATCCCTTGATTTTTTAATGGTGGAGAGAGAGGGATTCGAACCCTCGATGGGCTATAAAACCCATACTCCCTTAGCAGGGGAGCGCCTTCAGCCGCTCGGCCATCTCTCCCGAGATCGTTATTTGTTTAGGTATTTCCTTCAGACTTTTTTTCATCTTGAATTTTATTATAAATCTCTTCACGATGAACAGAAACGCTTTGAGGTGCATCCACCCCAATTCTTACCTGGTTGCCTTTTACGCCTAATACGATAATGGATACGTCATCACCAATAATGAGTGACTCGCCAACCTTTCGCGTTAAAATTAACATAATTGCTCCTTTTGCTTTAACTTCCTAAAGCGTTTCCAGCCAAAATTTATTGATTTATACTACAGCCGGTATTCTAGCATAGCTGTTCGCCTGCAAACAGCACTCTACAGCAGTTTATTCGTTGGCTAAACCAAAAGATTCGTGCAAAGTACGCACCGCGAGTTCTAAGTATTTTTCATCCACGACAACTGAAATTTTGATTTCGGAGGTCGATATCATTCGAATATTTATCCCTTCCTCAGCAAGCGCGGTAAACATTTGGCTCGCAATACCTGCGTGTGACCGCATACCGACACCGACGATAGATACCTTGACGATTTTATCGTCACCGGCTACTTTTTTGGCGCCTAATTGTGTGCAAATATTTTGCAATATTTGCACGGTCTTTTGATAGTCATTCCTGTGCACGGTAAACGTGAAGTCTGTGGTTTTATCCTCCGCCACGTTTTGTACGATCATATCTATTTCAATATTCGCGTCTGACACAGGTTTTAAAATCGCAGCAGCGACACCCGGCATATCGGGCACGCCTTCTAAAGTGACTTTAGCTTCGTCACGATTAAACGCAATTCCTGAGATTAATGCCTTTTCCATTTCCTCATCCTCATCCTCATAAGTTATTAGTGTGCCTTCCCCTTCTACAAAGGTTGAAAGCACACGCAACGGAACATTGTATTTACCGGCAAACTCAACGGATCGAATTTGCAAAATTTTTGAACCTAAACTGGCCATTTCTAACATTTCTTCAAAGGTTATTTTATCTAACCTTCTTGCCTTCGGCTCTACTCTTGGGTCGGTCGTATAAACGCCATCTACGTCGGTATAAATACGACACTCTTCCGCTTGCAAAGCAGCCGCTAAAGCTACTGCAGTGGTATCCGACCCGCCACGTCCTAGCGTAGTAATGGCACCGTCTTTGGTAACGCCCTGAAAACCCGCCACTACAACGATATTGCCCGCACTTAAATCTGCTCGAATTTTATCCGTTTGAATTTCTTCGATACGCGCTTTGCCATAAGCATCGTCGGTAATGATTTTTACCTGGTTGCCTGTATAGGAAACTGCGGCCTGATCGAGCTCTTCCAGCGCCATACACAACAAAGCAATCGTAACTTGCTCCCCTGTAGATAACAGTACGTCCATTTGCTTTGCCGATGGAGACTTTTGCACCTGCCTGGCTAATTCGGTCATGCGATTGGTTTCACCGCTCATCGCCGAAACTACTACAACGAGGTCATGCCCGGTTTTATTTTTTTCATCGACTAGTTTTCTAGCGACATCCTGTATTTTTTCTGTTGTGCCAACAGAAGTACCACCGTATTTATGAACGTGTAAACTCATTTTTTATTACGCTAGTTGTTGTTTAATCCAGTCAGGGACCGATTTTAGTGCTGCTTCTAGGGCAGCAGGATTATCGCCACCCGCTTGCGCCATATCAGGACGACCACCGCCCTTACCGCCAACTTGTTGGGCAACAAAATTAACTAAATTTCCTGCTTTAATTCTGCTCGTTTGTTCCTTTGATACGCCCGCAATTAATGTGATTTTATCACCATCGACGGTGGACAAAACAACCGCAGCATTACCTAACTTATCCTTTAGCTGGTCAACCAGTTCACGTAAGGTTTTACCATCACTACCCTCAATATTAGCGGCTAGTACGTTAACTCCATCGACCTCAACGGACTTACTGATTAGGTCACCACTCGCTGCTTTCGCTAATTGGGCTTTTAACTGCTCCAATTCTTTCTCAAGTACTTTGTTTTTTTCTTGCAGTTGGCCGACCTTTTCTAAAGCCGATTCGCGATTAGCCTTAACCACTTTACTAATTTTTTCAAGAATATCTTCGTTTTCTTCAACCCAGGATAACGCGCCTTCACCCGCAATGGCTTCTAGACGGCGCACGCCAGATGCGACACCTGTTTCGGATATTATTTTCATAAAACCAATATCTCCGACCCGATTTACGTGCGTACCGCCGCATAATTCGGTTGAAAAATCGCCCATTTTCAGCACCCGAACTTTATCGCCGTATTTTTCGCCAAATAGCGCCATTGCGCCGTTTTCTATCGCCGTGTCCTGATCGGTTATTTGCGTCTCGATCTCTGCATTTAAGCGAATTTGTTGATTAACCCGTCGTTCTATTTGCTGCAGTTGCTTAGCAGGAATGGGTTCAAAGTGACTAAAATCAAAGCGCAACCGATTGGCTTCTACCAATGAGCCTTTTTGCGTTACGTGATCACCCAGCACTTCTCGAAGCGCTGCGTGTAATAAATGCGTAGCAGAATGATTCGAGGCCGTTGCCAGACGTTTTTCGGCGTCTACTACGGCGCTCACTTTTTCTTTATTAGAAAATTTGCCTTTAGCGACGCGTCCGATATGAAAGTACGTATCGCCTCTTTTTTGTACGTCCAGCACCTCGAAAACAGCTGTCTGCGAGGTAATACTACCCTGATCACCCGCCTGGCCACCCGACTCAGCATAGAATGGTGTTTTATCTAGCACCATGTACGCTGACTCGCCTTCTGTTACCGATGTGACTTCCTCATCGGTTTTGTAGATGGCACATAAATGAGCATCAGACTGCAATGTTTGATAACCGGTAAATTCTGTCACTAGTTCTAAACTGGGTAATTCAGACGATCCAGCGGCGAATGAACTAGAAGACCTGGCGCGTTCGCGTTGCTGCTGCATGGCTTTTTCAAAGCCGGGCATATCGACTGTCAAGCCATTTTCTCTCGCGTAATCCGCGGTTAAATCCACCGGAAAACCAAACGTATCGTAGAGTTTAAACGCCGTTTCACCGCTAATAACATTATCTTTTAGCGCCTGAGTGCCGTCCTGTAAAAGCTTCATACCCTGCTCAAGGGTTTCAGCAAATCGCTGCTCTTCTTTTAATAAAATCTGACTAAC
>JASJGO010000124.1:0-5050 GCA_033791505.1 Cycloclasticus sp.
CCACCAAAATTTTCTGAATATAATTTTGGGCCACCCAGCCAACCTGACAAAAAGTAGGTTAGTTTTTTTCTTGATTCGGATAAGTCATGCTGGTGCATAGCGCGTATCTTTTTTGCCTCGGGCAGACTTTCCATAAAACCATAGAACGAATCGACCAATTTAGTTAGTCCCGTCAATCCACCTGCCGCTTTATAGGAACCATCACCAACACCATAGTGACTACTGTCAACATTCATACAACTTCCAACCCTTTATACTGTAGTTAATACCTAAATTCAGCGGTATGGATGCCGCTGCACTCAATTAAAGTTAAACACCTTATCAAAAAATTACACCAACACTTGCCGTGTATTAGCAATATAGAAATGCACTTGATGCTCAATGTCGCCATCAACCATCACCTCTGGACGGCGGCCATTTGGGCAGGCCATACGCGGTGTTGTGCCAAACAAGCGGCAAATTAACGGGCGCTCCTCGTACACGGTGCAACCCTTAGGGCCTAGGTGTACGCAATTAAGCTCATTTAATGCGGCGTCATGTTCGGCGTCAGTTTTTACCGGTAGGCGCGACATTTCTTCCGAGGACGTCGTTACCGGACCACAGCAATCGTGACAACCTGCCACACAGTCAAACGACGGAATGCGCTCGCGCAGTCGTTCGACGGTATCTCGGTTATTGTTCATTTATATCCACCCTGTATTCAGCCCGCTGACTTTATTGTGCTACATCTAATCACAAGGCCTAGACGGCGTCTTCTTCGCTTACCTTAATTAAACGAGCTTAACCGATTTAAGCTCTTTTTTTCTACAGGTTTTACGCTTCACCGACCCCTTTACTATGTCCAGCAACAGGAATGTGAGCGGCAGGAGATTGATTGCAAACTATTTTTTTGGCAAAAGCCGCCTTGATCAGGTATTTTAAACGTCAATATTGACTTCGGCGGCTCTGCTAAACTTATCACTTTGAAAAACGCTACTGCAAACGGCTTATCGTAACCTGACAGGTCCATAAATTTGCCATTCAACCATTTTGCCAATCGATAGCCCATCGGGCGTTTACCGCGTGTTTGAGGGTAGCGAAAATCCTCAACAGTAATGGCATCCCAGGCTGCATCAACAAATTTTGCGGCGCCCTTAAAGAACGGTAGAGAAAAACCATCCATGCTGCCGGTTTCCACGCATTTATGCAGACAAGCATCCAAGTATTCTGCTTCTTTGGACGCCACCGTCATGCCTTGACCGTAAATTGGGTTCAAGCTGCAGATAGCATCACCCAATACGACATATTGTTGCGGAAACTTTTGTAGCGCCTCATATCGACGACGCAATAGGTTGCGTAGTTGTATTTTTTTGCCTCGCCAAGCGGCTGCAAGTCTTTCACTGTTTCATAAATATCCGGAAAATGGTGATCCTTGAGGTAGGCCAAAAAACCCGGCCAATCGGTTGGTGCGTGATCTTTAAGATAGCCCTGAGATATTTGGGGTCAGAGTAAAAACTCCCGGTTATTTGGCGATCCATCGTGTTCCTCCATGAACAAAATGTCTTATTGAATTAAACGATAATATAACTGATCTCAGACGTATTGGGAGTTTTTACTCTGACCCCAAATACTATTGCGTGTCCATATATGACCCCAAATATCTCTGCAAATATCTCTGTACTGGATTTTGAGTCAAATTCTATACCCATGGGTTTGTTTAAAACTGATGGTTTCAAAATTAAACTTCAAGGGCGACACATCACGTCCATTAACAAAAACTTTTTCCATACTAAAAGAGAATTTTGATTCAGGATAAACTGGAGGGATAGGGTATTTGAGAGCAAAACACTTGGGTTCTTCTGGAACAACCTTTATTACTTGGTTTGCAACATCCTCCATTAGTGAATGACTCTTAATAATACGACAACGAACCCTCTTTTTATCAATTAAATATGCTTTTTTGGTGGGCGTTTGAGTTGGCATAACTTTAGCAGAGGACCATTCAGAGGGTGACACGCTTGTACCATCTTCTAAATTAATTTTTAATGACGACAACTCCATAGTGAGAATATCCTGAGTAGAATATGCAGATATAACAACGATAAAGTAATCTAGCTTTTCGACCCATTTAGAGTAACCAATTTTTTCTTTATAATATGTCGATACAAATTGGCCCTTTTGAATTAGGTCTGGCGATCTAGCATTAACAGTTAATGATGTTTCTTTCACATATCTATTTTTGGGCATAACATCCAAAACCACACCCTCTAACACATTTTGACCAGAAGTTGCCGCTACTCTGCTTGAAACAAACACGCTGGTAGATGAGCAACCAAAAATTACTATTACAACCAAAACGATTACTAAATTTTTCGTTTTATGCAATATAACTTACCTTTTAATAGCATCCATTATTTTTTATTTTGTCTAGCATATCCAATATGTGGGTTATCAATATAAGGTGCAATCGCAAATGGTACTGCTACAGGGATAGTAGCTATAGAATATACCAATCCAACTGGAGCAAATACACCAAGGTCTAATGTATAACCATTATCACGATCATATAATATTCCATCCAAAAAATCGTGAGGACCAGCAAAAGATTCTACCACGGTATTTATAAGACCATTTTCATCGTATTCAAAATTAAAGGGGACGCTACCCTTTAATTTTGTTTATTACAAAAATCATGGGGTCAGCCAACTTGATTTTTCTAACTCCTTAACTTAACCCCATTCCAGTTCTTGCAACACCAACTCTACACTCCCTATAATAGCTCACGTTTTATTTAACTCAGGTCATTGTCATGAACGATACTAAATCACTACCCGATTTGCCGGATCGCCTTTCGGGTAATGCCCGTAGCCCATACCATGTGGCAGAAATTTTCGAGCACAACATTGGCATTAAGTTGAACGGTAAAGAACGTACTGATGTTGAGGAGTATTGCATCAGTGAAAGCTGGGTGAAAATCTGTTCGCCTAAATCACTGGACCGTCGGGGGCAACCGCTATTGATAAAGCTTAAAGGAACGGTTGAAGCTTTTTATAATTAAAGTCTGTCATTTTGGGGTTGCGTCGAGAACCCATCGTTTATGAAAAGCCGTTAACCGCTTATTCACCAAATATAACGTCTTGATGCGTATCTAACCACAACGGGTATTTGAACATGGCTGTTGAGTAGAGTCGGCTTTGCAACTGTCGATTTAACCATTTTTGTAAATGGGTATACGGCCCTTGTAAATACGCTTGTCGGTTGGCTCGGGAAAACTGTCGGATAAAAGGCAGCAAGGCATAATCAAGCAAACTTGGCGTTGGCCCCATTAAGAATTCATGTTGTCCCAAACGAGCCTCAAGTTGCTGAATAAACGGTTCGCATAGCTGTCTGCAATGCTCTTCATCTTCTTTATGGTAGCGTCTGGCGCGTTTATATTGTTCTAGAGTTGGTTTGAATTGTTTGTCATTTTCTTCAATGATTGCCAGCATTTCTTTTAAAAATTCTGGGTTTTTTGAATAGAGTAAATTTTCAGGGTCGTTGAGAGTTAGTGCCCACAACATAATGTCCAGACTTTCATCTATGACGTGCTTTTTGCCTTCATTTTCATTATTAACATCAACTCTATTTTTCAGTATTAAAACAGGCACGGTGCCTTTGGCTGACACGGCTAACATATCCGTTGGTTTATTCCCCATCGTTATAGGGCGTAGCCTTACCGCCTGCCCTGCTAATAAAATAGCGAGCCTTGCACGCATGGCGTAGGGGCAATTCTGCAAGGAGTAGAGTATGGGCAATGTCATACTCTATCGGGGCTACAACCCCTGCCTGTATTGCGCCATTGTGGACAGCGGTACCATTTGATTAAGTTGTTCCTTTGCGCTACTTTGCCCGCTTATGATTTGTTCAAAGTGTTCGATGAGTTGCGCTTTGTTCTGCTCTGCTTTTGACCCTGCGCCTATGTTAGTTAGGTCGATAAAGAATTCATCAAACTTTTCCGATAAGTCGTTGATGACATCCAAATTCAAAAACTGTTCATCGTTATAAATGCTTGGGTAGCCGCCTTTTTGCTTATCAATGGCAAATGAAACACCTTTTACATTGGTAATGGTGGTGGCCTTTTGGCACTTGAGCATACAGCCATCTTCTATACTCGGTTTCTTACAACCCACGGTTTGTTGGAAGAAACATTGTCGACTGGTCATCATTAAGATGGGGTGATAAATGCTGTAGAGCAACTTGAAGTTCTTCGGCCGCGCGATGTTCTTTATCTGCATCCGGTTAATTTCGTTAGAAATAAAAGCACCGGAACAATTAAGCTCTTCTTGTAGCGTTAGCAAGGCGTATGAGTTAGTGGTGTTTAAGAACGGCCCTGCTATCCACTCTATTTGCAGTTGAAAGGCTTTATGGGCGATGCCGGTATTATTGCTAACAATACGTTTGGGCTTTACTTGTTCGAGCACTTTAACCGCTTCACTATAATCTTTACCGATCAGCACGGCTGGAAACCATGGGATTAAACGCGGGTTTTGTAGCAGCAAGTCGATGTATTTAGTGCAGCCTTTTTTGAAGCTTTCCGGTAACTTGAAGTAAATATCAGCATCCGTCAGTTCACACAAGTGCAGGTCTTTTTCATCCGCTATTAGAATCGACATCGTCGGCTGATTGTCCGCACTCATTTTGGGGTTATTAACCAGCGCTGGCACATCCACGTTAGGCACCACGTCGATAGCGTTATTGAGTATGAAGGCGGCTTTGTTTTTTATCTCTGCCAATTCTTTAAAGGGGAGGCTTAGCTTGTCTGCCAAGTCGTCAAAACTAACCGACTCCATCGTGTAGTGAGCATTGTTAAACCCTTTAAACCGTTTTGTTATTGCTGCTGAATCGAGCGTTGATTGCGTTGCCTTTTTTAATGGCACGTTGGATTTAATCACATGGGTCGCTTCTAATGTGTTGTTGTCTGTTACTTGCAGGGTTAATACTAACGGCTCGTTGTGCTGACCTGAGAAACGTAGCGTTAGCTGTTGTTTGGCTATACTTAAGTCTTTAATTTTGTCGGCTAGTTCATCACCCA
>JASJGO010000125.1:0-29782 GCA_033791505.1 Cycloclasticus sp.
GTAGCCAATCCATAAGAGGGGCCAGCGTTTTTTCTGTGTCTGTTGCTAGTTCTTCGTAAGAAATGGTTTGGTAGTCATGTCCAGAAGACGTTATGAAATTAAAAATCGTGCGGTTTTGATCTAACCATTTTAATAAATAAGTCTGCCATGAAGGAAACCAAAGAATTTTCATTAGCTTAGATGGAAAATTACGAATTTGCTTTACCTTTTGCCTTGTTAAATCAGAGGGGGCGTTGTAGTGCAAATCCCACTTTCTTACTAAGGCGCGAGGGTCTCTTACTAAGTGGATGAATTTGATATTAAAGTCTGGGTTTGAGATAAAATTATTTGCCCACTCGCTTTTTTTTGAAGCGTCAATTAAATGCGTGATTGAAGGCTCATGGCGTGAAAATAAAGTGCTATATATATCGCCTTTTTGTAAGCCATGAAGATTGGATGTGATGATGCACTCTGGCTTTTCTTCACAAACATAACATTGCCGACTAGATTCACTATTGTGCGACGATTTTTTCCCTAAATTTTTAATTTTAACTAAGTTTTTGACTTCGCCGAGGTGGGCTGCTTTTGAATGGCTCCCGAGCAATAGAGATAAAAAGTGCGAGCCACTAAAATTAGAGGAAAGAATGAAAACTACTGTTTTACGCATTCTAACGCGTCTGTTCGTTTATTAAGTTCAAATAGGTACTGTTGTGAGCGATTAGTACTTCATGCGTACCTTGCTCGATAATTTTGCCTTTGTCCATTACGAGAATTAGGTCGGCAGCTTGGATAGTTGAAAGTCTATGAGCAATGACTATAGTTGTTTTGTTGAGTGTGGCTGTTTTCAGGGCGTTCTGGATAAGCCTTTCTGAATGAGTGTCCAGTGCAGAGGTGGCTTCATCAAATATTAAAATAGGCGCATTTTTTAGCAGTGCTCTGGCTATAGCGATTCTTTGTCGTTGACCGCCAGACAATTTAACGCCATTTTCTCCGACTAGCGTGTCCCAGCCCTCTGGGAGTTGCTCGATAAATTCTTCCGCATTGGCGTCTCTTGCGGCTTTTTTTATTTCATCTAAAGGGGTTTCTCTTAGAGCACCGTAGGCGATATTGTTAGCGACGGTGTCGTTGAATAAGGTGATGTTTTGCGTGACCAGTGAAATATGTTGCCTTAAGTTTTTAAGTGTGTAGTCGTTTACGTCTACGCCATCTAATAAAATTTCACCCTGTTGGTGTTGGTAAAAACGTGGGATCAAATTGGCCAATGTCGTTTTGCCACTACCCGATTTACCGACCAGTGCGACCATCATGCCCGGTTTGATATTGAGGTTTATATTTTTTAATACGGGCTCTTCAACGGCTGGATAAGTGAAACTCAAATTTTTAATTTCAATATGGCCTTTGACGCGGTCCACTTCATAGTTGCCATTATCAAGTTCAGGTGGTTGGTCGAGTACCTCAAAAATACTTTCCGCACCGGCGATACCTTTTTGGATATTGGCGTTAACTTCGCTCAGTTGCCTTATGGGCTTAGGCATTAGGCCGGCTGCGGTAATATAGGCGACAAACTCGCCGGGCGTTGCTTGGGTCATCAACAGCAAGGCCAGATAGATCATTAGCGCTAGCGCTGAGGCGACAATCAGTTGTAATACAGGGGTGTTAATGGCGCCGGTTTGCACCATCTTCATCGCTTGCCTTAAATTAGAAAAGCTGGCTTGTTTAAAGCGGTTTTTTTCATACGCTTCGCCACCAAAGCTACGCACAACGCGGTAGTTGTTGATTAACTCGGATGACACATGGGTAATGTCGCCCATGGAAACCTGTAGGCGTTTGCTGATGGCTTTAAAGCGTTTGCCTGCGTAGTTGACCAGCAAGCCGATGATAGGGGCTATGGCCAAGAAAATAAGCGATAAAGCCCAGTTCATATAGATAAGGTAGGCGAGTAGGCCGATGACGGTAAGCCCTTCTCTTACGACGACTTTAATGGCGTCGGTGGCGGCAGAGGTTACTTGCGACACGTTGTAGGTAACGCGAGAGAGCAAATGGCCGGTATTTTGATCGTCGAAGTACCCGTTGGGCAAGGTGGTGTATTTATCAAAAATAGCGCAGCGCAGCGTATGCACGACATTATTGGCGACTTTGGCGATGTAGTAGCTACCTAAAAATGAGCCGATGCCACGAAAAAAAACGATCAGGATAGTTGCTACGGGTACCCAGTAAATTTCACTGCGATCTTTGGCTTGCAAGGAATCGACCAAGTATTCCATTAAAGCGGCCAGCGCGGGTTGGGTTGCGGCAAAAATTAAAAAACCAAATAAGCTAACGGCAAACGGTTTCCAATACGGTACAACGTATTTTAGCAGCCGTAAGTAGATGGCTAGACTAGTATCTGAATGGACTGTTTTTTTAGGCTTGTTTTTTTTCTTCACAGTTTAGACGGCTCTACTTGGCGAATTAACATTTTAACGCATAGTTAAGCCATAGGTCGGCAGAATAAAGGTAAAATAATTTTATTAACATAAACCGATTAATTCATGCGTTTAGCGTTCGCACTTTATAAGTATTTCCCCTACGGCGGCTTGGCACGTGACTTTATGCGTATTGCCGATGTGTGTTTAGCCAAAGGGCATTCGGTTGATGTATTTGTGATGCAATGGGAAGGGCCAGCGCAAGTTAACTATCAGGTGCATATTTTAGATTGCAAAGGCTGGAGCAATCACGCAAAAGTAGCAGACTTTCACCATCAATTAGTCGATAGAGTGCAAAACGGACGATACGACGCATTGATCGGCTTTAACAAAATGCCAAATTTAGACGTGTATTACGCCGCTGATCCTTGCTACGCCGATAGGTTTGAAGGCAAGGGCTTCGCGCATCAATTCAACCCACGTTATCGTTTTTATGCTGCGGCCGAAGCCTCTGTTTTTGGAACAGAGGCCAAGACCCTGTGCTTAATGATTTCAGATACTCAAATGGGCTTATTCCAACAGCACTACCACACGCCAGAACATCGATTACTCCTGTTGCCACCAGGTATTGACCCTGACCGACGCAAATCAGATGATGCAGCCGAAAAAAGAGCGGCGTTTCGCCAAGCGCATGGCTTAACTGAAGAGGATCAATTGATATTGATGGTGGGTACTGGGTTTAAAACAAAAGGCGTTGATCGCGGCATGCTTGCCTTAGCTTCTTTACCGCAAGAGGTATTGGCTAAAACCCATTTAATGGTGTTGGGTGAAGACGACCTTGCAGCCTATAAACGGCAAGCAAAAAAGCTGGGGGTGGCGAAGCAATGTCATTTTATGGGTGGCCGCAGTGATGTACCCGATTTTTTATTAGGCGCTGATGTATTACTGCACCCAGCGCGTAAAGAAAATACTGGAACAGTGATTTTAGAAGCGATGGTGGCTGGATTGCCGATGTTGGTGACGGATATTTGTGGTTATGCTAAACACGTGACGCAATCGATGGCGGGGTGTGTAATCGCTTCGCCTTTTCAGCAGCATAACCTAAATGAAAGCCTGGCCTGTATGGTATTACAGGATAAAAAAACCTGGTCAGAAAATGCCTTGGCTTACGCTAATAACGAAGACTTATACAGCATGCCCGAAAAGGCGGCTGAAGCCATTGAACGCGTCGCGAGAGAGAAAAAACATGCTGTTTGAAGTAGCCGACAGCTTTAAAAAGAACTGGGGCGGTGAACCTAGTTTTGACGACTTAATGCAACTTGATGGCGAGATGTACCGCCAAGTGGCGCGACGTAAAACATTTAAGTTTTCCTTACAGGGTACGGATTACTTTGCAAAAATTCATAACGGTGTGGGTTGGGTGGAAATCATTAAAAACCTATTGCAGGCTCGTTTACCGGTTTTGGGTGCCAGTAATGAATATCAAGCGATTAAAACATTAACCTCGCTCGGTATAAAAACCATGACCTTGGCGGCATTTGGACAACGTGGAAATAATCCGGCAGAACGGGCCTCTTTTGTGATTACCGAGTCGCTCGAACCAGCCATAAGCCTTGAAGATTTATGTGCTAATTGGGCTACTGAAAAACCGTCATTGGCGCTAAAACGTGCACTGATACTGCGTGTGGCGAGCATCAGCCGACAACTGCACCAGCATGGCATTAATCATCGGGATCTATACATTTGTCATTTTTTATTAAAAGAAAATGACTTGAAAACGAGTGCAGATGTGAGCGAGTTACCGTTATATTTAATCGATTTGCACCGTGTTCAAATGCGCGCAAAAACGCCTAAAAGGTGGCTTGTAAAAGACCTTGCCGCCTTGTACTTTTCGAGTATGGAGATCGGCTTTAGCCAACGCGATTTTTATCGTTTTATTCGTACTTATAGCGATGTTGACCTAAGAACAGCCTTGTCGCGTGACAAACGTTTATGGCAAAAAGTAGCGGCTAAAGCGATGGCTTTAAAAGCTAAACCGCTAAAGGGTTAACTGAACAGAAGGCTGAGCCAATAGCTTATTTTTAATAAAAGTCTAGTCGAAAAAATCATCGGGGGGGCGTCTAGCCAAATGATCTCGTATAGCAAAAAACAATCGCCTCGCTCGCTGTTTAGTAGCCGTTTCACCTAAGTATTCATACAGCATACGATAAAGCTGTTGATTGCTAAAAAATGACGTTGCTTTGCGCGCAAGCCCACTTAAGTCGGCGACTTTCAGCGAGTAATTGGCGTAACGTCGTTGGACTCCACGGGGGCAATCGATCCAAATGGGCGTGTAGTGGTCGCCTATTTGTTGAATTAAAACATTACGCCACTTTAAATCGAGATGAAAAAAACCTGCTGCGTGGGCGGCTCTTAATTGTGCGAAGAGTTGTTGTTTAATGCTGTTTAAAATAATTGTGCGCTGCCCAGTAGGCTGTGTTGCTAGCAGTTGGGTATAAAAATGATCTAACTGTTGTGTGTCCGGTATTTCTTTAGTGACGACACACGCAGTGCTTAGGCGCCCTGAGGTGCGTTGCTCGTACAAGGCAACCACGTCTAAGGTGGGGATGTTGATGGACTTTAATCGTTGATAATTAATCAGTTCGGTAGCGGCTTTACTTCGGCGTAGAAAGAATCGCCATTTATGTTTTAAATAGGAATAGCGCTTGAAATACACCGTGTTAGCACTCGGTGCAAGTTTAGTCTTAATACAGGTGGTTGTGCCTTTGGAAATAATTTGGCCGTTATTGAATCCGTGCCAGTTATCGTGTTTGCCCAAGCCCTTGTCGGCTAGTAGCTTACGGTAGGCTGGGTCAGTAATTAGACGCGTACCATGAAAAATATACCGATATAATGGCTCGTATGAAGACATTTGATAAGTGAATTAAGCGGTGAATGATGCATTATATAGCTGATAAATGGCGAGATATACTGGTTTTCAATCAATTAGATAGCGCTGAAAAATTATGGGCGTTAAAAGCTGAGTGGTTTGAGCCGCCCAATGCTGCGCGAGGTGGTTGGAGCGGGGTTTGCAGAATAGAACTTAAATTGCCTGCAGGCGGCACAGCCGGTGTTTTTTTGAAACGACAAGAAAACCATTGTTACCGTTCGCTGTTGCACCCCATTAAAGGCTTACCTACCCTGTTAAAAGAATTTAACAGTATCCGTGACTTTGAAACGGTGGGTATAGCGAGCTTAGAACCGGTTTTTTTTGAACACTGGCAAACCGAAGGTGATCAACGAGCGGTGTTGCTTACTAAGGAACTAGACGGCTTTATACCCTTGTCAGCAGATGACTATAAGCCGGGTGGTGCATTCGCCTCGTCGGCGGGTCAAAAGGCGATAATTATTTCAAAATTAGCCGAAATAACACGGAATATGCACCGACATAACGTTCAACATAATTGTTTTTATTTAAAACACGTGTTTGCTAAACAGCTAGAGGGTGGAGAGCTTGAGCTACGGCTGATTGATCTTGAAAAGGTTAAGCAACCGTACCTTAACGGACAGGCTGTTTTTCGTGATTTATACAGTTTGGCGCGGCACGCACAACACTGGGGTGTTAAGGATCAGTTGAGGTTTTATAAACGCTACCGTCAGGAAAAAAAGCTAAGCCCAGCAAGCAAAAAACTCTGGCGACGAATAGCCGCTAGAATTAACTCGAAAGCTTAACCTGCTTCGTTAAATTAATATCAATAACCAGGTCAACCCCGTTAATACAGCACCGAGTAAAACGGCTGCAGAGGCAATGTCTTTAGCCCGACCGGATAACTCATGGTGTTCCATGCCAATGCGATCGATAGCGGCCTCAACGGCAGAATTGAGTAACTCAATAATCATCAACAATAACAAACTACCGATTAATAACACCTGTTCAATAGGCGTTTCACCCAGGTAAAAGCCCAGCGGGATACCAACGATAGAAATGATCACTTCTTGGCGAAATGCTTCTTCATGTGTCCAGCAAGCTTTTAAGCCAGCCAGTGAGTTTTGCCCTGCAGCGATGAGGCGCGCGACCCCTGTTAAATTTTGTCCGGCCATTTTTTATTATCTCTGTAGTTAATTTTTGGCAACAAGTTGGGTTTTGGTAGGCGTTAGCATATCAAAATCGATCAGTTTTTTTGGTGTTGCTGGGTTGCCGATCAGCCTTTTTCTGGCGATAAAATCGGGGTTGAATAAGCTTTTTGTCGAATCATAAGAGCTGAAGCGGATGTCGGCTAGATCAGTCCAGCTATGGATAAAGTCGGAATTTAAATAAGGGCGATTCAAGTAGGGGCGAAGGTCTTTTTTAGCCCGTAAGGCCGGCGAGAGCCAAGTGATAAAAGGCACCCTGTACATTGCCACAGTTGGTTTGCCTTCATTTCTGCCAGTAAACAAGTGATCTTTGGTATCAAACACTTCTTCGCCATGATCGGCAAAGTAGACTAGGGCGCTATTGCTCGTGACCTTAGCCTTCAATTGTTTAACGAGACTACTGACGACGTAATCATTATATAAAACGGCATTATCATAGGCGTTATATTCTTCTAAATGTTTTTCCGGAAGCCAGTCAGGTACGCCTTGTCGCGAAGTAAAATGGTCAAAACTTTCCGGGTAACGGTATTCATATTTACGGTGCGTGCCGATCAGGTGAACGATAATTAATTTTTTTTCTGCGGGGTCACTCAGCGCTTGTTCAAACGGCTCGAGCACCTCCTCGTCAAACTGTCCGGCATTTTGTACACGGTTATTATTTAAGTACACCTGCTCATCGGTTTGTTGTGAGAAGGTCAGCAACATGGTGTTGCGCTTAGTTTGGGTTTGCTGATTGGTAATCCAGAATGACTTGTAGCCGGCCTGTTGCATCATATTCATCAGTGTAGGCCGGCTTAAATAGTCATCGGGGTTTTGCTGATCGCCGAAGGTTAAAATTTGTTGTAAGGCTTCGATAGTATAGGGCCTTGGGCTGATCACATTATCGAACACGTATAACTCATCTTTCATCTCGTCCAGTAAAGGACTGGTCGGACGTTGATAACCGTATAAGCTCATTCGTTGGGCATTAGTAGACTCACCCATTACAATCACCATGGTAGACGGTTGTTGACCGCGGGTATCTTGTAATTCTTTTAGTGGGGCTATTTGACTGTTGTTAGCCAATTGCCGTTGCATATTACCGAGTACTTTTTGGTACTTAAAATAGCCAGCGATGATGTTCCAGGGTGCAGCCGGTTCGATACGATCCTGCATTTTTTTAATTGATACGTCCCAATCTGCGCTTTGCACGACCAAGGGGTTCACTAATGGCCAGCTAAAAATAAAACTAAAAATAAAAATTGTGGCATATTTATGCGCGCGATGGGGGATATGAACCGGCTCGAGTCGGCGCCAAAGCGCATACGACATGGCGGCATACACGAACAGTAACGCGATGATGGCTGGGCTAATGTACGACTCAATAAACTCATTACTTTCAGCCATATTAGACTCAAAGATTATGAATAAAACGCTTTGCGAAAAATCTTGACCAAATACGTAAAAGTAGCTCCAGCTAACGATCGACGTAGCCCATAACAGTACGCCAATAACGGCGCTGATGGCTCTTGTATGCTTCGGCCAAAGCAATACGGGCACCATCCAAACGCTAGACATTAAGATAGCATCACGAATACCGGTGGTATTTGACATGCCCGCCAGGTAAATCGCTATTTGATAAGGCCCAGAGAAGAAAAAGAAAAAGAAATACAGCTGGCGAAAAGCTCGCCAATTAAAAGTTGTTTTCATTGATTTTTTTACCACGTTATAAAATTCACATTATCAAGCGCTAAGATTAAATTAAGCTTAAAGCGGTAAGATTACTGGATCTTAATTTTGCCAATATTAGGTCAAACGACAAATATTAAACACGTAGACTAACTGCCTTAAACCTAATTGACAAGTCAGTCTTTTCGTTAGGCGGCGTTTAGTTGTTTTAATATTGCCTGTGAAACGACGGAAAACTAAGTAAAATAACATTTCATAAAAGCCATAATGTGGCGGATAAAAAAATACGGATTGAATATGAAAGTTTTAGGCTTATCGGGTGCAGTTAATCACGACGCATCTGCAGCGTTGTTTATCGATGGGAAATTAGTAGCAGCGGCAGAGGAAGAACGTTTCTTGCGTGATAAACACGCTAAAGGAAAATTCCCCTACGAATCGACCAAGTTTTGCCTGGAGTACGCGGGAATCAAACCGAGTGAGATTGATGTGGTGGCGTTTCCCTATGCCGAGATAGGTTTATCCAGCCCCGCACGTTGGCATTACGCAAAGCGCCATTGGTACGCGCCAGACAGGGCATTGATGGCCTTGTTTAACGGTAATCGCCGATACGAACGTAACTTTAAAAGCGTAATGAAAATGCTCGATGACTTAGGTATTGACTCCCAACGGGTTAAGTTCGTACCGGTTGAACATCATTTAGCCCATGCCAGTAGCGCTTACCACTTGAGCGGTTTTAAAGAAAAAACGGCGATTCTGGGTATCGACGGTAAAGGCGAATACGCGACGACCTTTTTTGGTTACGGTGAAAATGGAAAAATTCATAAGATAAAAGAGTTTTACGACCCCGATTCTTTAGGTGGCGTGTATGGTGCGTTGACCGAGTTTTTAGGCTTTGAAATGCTCGATGGCGAGTTTAAAGTGATGGGTATGGCGCCTTATGGTAACCCCAACCGTTTTGATTTCTCACGCTTAATAGAAACGGACGGAAAAGACTTCAAGGTGAATACTCAATTAGTTAACTGCCTTGGTTTACGTCGCTACAAAGAAAATGGCAAAGGTTATTTTTTCAGTCCCAAATTAATCGACTGGTTGGGACCAAGACGGCAAGGCGATGAAATTGACGACCCCTATATCGACTATGCGGCGAGTATTCAGGCCTTGCTTGAAAAAGTGGCGCTGGGTTTGATTGATACCTATTTGGGCGACGTGCTAAAAGAAACCGGCAAGTTGTGTTACGCCGGCGGCGTGGCGTTAAACGTTAAGTTGAATCAGCGCATTATCGCGCGGCCAGACGTCAAAGAACTGTTCGTGCAACCGGCGGCTAGTGACGCTGGGACGGCGATTGGTGCGGCGAGTTACGCCGCGCAAGAATTGGGTGAGCAGATTGAAAAAATGGAGCACGCTTACCTTGGACCAAAATATACCAATGAAGAATGCATTCAAGCTTGTTTAGACCACCCGAATAAGCCGGATTACGAAGTGTTGGACAATACCACCGAATACACGGCTAAACTTCTTGCCGATGGTAACCCTATTTCCTGGTTCCAGGGCCGCATGGAATTTGGTCCGCGCGCACTAGGCAACCGCAGTATCATCGGTAACCCGAGTAGCCGTGGCGTTGCCGATAGAATTAACGCGCAAATTAAATACCGCGAGCGCTGGCGGCCATTTTGCCCCAGTATTTTGGACACGGTAGCGGAAGATATTTTACAGACCGATCACCCAAGCCCTTATATGACGTTTACCTTTGACGTGGCCGATAGCTGGAAAGCGAGAATTCCCGAAGTCGTGCATGAAGATGGCACGGCGCGGGCGCAAATTGTAACCGAAGATACTAACCCACGTTACTACGCCTTAATAAGCGAAGTTGAGAAATTAACCGGCAACGCGGTGGTGTTAAATACGTCGCTGAACCGACGCGGAGAGCCGATGGTTTGCTCGCCCACCGATGCATTAAATATGTTTTATGGTTCTGATCTGGAGTATCTGGTGATGGAAGATATTCTGGTTAAAAAAATTAAGCCAGAATAGAGCGAATACTTTGATCAAGGCGCGACTGTTGGGTTTCTTCGAGTTGGCTCTTTTTAAAGTAACTAGATACAAAGGACTTATAGTGGCTCGCTATTAAGTCTTTGTCTTCCTGATGCTGAAGGATGTGCGAAAAATTTCTTTCACGTAAAACCAGACTTAGAGGCCCGCGTTTAATCTGCATATCCGAAATATCTATCAGACCAAACTCACCATTCGGTAGTAATAATATATTTTTCAGATGAGCGGAACGAAAGTAGACGCCTTTTTCGTGTAGTTCAGCGATAAACGCGGCGAATTTTTGATAAAGATCTTCTATATGGCCCGTTTGATTAGACAGTACCTCACGCAATAGCTCACCTTCAAGGCGTTTATAGATAACGATATGGCGCTTTATATCCGCACACCAAAGTAGTCTGTTAACGCTAATAGTTGGGATGTTAAGTTGCGTGAGTCGCTTAGCGTTATTCGCAAAGCGAACGGCATAGGGCGTGAAAAGGGCGCTTGAAAAAAAACGTTTGCGGCGAAATAATTTAATCATTTCACCTTTTTTGCTGTCGAGTACCTTTACGCCAAAGCCATCTTTTTCTATAAGATCGGCGCCTTCTATCAATAACTGGTACGCCTTTAGGTTAATTTTTTCCATTAGGCGTCGATATCAGGGATTAGGTTGCTTTTTAAGTGTTCAATCTGGTCTTTAATGAATAAGCGACGCTTTTTTAAACGACGAAGCCTGAGTTGGTCGGGGTGAATTTCTTCAGATAAGTGGTCGATAATATAGTGTAAATCTTCGTGCTCCTGTTTTAGCTCAATAACTCTAAACTCTATTTGTTCGTTTTCGCTTAAGATCATTTAGATAAACAGGAAGTGCGTTGAATAAGCTGTAATGGTACAGCATACTATTACAATGAATAGAGATTATAAAACACTAGCCAGACTATTTTTTGATATTTGCTTGCTAAAGAAAGGGCCACAGGACGTGCCAGATTCCTCTGACGTTCAAATAATGGTTTTTATGACTTATCTTTTAGCGGGTAGCATACTCATTTCTAGTGGGTTACCCTGGAGTGACGCCCTCTACCAGTCGATAATCGAGACGCTTTTAGTGGCGATTTTTATGTACGTTTTGCTGTTATTTTTTTCGTTACCGAATAGATTTAAACAGGCAATAACGGCGATCTACGGCAGTGGCACGTTGATAACGATGTTAAGCATTCCTTTCATATTTTGGCTGGATATATTAATAAAAAGCGAGTCGTCAACTGGCGTGGCGGGCCTGGCCGTATTTGTGATTGTATGCTGGAGCTTTGTCGTGATGGGGCATATTATTCGAGAAACGATACAAAAAAGTATGGCTATTAGTCTGTTGCTAACATTTTGTTATTTGTATTTGTCGTATCAGGTGATCCATTTGATTTTTCCTATAGCTGAGCTATAGAGCGTCTTTATGGGCGCTGAGGTGATTGCTTAGTCTGACAAAGTCATCAATACTGAGCGCTTCGGCTCTTGTACCGGGGTTAATATCAACGGCCCTAAGCGCCTCCTCATCACAGAGTTCTTTCAGGGTGTTACGAATTGTTTTGCGGCGTTGAGCGAAGGAGGCCTTCACTACTTTTTCAAATAGCAGCATATCGTCAATAATATATTTTTGTTTGCGATGAGGCGATAAGCGAACGATGCTGGACATCACCTTAGGTTGCGGCTGGAAACACTCTGGGTCCACGTCAAATAGCGCCTCAACCTCACAGTGAATCTGAATCATAATGCTGAGGCGACCAAATTGTTTACTGCCCGGTCCGGCTTGCAGGCGATTGACGATTTCTTTTTGCAGCATGAAAAACATATCTTCGATCTGCGCCGTTTGCTGCATTAAATGGAACAGTAAGGGGGTGGAGATGTTGTAGGGCAAATTGCCTACGATGCGTAATTTCTCGCCGCTGGAAAGGGCTGAAAAATCAAAGTTCAATGCATCGGCGCTATGCAAAGTAAACCGTTCGTTTTGTGCAAACCTGGTTTCTAACCTGAAGACCAGATCACGGTCAATTTCAACGACGTCTAAGCGACATTTAGAGGCAAGAAGTGGCTCGGTAATAGCTCCTTGTCCGGGGCCTATTTCAACCACGTGATCGCCTGGCGATGGATTAATCGCCATGATGATTTGGTGGATAATACGGCTGTCATGCAAAAAATTCTGGCCGAAGCGTTTACGTGCGCGATGTGGTTTATTCAATGTATTAATGGGTAATTAGTTTGATAGCCATCTCTAAGGCGGATTGTAAACTAGTTGAGCTCGCTTTACCGCTACCTGCTAAATCTAGCGCAGTACCGTGATCAACTGAGGTTCTAATAATGGGTAAACCTAAGGTGATGTTGACGGCGTCACCAAAGCCAGCATATTTCAGCGTGGGTAAACCCTGGTCGTGATACATCGCTAATACGACGTCGTGTTGAGCGAGTATGGCGGGAGTAAATATCGTATCAGCGGGTAGTGGGCCGGTTAAATTGATACCTTTTTTACGTAAACTTTCAAGCGTTGGAATAATGCAGTTTATTTCTTCATCACCTAGGTGGCCATTTTCACCAGCGTGGGGGTTTAAGCCACAAACGGCAATTTTTGGCTCCGTTATCGAGAATTTTTGTTGTAAGTCACGTTGCAAAATAGTGATCGTTTTTACCAGTAAAGAACGACTTATCGCCGCGCTAACCTGTTTCAGCGGCAGGTGGGTGGTCGCTAGTGCCACTTTCAGGTTTTTTGTAGCGAGCATCATCACAGGGTAGCCGCCGCAGTAGTCGGCAAAGAACTCGGTATGACCAGAAAATGGAATTCCCGCGTCATTAATAATGCTTTTTTGCACCGGCCCGGTCACAACGGCCTGGCATACTTTATCCAGACAAAGCTGGGCGGCCAGTTGCAATGACTTTACCACGTAGGAGGCATTTCGAACGTCCAATTGGCCGCAACGTTCTTCATTTGCCAAGCTGACAGGGACTACGTTTAATACGCCCTGCACGTGTGACTGGGCCGGTTGCGAGAGATCGACAAGCTGGATCTTTACCTTATACCCTAAGAGCGTTGCTCTACGCTGAAACAACTCGGGGTCAGCAATGAAAACGAGTTCAACGGGCCACTGTTGTTGGCAGATGAGTAAGCAAATATCTACGCCAATCCCGGCCGGTTCTCCAGCGGTAATGACGATTCGAGGTATGAGCATTGGAACTGATTAAATAATGAAGTCGTTACGCTTAGTGATTTAATCGATATTCGACGTAAGCCTCATCGCGTAATTTTGTTAACCAGGCTTCAATAGCGGCATCTGCCTTACGTTTTTGTAACTGTGAACGGGCTTGAGCTTCACGTACCAGCTGGGTGTTATCTTGCTGTTCGCGCCCCAAAACCTGAATCAGGTGCCAGCCAAACTGAGTTTGAACAGGTTTGCTTACCTCATTAATAGCCAGACTATTCATCGCACTCCAAATGCCGGTACCAGAGCACCTGGCTGCACCCAGTTAAGGTCACCACCGGTGATAGCAGAACCTCTATCTTCAGAATTCGCACGCGCTAAGGTAACAAAGTCTTCACCATTATCTATACGATGTTTTAAGTTAAGCAGCCTTTCTTGAGCGATTTGATCACTGACTAGCGCATTAATTTTAATCAGAATATGGCGAACGTGCGTTTTAGTGACCATGATTTTTTCCTGACCACGGGTTTCAAATAATTTAATGATATGGAAACCGCTGGGACTCTGGATTGCATCGGAAAAACTGTTGGGCTGCATTTTTTCGACGTAAGGTTTCAATAAAGAAGGCATTTGCGCCAGTTTCATCCAGCCAAGGTCACCGCCATCAAGTGCATTATTGGCGTCAGATTCAGCAATAGACAAGGTTGAAAAATTTTCCCCGGCTTTTAATTCAGCGATAATACGATGGGCCTTTTTTCTGGCCTTTTTGATCTGCGCTGGCGTTGCATTTTCTGGTGTGGCGATCAGAATATGCCCGAGATGATATTCGGATAATTGGTCGCCGTCACCCTGCTCAATGAGCTTTAAAAAACTCTGTACTTCTTGTTCAGATACTTTTACTTCATGATGCACGTAACTGGACTGTACTCGGCGTACCAGCATTTGATCGCGAATTGAGTTCCTAAAAGACTTTAGGCTGATGTTGTCGTTTTTTAACACGTTGATAAACTGATCTGGCGTTAGTTTATTGGCGCTAGCAATCTGGCTGATGGACTGATCTATTTCAGCGTCGAGTATTTTAATTTCACTTCGCCGAGCAATTTGTAGTTGTAGCTCAGTGATAATCATTTTATCCAACACTCTTTTTTCAATATCTTCTCTTGAAATAGATGCGCGTTGCTCGGGGGTTAAACGTTGGAACATTTGCTTAACCTGTTCATTGAGTTGGCTTTGTAAGATAACGCCTTTATCAACGATCGCGACAATTCGATTAACGGAATTTTGGGCGTAAGCGCTGGCAGAAATGAAGCTTAGCAGCAGCATCGCAATAATTAAATTTGATAATTTGAGTCTGTACATAAGATGGTATCTATAGTTAATATTTAAATTGATTAGCCCGGATAATTGTTATGGAATTTGGTTTCCATTCGCCAGAATTAGTTGGGTCGTTTGAATAGCTTATTGTTCGGGAATTTTGTAACCTAAAATGCCTTCTTCAAGAAAAGAGTCTAACTTCCCGCCTAAGCTGGTTAGGCCTTTGAGTTCAAATTGAAAGAATAAGCCTTCTTTCGGTTTTTCATCAAACGCGTCGTTGACGTATCGTCTGGCGATCACTCTGAAACGCCAGCAACAGGTATCTTTTTCTAAGCCAATAAAACTTTCAAGAGACAGGTTTTGCTGTAAAGAATAATTCCAGCGACCAACCGTACTCCATGTTTTGCTGAGCGGCCATTTGAAAGATAAATCGGTCTGTTCTATATCGTCAATATTCAATCCGGTTTCTAATCTAGATCGATAAGTGGCATTGAAAATACGATCATCAGTATCGCGATAATGAACGCCGAGGGTCGATTTTTGTGTTTTTCCAGCATGCGGATCATATTGTAAAGCCGAACTCGCAGACCAATTATTATTGATTTTCGCAGAGACCTCGGCAATAAGATCCGATGTATCTTTACTAATAGGCGCGCTGCTCGGTGTAAGTCCAACATCCAGGTCGTCAAAATAGATAACTGTACCAACGCTGGCTCTTAATCGTTCGTTACCGCTGGCAGGTTCAATAAACCTTGAAGTAACCGCAAGAGTTAACTGGTTAGCATCGGCGACTCTGTCGGCTCCTGAGAAACGATTTTCTCTGAACAGCTGGTTGAAACTGAAGTCGTAGGATGAGGTGTCAAATAATGGAATCTCATCCTGGTTCTCATGTGGCACATAAAGATAATAGGCGCGAGGCTCAAGCGTTTGTATCATGCCGCCGGCGATATCTAAGTCCCTTTCGAAAAACAGCCCAGAATCAACGGACAAAATAGGTAAGGTCCGACTTTGATCTCTATCTACACCCATTGCCTGGTTGCTCAAGCGATAGTCTGTATGCCTTAAGCTTAATCGTGGCGTCACGAAGCTAGTAGCGGTACGGAATGGAATGCTGATGCCAGGGTGTAAGTCAATTCGTTGAGCAGTGGTGTCGTCACTGCGATCAAAGTGTACGAACTCATTTCGCATATCCACTTTTGCGATACCAAAAGCATTCATTTCGTGCAAATTGAAAAGTACCTGCGGTAGTCGGCGGTAGGGTTTTGTAGGGTTCGTTAAGTTATTGTCAATGAGTTCGTAATTATCTACCCTGGCCAGTACATTCCAGTCATCGGCCTCATATTTTAGATCTGCATTGCTAATTAAATAACGGTCACTGGCGATACTCAAGTTGTTACCAAAGTCTTCCAGATAGTCATCATCTGATTGATAATTAAGGTCAATATTTGCGCTTAGTCGGGAGCTAAAAATGGTCTCGTTTTGTAATGAGAATTGTCCTCTTAGGTCATTATTTTTAGTGTCGTCAAGAATTTCTGCAGCTACCTGGCCTTCACTATTGCTGCTCAGATAACGAAACTCACCGCCTAACATAAGACCACGGTCACTCATTACACGTGGCGTAAGGGTCGCGTCGTAATTTGGCGCGATATTCCAATAATACGGTACTGAAATATCAACGCCAGTGGTATCAGAACTCCCAAAAGTAGGCGTCAGCACGCCGGATTGACGCCTGTCGTCTATCGGGAAGCTTATATAGGGGGTGTAAAGTAATGGCGTGTCAAAGATTTCAACCCATACATCTCGAGCCGTGCCCCGGCCGGTTAGGTTGTTGAGTTCTAATGTTCTGGCTTGTAGCTGCCAATCGGTGTCGTTTGGCGCGCAGGTGGTATAGCTAATGTTTGTAGATTGAGTGACGTCTCGATTGATCAGGTTTGTTGTTTGAGTGGTTCCTCGAGCGTGTGTGTTTTCGAGAATAAACTGATTATTACTGAATTGACCGGTGTCTTGCTTGAGTTGAAGTTGAGCCTGGTCACTATGTAATGCAAAGCCTTTTTCCTGGTAGAAAACATCGCCGCTAGCGCTGGCTATGCCCTCTTTATTTTGAAAGCTAACCTGATCTGCGGTTATCAACTGATCAGCTCGAGTAACCGATACGTCACCACTGAACTTGGCTTCATTTTTGCCCGTCAGTTCAGAATAGTCAGCCTGAATATCTACATTAGCGTTTAACCTGTCCTGTCTGATTTCTTGCCTGCTCGCACGTAGAGCCTCTGTAGTTACTTCGCAGGTATCCCATGGATTAACGGCTAATTGTGTAATCATTTGTTGGAAAAGGGCGTTATTTCTGTCGTCATCGACATTAGTAGCCAGTTGACTGCTGTCTTCAATTTCGTTGCTAGAGGAAGCAGTAACAGATGTAGTCACGCCCACACCTGTTTGCGAGCAATCCCAGGTGCCGTTATTACCAGCCTGGCAATCCCAGGACGAATTGCTTCCAGGAGCAGAGACTTTACGAGTCGTTTTTTTTGTTATCTGTGGTGCAGCATTTCTTGATAGTTGTACACGTGGTACGGGTGGCTCTGAGGGTTCGTTAGTAGGTGCTTTAGTAATAACAGTTTTGTCGCTGGTGGAATCCGTTGGGGTTTTCGCGGCGGGTGTTTTTGCAATCGGTTTAGTCGACGCTGAACAATCCCAGGTATCGCCGTCGCTTGCTAGTTTACAGTCCCATTGCGAATCACTGTAGGCATATGACAGTGACGGTGCTAATAACAGGGCTAAGCCAAGAAAAAAATGTCTTTGTGAGCGATTGATGATGCAGCCTTTTTGTTTGTGTCTAACTTAGTATGTATAAAATCGCATAGAATGATGAAATCCACAACGAAACTTTAGTTATTTTTTTAATATAATAACACGCTACTTTCAGCGTGCACTAATTAGGTCAACATGAGTTATTTTAATGCCGATAGATGAACGCAAACAACTTTTAATTAAGTGGCTGGAAACCGTTCTGGGAACTAGTGAATTTAGCTGTGAACCGGCGTCTAGTGACGCTAGCTTTAGGCGCTATTTTCGACTTATTGTGGGTTCTCAATCCTATGTCGTAATGGACGCACCACCTGACAAAGAAGATTGCAGTCCTTTTATATCAATTGCCGAGTTATTACGGCAGCACGAGGTTAACGCACCAACGATTTTTTATAAGTCTCTGGAGCAAGGTTTTTTAGTACTCAGCGACTTTGGCACCGTTAGCTTTTTAGATAAACTGAATGGGCAGACTGTCGATCAGCAGTACGCTGACGCGGTGCAGGGTTTACATAAACTACACCAGATACCGCTGAGTGGATTGGCTATTGCTAATTACGATGAGGCCTTGTTGAAACAGGAAATGGGTTTGTTTGATGAATGGTTTATCGGCAAATTATTAGGCATTGAATTGACGCGAGCTGAGCAGTTGGTATTGGCTAGTGTTCAGCAAAAGCTAGTCGACTCAGCCATTCAGCAGCCACAGGTGTTTGTTCACCGAGACTTTCACTCCAGAAACTTGATGTTGACGAAGGAAAATAATCCCGGTGTGATCGATTTTCAGGACGCCGTAGTGGGGCCGCTAACGTATGACCTTGTTTCTTTATATAGGGACTGTTATATCGACTGGCCTGACGATCAAATATACCCCTGGTTAGATAATTTTCTACAACAACGGCAGCAGCGAGGCTGTGGTGACAATTTTGAGAAAACCATTTTTTATCAATGGTTTGACTGGATGGGCGTGCAACGGCATATGAAAGCGATAGGCATTTTTTCGCGTTTATTATTACGCGACGGCAAAGCCGGTTATATAAAAGATATCCCGCGAACGCTGACGTACGTTATGAACGTTTGCGAACGATACGACGAACTAAAACCGCTAGCTGACATAATGGCTTCTCATCAGCTAACTGCCAAGTTGCAAGACCGGATAAAAGGGCTTCAGTTATCATGAAGGTGATGATTTTAGCGGCTGGTCGTGGTGAGCGAATGCGACAGTTGACGGATAATTGTCCCAAACCGCTGTTGAAAATTGCGGGCCGGAGTATTATCGAGCACCTTATCTTGGCCTTGAAAAAACAGGGTTTTGATGAGTTCGTCATCAATATCGCGTACTTAGGTCAACAAATTAAACGGGCATTAGGTTCTGGCGAACAATGGGGTGTTCAAATTGAGTATTCCGACGAAGGAGGTGCGGCCTTAGAAACGGGCGGTGGAATATTTAAAGCCTTGCCTTTATTAGGTAATCAACACTTTCTCGTGGTGAATGCAGATGTCTGGACGGACTTTCCCTATAACAGCCTGATGACTAAAACAGACAACAAGACCCATCTGGTGTTGATCAATAACCCACCGCATCATCCAGACGGTGATTTTTCTTTAAACGGTGGGCTAGTTGTATCGCCCGGAGATAAGACGTTTACATACAGTGGTATTGGCGTTTTTCATCCAGCGATTTTTGCGCAGGAAAAACCCGGTGCATTCCCTTTGGCGCCGATTATTCGACGCTGTATTTCAAAAGCCGAGGTGAACGGTGAATTATACGAAGGTGAATGGGTTGACGTGGGTACGCCAGAGCGATTAGCCCATTTAGCAACGATGCTAAAGGCTTAAAATTTATGCGATAACTCCAGAAGCTTGTTGGTCCGCGTGATAAGAAGAGCGAACCATTGGGCCACTGGCTACGTGAGAGAAACCCATTTCGTTGCCGAGCCTAGCTAGCTCATCAAATTCTTCGGGCGTGACGTACCGTTCAACGGCCAAATGATCCTGACTTGGTTGTAGGTATTGCCCTAGCGTTAGCATATTGCAGTTGTGAGCGCGTAAATCTCGCATTACCTCAAGCGTTTCTTCCATGGTTTCACCCAGGCCCAGCATCAGTCCCGATTTAGTCGGTACCTCGGGGTGCGCTTCTTTATAGCGTTTTAATAAATTAAGCGACCATTGGTAGTCAGAACCGGGTCTGGCTTTTTTATACAGGCGCGGGATAGTTTCCAAATTGTGGTTAAACACGTCGGGGGGCGTTTTAACTAATACCTCGACGGCAAGATCCATGCGGCCTCTAAAATCAGGCACGAGCACTTCGATCTGTATTGTCGGATTGAGTTCGCGGACGGCTATAATGCACTGCGCGAAATGATCCGCGCCACCATCGCGTAAATCATCCCGGTCGACCGAGGTGATGACGACGTAACGCAACTGCATATCTTTAATGGTTTCGGCGAGCTTTTGTGGCTCGTCTTTATCCAGAGGATTAGGTCGGCCATGCGCGACGTCGCAAAACGGGCAGCGTCGGGTGCAAATATCGCCCATAATCATAAACGTGGCGGTGCCATTATTAAAACATTCACCGAGGTTAGGGCAGGCGGCCTCTTCACAAACAGAATGCAGACCGTGGTCTCGCAAGGCTTTTTTTATCGCATTAACGCGCGGTCCACTGGGTACTTTGGCGCGAATCCAATGCGGCTTGCGTAATAACTCGGCTTTTCTCTCTACTTTAATCGGAATTCGGGCGAGTTTAGATTCGCTGCGTTGGTGTGTTTCGGGCGTCGCGCGAGAAGGGGCTTTTAAAGTATCGGTATCTTGTGACATAGGGCTATACGGTTAGTGTGCTTGAGTTGGCTAGCTGTGGTAAATAATTGAGTTGTATTTTAAGCTCATGTAGTAAAACTGCGGCAAAATCTAAGGGGTAACAGTTTACGCCATGTTCGGATAGTTGGGTTATTTTAAGCCCTTCGTAACCACATGGGTTGATAAAGCTGAAAGGCGTTAGATCCATTTTGATATTAACGCTTAGTCCATGATAGCTGCAGCCTTTTTTTACTCGTAACCCCAAAGACGCAATTTTTTCACCATCTATATAAACACCAGGGGCATCTTTTCGTGCGACGGCGCTTAGGCCGTACTTCTTTAATCCAGCGATGGTGATATTTTCAAGAATATCAACCAGCGCACGAATGCCAATACCTAAACGACGCAGATCAAACAAGACGTACATCACCAGTTGGCCGGGACCATGATATGTGACTTGGCCACCACGGTCGGATTGAATGATCGGGATGCCACTGCGATTTAGTATGTGCTCGGCTTTGCCGCTGACGCCCTGAGTAAAAACGGCGGGGTGTTCAACTAGCCAGACTTCGTCTGCTGTATCGCCAGTTCGCTGCTCACAAAAAGCTTTCATAGCGTCCCAGGTGCATTGGTATTCCTGAAGCCCCAGTTGGCGAATTTTTAGCGCTAAGTTTTGCGGCGTTGGTTCGGTTTTCACAGCGACATTAAGACGTGCTCACTATCGGTGAGGTCTTGATAGATAGCGTCCATCTGCTGTTTACTTTGCGCCGTGATGGTGATGCTCAGTGAGATATATTTTTGTGATTTGCTGAATTTTTTTTTAACGGCGTCTTGCGAAATATCGGGCGCGTGGCGACGGATGATGTCAATCGCAATCAAGTCAAACTCGATATGAGCGAAGCCCATCGTTTTAATGGTGAACTCGCAGGGATAATCCATTAAAAGATTGTGTTGTTCGTCGCCTGGTTTATCAGTCATCTTTCTTTGTTCGGAGTTGTTTTTTGAAGTCGCTGTAGCGGTTGGATATTAGTTGCCATAGCTCGCCAGGTTGTCCATTGCCAACGGCTTGCCTGTTTAACTCTATAACTGGCATGATTTCTTTTGTTGAGCTGGTCAGCCAAATTTCGTCGGCGTTGAACAGTTGTTGCTCAGAAATTTCACGTTCAATACAGTTTATACCTTCATTTATAGCGAGCTCTAACACCAGATCTCGGGTTACCCCTGGCAACAGGTTATGACTTTTAGGTGGTGTTATCAGCTGTTTATTTTTAACGATAAATAAATTGCTGGCCGAACCTTCGGTAGCAAAGCCATCGCGCAATAATATGGCATCAGTACAGTGTTGGTCGCTGGCTTGCTGTTTTAATAAGATATTGCCCAGTAATGCGATGGATTTAATATGACACCAATCCCACCGAATGTCGTCCAGGGTAATAGCCTTAATACCTTTGGCGATAATACCCTGACTATCGTTGACGATGGCCTGGCACATCGCGAAGGTGGTTGGCTGGTATAACGCAGGTAATTGGTGGTCACGATTGACGCCAGCGCCACGGGTTACCTGTATATAAACAGATTGATCGGATTGCGCGTGTGGTTCTATTAATTTAGTAAGAACGGATGTCCATTCCTGGTCGCTCATGACGGGCGCCATTCGAATAGCGTTCAAACAACTATTTAGCCGGTCCAGGTGTTGCTGTAAACGGAATAATTTGCCGCCGTATGCGGGTATTACCTCGTAAACACCATCGGCGAATAAAAAGCCCCGATCTAAAACGGATATCTTGGCTTCTGTTAAAGGAACGAATTCCCCATTAAGAAAAACCGCAGGTTCTAATGACACGGACAGGCCTCTTTATTCAAAAAGTAATAATGCTTCGTCTTTAATGATTTGCATTAAGGACCCTTCATCAACGGTTTGTAAGGCGACAAGGGGGCGTTTTTCTAATACTTCTCCCTTCAGCTTTATAACGGCAGAGCCCACGCGCTGCCCTTTTTGCATAGGCGCTATTAATTGTGGGTCTATCTCGAGACTGGCGTCTAATTCTTTGTATTGGTTACGTGGAATAGTCAGATAAAGGTCATCGCTCAAGCCAATATTCAGGTTTTCTTCTGCGCCTTTCCATATGCGAGTCGCTGATAATGACTGCCCGGCTTTGTACAGTAAATGGGTTTCGTAAAAACGATAACCATAGTTGAGCAGAGTTTGATTGGCGTCAGATCTGGCGCTTTCGCTATCAGTGCGCATAACAACCGAAATTAAGCGCATACTGTCTCGCACAGCCGATGATACCAGGCAATATCCAGCGTCTTCGGTGTGGCCTGTTTTGACCCCATCGACGCTGCTATCGTGCCAAAGTAATTTGTTTCTGTTCTGCTGGGTAATACCATTAAAGGTAAATTCTTTTATCGCATTTATTTTGTACAATTCAGGCGATGCGGCAATTAAAGCTCGCGTTAGAACGGCTAAATCGCGAGCGCTTGAAAAGTGATTGTCATCTGGCAAGCCTGAGCTGTTTACAAAGTGACTATGTTCCATACCTAAGCGCTTAGCTTCCAGGTTCATCATTTCTGCAAAGGTTGCTTCGTCGCCAGCAACGTGCTCGGCTAGCGCAACGGTGGCATCATTTCCCGACTGCACGAGCATGCCGTGCAATAAATCGTCAATAGAAACAAATTTATTCACTTCAATAAACATTCTAGAGCCTGGAGTTCGCCATGCTTTCTCGCTGACCCGAACTTTTTCGTTGAGGCTTAAGTTACCCTGTTTGAGTTCACGAAACACGATCAGCGCGGTCATGATTTTGGTCATGCTCGCAGGTGCTAACTCGAGGTCGGCGTTCTTGGATGCTAAGACGGCGCCGCTGTGGAAGTCGATAAGGTGATAACTTTTAGCGCTTAAATCGGGTGCCGATGGCACGGGTATGGCGCTTACTTGATAAGACAAAAATAAACTAACAATAAAAATAATTCGTTTCATGTTGATGATTGCTTGAGTGCTGAAAAAAAGTTGTTTGATTATATCACGCAGGGCGTATTATTAATGCTGAGCGGGGTGATGCTTTATTACTAAAATTTAGTGATGTGTAAAACGCCTGCAAGCCCCATTTTTTGTAGCTTCGTACGTGCAAGGTTTGCTGCGGATACATCAATAAATGGGCCTGCATGGACTAAAAATAAGGCACTAGAAGCCTGTGTTTTAATAGATACAATGGTTCCTAGTTCCGTCTCTAGCTGGCTTTTAAGTTTTGTGGCGTTATTTAATGATCTAAATGCACCTACTTGCAGGAATAAATAGCCAGTTTTTTTTATCTCGGTTTTGCCTGGTTTTTCCGCTGACCTAACGGCTATATTTTTACGTTTTTTGTGCAAAGAGTAGGGGGGTGGGTCGAGGGCGCTTGCCTGTTCGAGCCGAGGGTTAATTACTCTGATTTCAACCAGAGAGGTGCCGTTTTTTAATGTGCCGAGCTTAGCTGCAGCCGCATACGATAAATCAATTATTCTGCCATCATGAAACGGACCGCGGTCATTAACTCGGACGACAATTTTTTTGCCGCTGGATAAGTTTTTTACTTCTACGTAGCTCGGCAGAGGTAGTGTTTTATGCGCAGCAGTCATAGCGTACATATCGTAAACCTCGCCATTGGACGTGTTATTACCGTGGAATTTAGTGCCATACCAGGAAGCGTGGCCCCGTTGAACGAAGCCTTCGTTGGACGGAAGGACGTGATATGTTTTGCCAAATACCTCATAGGAGGCAGGATTGCCGCCGCGACTCTTCGCTTCAATACGAGGAATAGCGTCGGGTGTTTGTTCGATGTTAGCTGGGTGTATGGCAGGCGCGCTATCGCTAATGAATGGTTTCTGGCTGCTACAGGCTGCGAGTAAGCTCGCCAGCCCGATGAGATAGAGAAACAATCGCACGTTAATTTTTTGCCGCTAAAACGCCATTTTTAATTTCCTGGCTGAGTTGATAAACCGCCATGGCGTATAAATGACTATGGTTATAACGAGTAATGGTATAAAAATTATCGAATGCTAGCCAGTACTCTGCTTGATTGACCTGGTTGAGCTCGAGTAATTTGACCCTGGTGTCGCCGGGCAGGTCTGTTGGTACGTTCACTTGATGTTGCTTTAACTCTTGAAGGGTATGGACGGGCTTTAATGAAGTATTTAATAAGGCCTTATAAGCTTCACCAGAGACAGTAGTTTTTGTCGTTATAAGCGGGCTGTCTTTCCAGCCGTGGCGCGCAAAATAATTAGCGATACTGTTAATAATATCCGCGTTACTGTTCCATAAGTCTCGCTTCTTATCATCGTCACCGTCAACTGCATAGGCTCTATAACTACTGGAAATGAATTGTGATTTCCCCATTGCTCCCGCATATGATCCAGTGGGGTCCCTGGGGTTAAGCCCCCCTTCACGACAGAGTAATAAAAATTCTTCTAATTCACGTTTAAAAAAAGAAGCTCTTTTAGGAAAGTGGAAACCTAAAGTGGTTAACGAGTCGAGTACTTTGTATGACCCTGTGTTGCCGCCATATTGTGTTTCAACGCCAATAATGGCAACAATAATTTCGGCTGGAACGCCGTATTTTTCAGTGGCATCTTGCAAAAGTTTTTTATTATCCTGCCAGAAGCTTATTCCGCCATCAATACGTTTGGCTTTTAGAAAAATATTGCGATAACTGTGCCATTCCAGACGCCTTTCAGCCGGCGATGATATGGCTTTTAAAATGCTGGGCTGTAATTTGGCTTCCTTTAATAGAGCCGTTAACTCGTTACGGTCGAACTGATGCTTTGACACCATGCTGTCGATAAATTCATCGTAAATTCCGATATTATCAGTCGGATTAGTCGCGCAAGCATTTAGAGAGGTAAGGCTGACGATTAAAAGAAAGAAAAGGCGAAGGTGTTTATTGTTTTTGCGAGGCATAAGCTATCCTTAGGATGAAAGTAATTTACGGTGGGTGTGTATAGACATAATAATGCCAAAACCTATTAATAAAGTCACCATCGACGTCCCGCCGTAGCTTACTAATGGTAATGGTACACCAACAACGGGCAAAATGCCCGACACCATACCGACGTTAACAAATAGGTAGATAAAAAAAGTGAGGGCTAAACTACCGGCGAGCAATCTTGAAAAAGTATCCTGTGCCTGAGTCGCGATATAAATAGAACGAATAAAGATGAACAGGTAAATTAACAATAAACCGATGCAGCCGATTAGGCCAAATTCCTCTGAGAATACGGCAAAAATAAAATCGGTTGAACTTTCGGGTAGAAACTCTAAGCGGGCCTGGGAGCCATTCATCCAGCCTTTACCGTGCAATCCGCCTGAGCCGATGGCGATTTTAGATTGAATGATATGGTAGCCAGCCCCGAGAGGGTCCTGTTCAGGGTTCAAAAAGGTGAGTACGCGCTGCTGCTGGTACTCCTTCAGCAAGTTCCAAAGTACGGGCGTCAGGGCGGCTGTTCCGGCGATGACGCCGATAATTATTTTCCATGAAATACCGGCTAAAAATAAAACGGCCAGTCCTGAACAAGCGATAAGAATAGCGGTTCCCAGGTCGGGTTGTTTGGCTATAAGAACGGTTGGAATGGCGATAAATAAGGTGACGATGAATACATGCTTTGCACGTGGAGGAAGCCGTCTTTCAGCGAAGTACCAGGCGACCATCATCGGCGTGGAAATCTTTAATAATTCAGAAGGTTGAAAACGGAAAAGCCCCAGGTCAAGCCAACGCTGCGCGCCTTTCCCTATATCGCCAAACAACAGCACACCAAGCAATAACAGCGTGCCGACGAGAAATAACCAGGGAGCGAGTATTTTTAGAGTATGCGGTGGGATTTGGGCCACCAAAAACATGGCGAAAAAAGCGACGCCTAAACGAGTAGCTTGTCTCTGTAGCAAGCCAATATCATCATAACCTGAGCTCATTAAGATGAGTATGCCTAAAGAGGACAGGCTGATCAATAAAAGGAGCAGCGTGAGGTCAAGATGCAGGCGTTGAAGTATGCTGTTTTTTCTATTGTGGTAATGGTTATTTTGAAATAAATTGTTCATGGCGAGGTTTTTATATAATGATCAAAAATAGCGCGAGCAATGGGTGCTGCTACCGAGCCACCGTGGCCGCCATTTTCCACAATCACCGCGATGGCCAACTGAGGCTCTTTAACGGGTGCGAAAGCGATAAATAAAGCGTGATCCTTGAGGTGTTCGCGTACATTTTCCTCTTCATATTCTTCGTCTTGTTTAATACTAAATACCTGTGCAGTGCCCGTTTTACCGGCAATTTTATAGGCAGCACCTTTACTGATAAGGCGAGCGGTACCCCTGGCGCTATTTACGACGTCGCTCATCGCGTGAATGATGGTATCCCAGTGCGCTTCCTCGTTTAGTTTGATGTCGAGCTTCGGTTTAGCCGGGACTAAGGTATCGTCTATTTTAGCTACCAGTGAGGGTGTATATGCGCTGCCTTTGTTAGCGAGTATGGCAGTAGCATGGGCTAGCTGAAGCGGTGTCGTTAAGTTAAAGCCTTGCCCGATACCCGCAATCAGTGTTTCACCGGGGTACCAGGATTTTTTACGCGAGCTTTTTTTCCATTCCCGTGATGGAAGTAAGCCACTTACTTCATCATTAAGGTCAATCCCGGTTCGTTTTCCAAAGCCGAATCGACTTAAAAAGTGATGCATTCGGTCAATTTCTAGTTCGTGGGCCAGGGTGTAATAATAGACGTCACATGATTGCACGATCGAGTCGTGTATATCGGTTAAGCCGTGACCGCTTTTTTTCCAGTCGCGATATTTATGGGTCTGCTTGGGAAGTTGATAAAACCCGGGGCACATCACTCGTTGGCTCGGTTTAACCACGCCATAATCAAGCCCTGCGAGGGCTAAAAAAGGTTTTAGCGTTGACCCGGGTGGGTACTGTCCGCGAAGTGATCTATTAAATAACGGTCGCTTGAGAGAGTGTTGTAATGCATCGTAAGAAGCATGATTGATGCCGCGGGCGAATAAATTGTTATCAAAGCCAGGTTTGCTAACGATTGCTCGTACGGCGCCAGTTTGCGTGTCGATGGCGACGACTGCTCCTGTATAGTCACCGAGCGCATCATAGGCAATTTTTTGCAGGCTGATGTCAATATTCAACGTCAGGTTGTTACCCGATAATGGAGGTGCATAAGTGAGCACTTTAATGGATCGCCCTTGCGCCGTATTTTCGGTTTGTTGATAACCAACGCTTCCGTGTAGCTCGTGCTCAAAGGTTTTTTCAATGCCTGTTTTACCAATAAAACGCGAACCTCGATAGTTGATCGGGTCTATTCTTTTTAGCTCTTCTTCATTAATAGCGGCAACATAGCCGACGACGTGCGATGTTAACTCGGCGAAAGGGTAATGCCGGAGCGGGTTTGCCTGAATATCAACGCCGGGGAACAGGTGCCGTTTTGCGGCAAATAGTGCAACTTCTGTTTCGTTGAGCCGGTTTCTTAAGGGGATGCTAGCAAAACGTTTTTGTTGTTTGCGATGTCTTTCAAATGTTTTTATCTCGGAGGCCGAAATGGGCAGTAGCTCGCCTAGTTGTTTGATGGTTGCGTCGAGGTCTTTGACCTGTTCGGGAATGACTTCCAGGCTATAGCTCGGAATGTTTTCTGCGAGCACGCGCCCGCTAGCGTCGTAAATAAGCCCACGAATAGGACTAATAACCGAGAGTTTTACCCGATTATTTAGCGCAAGATTGGCGTATTTCTCATGAGTCTGGATCTGTAAATAGGCTAGTCTCGCGATGAGAGATAAAAATAACAACAGAACAAAAATAACCAGCGTAATAGACCGAGATAGGAATAGACGGTTTTCCTGTGCAGAGCTTTTAAGGTCGAAACTCGTTTTCATTGATTTTATTGCACTCTAAAGCGTCGCCTGACGAGCCTTAATATGGAGAATATAAGGGGCCAGATTAAAGCGCTGGTAACTACCTGGAGCCAATACAGATAATCGGTCTCTAGTGGGTAATTTAATTGACTGATCCATAGTGAAAGAAGCCGCATCAACAGTAAAAAGAAAAGAATAAAAATGGCTTGTTGCCATACTCGGTAGTTTCTAAGGCGCGAGTAGAGTGTGTGGCCAAAAAATGTGGTGATACTAAAAATAAGTGCGTGTTGACCTATCAAACTACCACTAAGTACGTCAAATAATAACCCCGTTAGCCAGCCCGTTCCGATGCTGACTTTGTGGGGTAGCGCTATGCTCCAGTACATTAGAGTTAGCAGCGTCCAGCTAGGCATTTGAGCGGCAATAGGGTTTGAGAAGGGAGTAATGCTCAGACACATGGAAAAAAAAAGCGACAGGTAAATAATTAAACTGCCCGACGACCTAGCGTGCATCAGGGTCAGTAGAGCTTGGTTGAGTATTCGTTGTGGGAGTTACTATTAGTGAAATGGGCTCCTGGTTACTCCATACCAGCAGAAGCTCTCGGGTACTGTCTATCTTAGCTATGGAAGTCGCTTCGGCCTGCATAAATGCTTCACCCGGTGAATTTTTGAGGGTTGAAACTATAGCCACAGGATAGCCTTTTGGAAAGACACCACCTAAACCAGAGGTGATTAGCAAATCGCCCGTTTTGATATCGGTATTATGCGGTAAGTAAGGCAAATTTAATGTGTTTTGTGCGCCATTACCCGTGGCAATCGTCCGAAGTCCGGTTCTATTGATTTCAACTGGGGTGGCGTGATTAGGGTCGGTAATTAGCAGGATGGTTGAGGTCTGTGGACGCACCTCAATAATTTGACCGATGACGCCGTCTTCATTTAACGCCGCCTGACCCAGATGCAAATCGAAACGAAGGCCCTTATCGATAATAATCTGCTGCATATTAGGGTTTAAGTTCACGTCAATGAGCGACGCGGAAATAAATTGTTCGCCAATTTTAAAGGATGACTCAAGCAGGCTGTGTAAACGCGTATTCTCTTTCTCGATGGAGTCAAGCTTTTGTAGTCTGGCTTTTAAAACCAAGGCCTCTGATTTTAATACGCGGTTTTCCTCGAGTATGGCGGCGCGCCCACTGGTGTTCTCATTTAACCAATCATAAGCTTTAGCTGGCAGATCGACCAATACTAATATGGGGTGCACGATAAAAGAAAGACCTTCTTTAACGCGTTGAAGTTGGTCAGTTTTGTGTGCAAGCAGCAACAGCAACATTGAAATAATGGCCGCCGCCACAAATCGAGCGCTGGTCGACGGTCCTTTTGAGAAAATGGGTTTTATGGCGAGTAACCTTTTTTCTTATTCTAAATTGAAAATATGCGTTCCTTTTTCATTGATCAGCTCGAGTACTTTACCGCCACCGCGTGCTACACAGGTCAGTGGCTCGTCGGCGGTACGTACAGGAACACCTGTTTCTTCATGAAGCAGCTTATCCAGGCCTTTTAGTAGTGCGCCACCGCCGGTTAAAACGATACCATTTTCAGCGACATCGGCGCTTAATTCAGGTGGTGT
>JASJGO010000126.1:0-4855 GCA_033791505.1 Cycloclasticus sp.
TGATCATCGTACAAATAATAGCGACGACCTAAGGTCTGATATAGCAGATTATTACGATCAAAGTTACTGGGATTACAGAACCTCCTGGTTGAACAGTAAAAACTTAGCAATTCATTACGGTTACTGGTCTGAAGGTACGCAGTCACACAGCGATTCCCTGTTTGAAATGAACGAGATGTTGGCCAAACAGCTCAATTTAAAAGCTGGAGATCACGTTCTGGACGCGGGTTGTGGTATTGGCGGCAGTTCGATTTGGTTGGCAGAAAATTTCGGCGTTAAAGTAACCGGTATCACGATATCAGCAACACAAATTGATCAAGCTGAAAAAAACGCTAAAAAACGAGGCGTTGATCACCTGGTTAACTTTAAACTCGAAGATTACACCCAGACGTCTTTCAAAGACGCCTCCTTTGATCATGTATGGGGGCTGGAAAGTATTTGTTATGCGCTGAAGAAGTCAGACTTCGTTAAAGAGGCTTTTAGAGTGTTAAAAGAAGGTGGAGGGCTTGCCGTAGCGGATGGCTTCGCCAATACGAGAGAGTTAAAACCAGAGCAATGGAAACACGTTTTAAAAGTGTTAAATGGCTGGTCAATGCCGAATATGTCGACAGCAGGTGAGTTTGAAGACTTTATGCTAACGGATGGATTTTCGGATATCAGTTTCACGGATATTACTAACAATACACTACCGTCTTCGAAACGGCTTTATTACACGGCGTTATTGACCTATCCAATGGAAAAAATTATGAGCTGGTTGCGGCTAAGAAGTTCGGTACAAAGTGGTAATTTTAAGGCTTGTTTTGGTCAGTATCACGTATTACACGATGGCATAGGTTGCTATGGAATTTTTTCGGCAAAAAAACCGCATCAGGATGCGTAACATCAGTTTCATTACCATTACTGTATAGGACTCGCTTTAAAAATTCTGCCGTTATAGTCGTCGCTTAAATAGATGCTTCCATCTGTATCCTCTGCAATATCAACGGGTCTTCCTGTGACGTGTTCGTTACGCTCAAAGCCACTGATAAAATCACGTTGCGTGATCTTCTTGTCGTCTGAAAAAGACAGCGCGATAACTTTATAACCCGACTTTTTTGATCTATTCCACGAGCCGTGTAAGGCGACTAAAGCGGTGCCGTAGAGCTTAGGGTTGTGTTTTAAAAATAACAGGCTTAAAGGTGCGCTGTGCGCTGTTAATTGGTGGATGGGCGGTGATGTTAACAGTTGATCGGGTCGGTATTTGGCGTAATCACTATCGACTAATTTTTCACCATATTCGTAGGGCCAGCCATAATGACTGCCGCGGTTAATCTGATTTAGCTCTTCAGGTGGTATATCGTCGCCTAAGTAATCACGGCCATTATCTACACCGAATAATAATTTTGTTTTCGGCTGCCAATCAAAACCGACGGTATTGCGCAGCCCCGTGGCAAAAATAAGCTCATTTTTTCCATCTAAATCATACTGAAGAATGCTGGCCCTTTTGGGAGAATTTTCAATGCATGCATTACAGCTTGAACCGACGCTGACGAATAGCTTGCCGTCGGGACTAATTTTAATATTTCGTGACCAGTGATTGCCGCCGCCGGGAAATTTATGGCTGATAATTGTACGTGGTGTACCAATGAGTTTACGTTGTTCGGCGTTATATCGAATACGCAGTACGGCGTCTGTCTCGGCAATATATAACCAGCCTTTGTGGAGTGCTAAACCATAAGGGCCATTAAGCCCTTCAGCCAGCAATAGTCGGCCATCAGAGCGACCATCGTTATTGTCATCTTTTAAAATAAGCTGGATGGTGCCCAATTTCGGTTGCGAAACGATTAAGTCCCCCGTTTGGCTAATCACCATCGTGCGTACTTTGGGGATATTGTCGGCGTAAATTGATAGTTTGAAACCGTCGGCGACCGTTAAATGGTCGAGGTTGTGTTGTTTAGTAAAGGGTTTAATTAATTGAAAGGGGTGGTTGATTGAATATTTTTGCAGAAATATAAAGCCAGAAAATACGCTGATAAGGATGAAAAATAAAAGGCCTGTATGATGAAATTTCATATCAAGCCGGCCATTTATTGTTAATTAAAGAACTCGATCAACAGATGGTTTTTGTTTGGCCACTGGGCGTGACCGCCTGCTGATTCGCAATAATAAGTTTTGGCAGATTCGGCTGCGCAGTTTTTGTAGCTCTGGCAGCCGTTGGCGTCCTTTTCGCTTAGTTCGCTACTACACTGGTTGCAATTTGCCCACCAATCGGCGGCCTGTTTTCCAAAACCCTTAAAGTGTGAGTCGTCGACATTGTGGAAAACCATTACGGGCAAGGGTGCAGGACAAGTGTATTGCTTCAAGCCTTCACCGTCTATACCGGCAGCGCTGGGAGCGATAGCGGTCGGTTTAGCCTTAGATGACGGTAAAAAAGCGAGCGCATTTGAAATGGTTCCGCCGTCAGAATGACCGGTGTAATAAATTCGTGATGAATTGACACACCATTTGTTGGCCACGTCTTGAGGAATCGCTGATAGACGCTCAATGGCTTTTAACGATAAACGTATATTGTTGGCATAGGCAATAATATAGCCCGCTTCGGTCGCTTCTTTGGTGAGGTGCACGAGCCGTTCCGAGCGATGCGCATTCATACCCGCAGGAGCGAATACCACGATGAGTGGGTGAGCTACGCTGGCGTTATAATTACTGGGAGTTCTGAGATTGTAGCTGGCGCCAGTAGCTGATTTGTTCCCATCGGTAGAACCCGCTGCGCCTATTTTTTCATCGCTGGCGCAGCTGGTTTTGACAGTATCCGAGTATTCGAAGGGCGCCGCTTGTAATAGAACAGGGTCAACCGGTGTGCCACAGGCAGTAATAAATAGTAGCAATACAAAGATAAGAGTAATGCGCACCAATACCTCCGAAAAACTGATCTATTGAACCTTTATAGGTGCCAGTTTTATTTAATAATAGGGTCGAGTTCTCCGGATTCGTATCGAAGAACCATCTTTTCTAAATCTATGGCCTTTATCTTGCTCGCCTGACCTGAGGTACCAAACGAGTTCATGCGAGCCTCACAAATGCTCAGCATTGCGTCTGTAGAAACCTTTAAGAATTTTCTTGGGTCGAAGTTTTTTGGGTTTTCAATTAAATGTCGCCGAATGGCACCGGTACTTGCTAAACGTAAGTCGGTGTCGATATTAACTTTACGAACGCCGTGTTTAATGCCTTCTTGAATTTCTTCTACCGGTACGCCGTAGGTTTGGCCTAAATCGCCGCCATGATCGTTCACAATTTTTAACCAGTCTTGAGGCACAGATGAAGAACCGTGCATAACGAGGTGGGTGTTGGGAATACGCGCGTGAATCTCTTTAATGCGTTGAATAGCGAGTGTATCGCCGGTAGGTGGCTTGGTGAACTTATAAGCACCATGACTGGTTCCAATGGCAATAGCCAGTGCGTCAACGCCGGTTTTCTTAACGAAGTCTGCGGCCTCTTCTGGGTCGGTTAACATTTGATCGTGTGTCAGTTTGCCAGCCGCGCCAACGCCGTCTTCTTCGCCGGCTTCACCCGTTTCAAGCGAGCCCAGGCAGCCTAATTCACCCTCAACTGAGACGCCACAGGCGTGTGACATTTCTACGGTTTTTTGCGTAACGGCGACATTGTATTCGTAGCTACTCGGCGTTTTCCCATCGGCTTCTAAGGAGCCATCCATCATCACTGAGGTGAAGCCAAGTTGTATGGAGCGTTGGCAAATAGCGGGACTGGTGCCGTGGTCCTGGTGAAACACAACGGGAATATGTGGGTACTGTTCAACCGCGGCGAGAATCAGGTGTTTTAAAAATGAAGACCCGGCGTATTTTCTAGCGCCTGCCGAACCTTGAATAATGACCGGGCTGTTTGTTTTATCAGCCGCTTGCATTACTGCATGAACTTGTTCCATGTTATTGGCGTTAAAGGCTGGTACGCCGTAGTCGTTTTCTGCTGCGTGATCGAGTAATTGGCGTAGAGAAATTAAAGCCATTTGAAATCTCCTTATTAGTTAAATTGTTTTGCTGACGAATGAGTAAAGTTCGTAGATGCAGCTAGTTTAACTTTTATACGAGTGAGTTTCTATTTTAAATAAAGTTACAGCCATAAAAAAACCACCGCCAAACGGCAGTGGATTTTTTAAAACGTGCTTACGATATAAAGTTATTTTTTTGCTGTTAAACCTGAGGTGCTTTCTTTAACGATATTTAAAACCTGTTCATTAAACGTTTTTGTGTCTTCGAACAATGACTTGCTATCGGTAACAGCTTTTTCATAGCCACTCTGGGCTAATTCAACTTGCTCTTTAACATATGTTTGAAGAGACTCTGGGTCTTTAATTGATGAAGCCGCTTTGATACGAGTTTCAGTTAATTGCATATAATTTTTTGCGGCTTCTTGTTGAGCGGCAGCTAATTTTTCAAAATGAGATTTATTTAATTCAATCAGTTTTTTGATAGGGTCTGCGAAAGCGTTAAAGTCATTCATGTTATTTCTCCGTTAAAAATTTATTTAAGTTGAGTATAAGATAAATGATTAATTGCTGCGATGCAACAATTAATTTTAATTATTCCTATTTGCCATTAGCTAAACGCTACGGAAGGTATTATTTTTTAGTTCGCAAAACAGTTTCTTTTTTCAATTCTTCTCTAAGCTGGGCGGTACTTTCCTGGAATAGTTGAATAACTTCTGCGTTATAGCCAGTCATCGACTCAAACATGGAGCGACTATTAGCGACCATTTTTTCGTAGCTACTTTGAGCTAATGCCATTTGGTCTGTGACAAAACTAGCCAGGGCAACAGGGTCCTGGATATCGGCAGCCGTCTGCACGCGTTGTTGAACCAT
>JASJGO010000127.1:0-6114 GCA_033791505.1 Cycloclasticus sp.
TCGGGTACGCTCCAGTCACCAGTTTTAACAGCCTGTTTAATGCTATCGCGCCAATGGATCGTTAATTCTGGTCCGGTACACGCGCAGGGTGACCAAAACGCGGTGTGAAAATCAGGGTCCATTTTGGCGGCGTCAGCGTGATCAAATTCCAGGGCTAAAAATCTAATTTGTTTACGTGATACCAGCGTATGTAAATGTAATTGGCCGATATTGATATATTTACAGGTAATCACTTGAGGAATATTAGCGACCTGAGCCCAAAAAGGTGCGGGGAAATCAAATTTAAACGCTTCTGGATTAGCGTAAACACATATCGCCATTTCAGGTACTGCTTCAGCAACGTCCTGATAAAAGCGTACCGCACCAGGGACATCAATTTGTTGCCACATAGGCAGGCCGAGCATCGTTCCATCGGCACCGATATCGCGTGCGTGTTTTAGCTGACGGATAGTTTCGCGAGTGTTCAGTGTCGTTACACCGACAAAAATGGGAACCCGGCCAGCAGCGGTTTCAACCATCACTTCCATCATTTTTTTCTTTTCTTCCCAGGTAAGGCTAGCGCCTTCGCCAAAGGTACCCTGGCACATGATTGAGTCAACGCCTGCAGTAATTAAACCCTCGACAGACCTCGCTACTTCATCGTAATCAACACTATCTTCTGTTCTCCAATCATCACCGGTATCGATAGCTGGTGTTGGAATGATTGCCCACGCGCCATTAACGTCATCAACGGTTAATCTATCTTGTCTTCTTGCCATCGCTAGGTACTCCTGATTTGTTGGTTGTAATATGAATTGTGTATTTCGTATTCTATAAAATTATTTGATTAATTGTCAGGTTATTTAACAGGTTTTGCTTATATTAAATAAAGCCTTGTTTTGCTGTTTGTGATGATTTTATTTAAAGCTATACAGGAATATTTATTTTTATGCTAAGTTATTGCCATTGACTAACTAACACTTGTTTTATTTCTTAAACAAAAGGATCACCTATGGCTGTCAGTCCCTTTTTATCGCAAGAACGAATTGATGCAATGATCAACGCTGGTCATTGGGAAAACTCAACCTTGTTAGACCATTTTGATCAACACGTAAGCAAAACTCCTGAGAAACCGGCTGTGGTGGATTACTGCCAGGAAACTGGGGAAAAAAGGGAGTTCACTTACCAACAACTCGCGCAGAACGTAAACCGTATTGCCATTGGTTTGACTAAGCTAGGCGTTGAAGTAGGTGACGTTATTTCCTGCCAGCTGCCTAATAGATGGGAGTTTCTCGCGCTCTATCTGGCCAGCATTAAAGTTGGGGCCGCTTTCAACCCATTGATGCCCATTTTTAGGCACCGTGAAGTATCGTATATGATGGGTTTTGCCGAGGCTAAAGTAGTGGTCGTAGCGACTACATTCCGCGGCTTCAATTATTTGCAGATGATGCAAGAGGTACAGTCTGAGTTACCTTGTTTAAAACATATTTTGGCCATCGGTGACGTTAATACTCCGGGCTCTTTTGAAGAAAAATTATTGATTCCAGCGCTTGAAGAAGAAATTGATGCCGACACGATTCTTAAGCCAAGACGATTAACCCCCAATAGCGTTACGCAGCTGCTGTATACGTCTGGAACGACCGGTGATCCAAAGGCGGTCATGCATACATCAAATAGTTTATTGGCGGGTACTAAAAATTTCGTCGATCGTTATTCACTCAGTGCAGCGGATAATATTCTGATGAGTTCTCCGTTGGCGCATCAAACAGGTTTCTTGGTGGGCGTGTTAATACCGATGTATTTGGGCACAAAGGTTGTCTACCAGGATGTTTGGGACGCCGATAAGGCGGTTCAGATCATTCGGGATGATCGAATTCATTTCACCATGGCATCAACTCCATTCCTCGCGGATATGACGGCGTCAAAGGCCTTAGAAAGCGTCGATACGCGCCATTTTAAAACTTTCGTCACGGGTGGTGCGCCGATACCGCGTATTGTGGCCGAAAAAGCGAGGAAAAAATTACATTGCGAGGTATACGGCGTATACGGTATGACCGAAAACTTGGCGGTGACGGCCTGTGGCCCCGGTGATTCAGAAGATAAAATTTATAATACCGACGGCGTGGTTCAAAAAGGTAATGAGGTGCAGATTGTTAATGCTGAAGGCGTGGTACTACCTCGTGGTGAGGAAGGTCAGGTTCAAACGCGTGGCGCTTACAACTGCAGCGGCTACCTTAAACGGGCCGATTTGACAGATCAGGCCATTGATGCCGAAGGTTGGTTGAGTACTGGAGATTTAGCTCGTATGGATGACGATGGTTTTATACGTATTACCGGAAGATCAAAGGATATCCTGATTCGAGGTGGTGAAAATATTCCCGTGGTTGAAGTCGAAAACCTTATTTACAAGCACCCGGCGATACAAGACGCCGCTTTAGTCGGTGTGCCTGATGCGAGGCTTGGAGAGCGTGGTTGCCTATTCGTTACTCTTGTAGAAGGTGTTAATTTCACGATGGACGAAATGCAACGCTATCTTGCGGAGCACCATATGGCCAAACAATACTGGCCAGAACACCTGGAAGTACTCGACGAAATTCCGCGCACGCTGAGCGGTAAAATTCAAAAATTTAAATTAAGAGAGACAGCCAAAAAATTTATAACTGATTGAGTCTGCGGACTTAGCCTTAAACCCAAAAATGGAGACTTACTTTTAATGAGTATTAGAAATAAAGCCTATATCGCTGGTGCTTATGAGCACCCAACTCGTCACGCGATAGATAAATCAACACCACAATTACACGCAGAAGTCGCCAAAGGTGCACTGGAAGACGCTGGCCTGACGAAAGATGACGTGGATGCCTATTATTGCGCCGGCGATGCACCTGGACTAGGTGGTTTATCGATGGTCGAATACATGGGTTTACAAGTCCAGCATATAGATACCACTGAAATGGGTGGTTCATCTTATGTCGCTCATATCGGCCACGCCGCTGCAGCCATTGCCGCTGGAAAATGTAACGTCGCATTAATTACCCTGGCTGGGCGACCTAAAGCCGAGGGTATGGCCACCGGTACTAAGCCGCGTGCCTGGGGCCTGGATGCACCAGACGCCAGCTTTGAATTTCCCTTTGGTTCAACCGTCACCAATAACTACGGTATGGCTGCGATGCGCCATATGCACGAGTTTGGCACCACCAGTGAACAATTGGCCTGGATAAAAGTCGCCGCATCACACCACGCTCAGCACAATGAGCTGGCGGCCATTCGCAAAGTATTAACCGTAGAAGACGTGGTTAATTCCCCAATGATTTCTGACCCCTTGCACAGAATGGATTGCTGCGTAATCACCGATGGTGGCGGCGCACTGGTGATCGTTAGTCCGGAAATTGCAAAAAAATTAACGCGAAAATGTGTCCGCATACTCGGTCATGGTGAAGCGCCTAAAACCCGAATAGGCGGCCGAATAGACCTTACCTTTACCGGTGCAAAATGGTCCGGCCCGAAGGCTTTTGAAGAAGCCAAAGTAACCCCGGCGGATATCGATTATGCTTCAATTTATGACTCGTTTACGATCACCGTACTAGAAACGCTAGAAGACCTTGGGTTTTGTGAGAAAGGCAAGGGTGGACAATTTGTTGCCGATGGTAATCTAATTTCGGGTGTCGGTAAGTTGCCCTTTAATACCGATGGCGGGGGCTTATGCAATAACCATCCGGCTAACCGAGGCGGTATGACAAAGGTGCTGGAAGCGGTACGTCAATTACGCGGTGAAGCACACCCAATGGTTCAGGTACCCAACTGCAAACTGGCCGTTGCCCATGGTACTGGCGGATCTGTCGGTACTCGTATGGGTAGCGCCACTGTTATTCTTGAGAGGGAAGACGCATGAGTCAATTACCAGCACATAATTCTGCTCCACAGAGCAATATTGAAATTCAGCCTTTTTGGGATGCCACCACTGAGGGTAAGTTATTACTCAAAAAGTGTAATGCTTGTGGTGAAATTCATTATTATCCGCGTAGTATCTGCCCGTTCTGTTTCAGCGATGATACGGTTTGGATAGAAGCTTCTGGAAAAGGAATCATCTATAGCTACAGCGTTATTCGAAGGGCCGAAGTGCCTTACGTTATCGCCTATGTCACCCTGCAAGAAGGCCCGACCATGATGACCAATATCATCAATTGCGATATCGACTCGGTACGGATTGATATGGCGGTAACAGTTAGCTTTGTCGATACCGGCGAAGGCACCGCCTTACCGATGTTTACCCCCGCATAAATTAAATTCAACCAAAAGGAAAAAACATGAATTATCAAGATATTCTCTACAACGTAAAAGACAGCATAGCGACCATCACCATCAACCGACCGAAGGTGCTAAATGCCTTTACCGGCGATACTATCAAAGAAATGGAACACGCACTGGATGCAGCGGCAGCTGACCCAGCCGTTGGCGTAATTGTGTTAACGGGTGTTGGCGAAAGAGCCTTTTGCGTAGGCGGCGATGTTAATTGGGAAAAAGGTGCCAGTGACGGAGATAGTTCAGACAGTGGCTTGAAAGATTTGGAGTTCAATTTTAACCATCAACTACTCGCTTGCCCTAAGCCCGTTATTTGCAGGGTTAACGGTTACGCGATTGGCGCAGGCAATCATATCGCTTATTTCTGCGACGTTACGATCGCCGCTGAACACGCCATTATGGGGCAAAATGGTCCTCGTGTAGGCTCACCAGCGGGTGGTTATATAGTGGCGCACGCAGCCAACTGTATTGGCCATAAACGCGCACGAGAAATGTGGATGTTTGCACGGCGCTACTCGGCTCAAACCTTTATGGATTGGGGCCTAGTGAATGCGGTTGTGCCAATGGCGGAACTTGATGCAGAAGTTGAAAAATGGGCAAAAGAACTACTCGCGCTTAGCCCAACCTGCCTTAAAATTCTTAAGCGTTCGTTCTATCATCACGCCGAGCCTATTTTAGGCAAAGATATGAACCACCTTATCGAAGAAGTGGCGCCTAACTATTTTGAAACTGGCGAACAACTCGAAGGTGCGAATGCGTTTTTAGAAAAAAGAACGCCTGATTTCACTCCATTTCGTTAACCAAGAATCAACGTCCAACGGTGGACGGGTAAACGCAAAGAATGATCAACGGTCAAATTAATTGAGGAAGGCGTGATGAAAAATAAAATGTGTGAGATGTTCGGTATTGAGCTGCCTATTTTTGCCTTTTCTCATTGCCGTGACGTGGTGGTTGAAGTATCTAAGGCCGGTGGTATGGGTGTATTAGGCATGGCGCGCATGAGCCCAGAACGAGTTGAAGAAGAACTTAAATGGATTGATGCGCATATTGATGGCAAACCGTATGGTATCGATGTGCTGATGCCGAGTACCTTTGCCGATAGTAGCGATATGAAATACGATCCTGAGAACTTATTACCGCAAGAACACGTTAATTTTGTCAGGAAAATGCTCGATGATGCAGGTGTCCCACAGCTACCGAAAGACGAAGCGGATGAAATTAAACGCGAGATCGTGAAGGGCATTAATTTTACCCCGGCCGAAAGTTTGCAGATGATTGAAACGGCGCTAAATCATCCGATTAAATTAATCGTTAGCGCCTTGGGCACACCGCCGCTTGAATTGGTCGAACGCGCCCACGCACGCGGCATTAAAGTGGGCGCATTAGCGGGTAAAGCTAAGCACGCACTGAAACATAAACAGGCGGGTTGTGATTTTGTCGTCGCGGTGGGCTCAGAAGCCGGTGGCCATACGGGCGATGTAACCTCAATGGTGTTATGGCCATCTATCGTTGATGCCGTCGCACCGATGCCTGTATTGGGCGCAGGTGGGGTGGGTAATGGTCGTCAATTAGCCGCTGCCTTGGTATTGGGTTGTGAAGGGGTCTGGAGCGGCTCACTCTGGCTTAAAACGGCGCAAAGCGAGGTAACGCCCGAGATTAAGCAAAAAATGTTTGAAGCAGAAGCGAGTGACGCGATATTGACTAAAAGCGTTACCGGAAAACCCTGTCGAACCTTGCGCAATAAATTTTCTGAAGCCTGGGAATTACCGGGTGCACCGGCTACCTTACCCGCACCTACGCAAAACTATTTGTGGTGGCAAGAAGGTAGAACACGAG
>JASJGO010000128.1:0-3023 GCA_033791505.1 Cycloclasticus sp.
GGTTTTTCAGGCAGCGCATATGCCATTTTTTCCAACGAGGCGGGTTCCATTTCGGGAGCACGTGGGTAAAACATCCACAACAAAACTACGCTAGCAATTAATATCATCGCAATTGCCATCGCTGCCGGTTTCTTAATTTTAGTCGGTATGGTTTTGGACTGCCCGATAATCTTGCCTTCATACTCAGGTGCTAACAGAATTCGGTATATACTAACCGGTTCAGCAATGTTCTTGACTGCATGCTTCCCCATGTATTCAAAACCCTGACGGACTTTCTTTTTTATTTGATTAAAAACCCCCCTTGAGATACAGATGCCACCAGGTTCAGCCAAGCTTTCGATCCTTGCAGCAACGTTTACCCCGTCGCCATAGATTCGATTGTCTTTGTGAATGATATCCCCTAAGTTGATACCGATCCGAAAATCCATGCGTCGATGATCAGGTAGATGACCGTTTTCGGTTTCCAAAGTCCGTTGAATATCAACGGCACTATTAACGGCGTTCAGGGTACTACCAAATTCAGCTAAAATGTTATCACCTGGAGAATCCACCACCCGACCCTGGTGCTTTTCAATCAATTCGGTGATAATTTCACGGTAGGCTGTGATGGTGTTAACGGTTGATTCGTCATCATCACCCATTAATTTGCTGTAACCTTTGACATCCGCACTGAGGATGGCTTTCAATTGCCTATGCATACCGCTGTCAATCATAGGTTTCCCCACACGTCTAGTGAAAATAATTATTGGCAGGTAGAACAGTAATTAAACAAAACCGGTTCTTCATTTCACTTGTTATGATAGTCAGTATCCCCTTAATTCATTTCAACCCTGCTTTGTGCAGGGCATTAACTACGATGTTAAGATCAGTTTGATTTTTGTAAGGCCAACCTTTTGAAGCAATCTCAACAGAAAAATTGGGATTCATCTCTAATATTTTTTTAGCTGCAACATTAGCCTCTTCTTGCCTGTTTAATAAAGGATAAATAATGGCTAGGGACAAATGGTTTCCTATATTGCCTGGACTTATATGAAGTGCTTTATTAAATTCTTTTAGTGCTTCCTCATACTGCCCCTTCTGCCTATAGCAGCGGCCTAAGGCAGCAAAGTACCAAGAAGCAGGGAAAGGATCGAGGCGAATCCCTTGCTTAAGATAGCCAATGGCTTCATCCTCCTTTTCAGCGTAGCTTAACGTTGCACCTAAAATCCCATGATCGAAGGCTCCATTTGGATTTAGGGTTACTGCACGTTCTCCTGCGGCAATCGCCTTTTCATGTTGCCTCATCAGCAAATAAACGCTGCCCAACAAAGAGTGAGAATAAGAATCAGATTCATCCATGGTGATGGCCTTTTGCGCCAATTTATAAGCCTTTGCCACATTTTCTTTAGGTGATATTCCCATAAAGGCAAGGCGCCAGTAATACCAGCCTAAGTTCACGTAACCCCATGAAACTTCAGGCGCCATATTAATAGTTTCTTGTACTACCTGTCCATATCGTACAAATGATTCTTTAGTGCCTTTATTCCAAAGCGACATGGCCTCCATTCTTTTTAAAAGAAGATCCAGATTCTTTGCTTTATTAGACCATATGCGGGCCTGCTCGCCCTCTGTAAGCTCTACCTGCAAAGTGGTTATAATCTTCATGGTGATCTCATCTTGCAAAGCGAAGATGTCTTTTAGATCTCCTTCGTAGCGTTCAGCCCACAGGTGGTGTCCTGAGGTGGCATCGATCAATTGTGCGGTAATCCTCACTCGGTCTGCAGATTTTTGTAAACTTCCTTCGAGTACATAGCGCACGCCAAGTTCCTCTGCTACCTGCTTCATCTTGACCGGCTTGTTCTTGTAGGTAAACGTTGAATTTCTGGCAATAACGAAAAGTTGGTCAGTCTTAGAGAGGCTGGTGATAATATCTTCGGTAATACCATCACTTAAATACGCCTGCTTGGGATCATCACTCATGTTGTCAAATGGTAGCACGGCAATCGATGGTTTATTTGGAAGCGGATAGGCCATTTTTTCCACCGAGGCGGGTTCTATTTCGGGAACACGGGGATAAAAAATCCACAATAAAGCGACGCTGGCAATCAATAGCGTAGCTATAGCGACCACAGCAGGTTTTTTGAGTTTGGCCGTTGCAGCTTTGGGCTCCCCGATAGTCCTGCCGTTGTAATCCGGAGCTAACAAGACTCGATAGATCGTTACAGGTTCGGCAATGTTTTTGGCTGCGTGCTCTCCCAGGTATTCAAACCCTTGGCTGACTTTATTTTTGACCTGATTATAAACACCCCTTGAAATGCAGATACCACCAGGATCAGCGAGACTCTCGATCCTAGCGGCAACGTTCACACCGTCACCATAAATCCGATCATCCTTGTGAATAATGTCTCCCATATTGATACCGATCCGAAAAACCATGCGTCGGTGGTCAGGCAGTTTATGGTTTTCGGCTTCCAAAGTCCGTTGAATTTCGACGGCACTGTTAACGGCGTTTAAGGTGCTGCCAAACTCAGCTAAAATGTTGTCACCGGGTGAATCAACCACCCGGCCCTGGTGCTCGTTAATCAATTCGGCGACGATTTTACGATAGACGGTAATGGTGTTGACTGTCGATTCGTCATCGTCACCCATCAGCTTACTGTAGCCTTTGACATCCGCACTCAGTATGGCTTTCAGTTGCCTTTGCATACCGTTCTCAGTCATAGATTTCCCCACATGTAATTGAACAATTAAGCATTGACGGGTGGCAAACCACTTCAATTAAATGTTTTTAATGAGTCGCGGTTAATTGAGATTAGCTTCCGAACCGCATCCTTGTCAAATATTGGGATAGATGCGCCGCGGATCAGTGGCAAGAATTTTCATGGTCACGCAAGTACGTTCTGGCTATCCCACAAAAACAGACCCTACCGAATCGTGTGGTTTCTTGCCAGTAGCTGGCACTGGCATATAAAAAGGCTGAGCACACCATGTGGTGGTCAGCCGAAAAGCCAGTTCGGTGCAGATTACCTCAGAAAAAATCATCT
>JASJGO010000129.1:0-4928 GCA_033791505.1 Cycloclasticus sp.
CCCTGATCGGCCTTAATACCTCTGCGCCCATTTACGCGCAACTGACTAAAGATTTTCCCGAAGTGGTCGCGGTAAATGCCCTCTATCAACATGGCTTAACCGGTATTATTTCGGTCAAAAACAGATTCGCAGGTTTTGCCAAATCGGTGGCGATGCGCGCCCTCGGCACGCCCCACGGCACCATGTACCTGAAAAACCTGATTATGGTCGATGACGACGTTGATCCATTCGATCTTAACGAAGTGATGTGGGCCTTATCCACGCGCACACGCGCCGAAGACACTATCGTTATTCCCAATATGCCGATGATTCCTATTGACCCAGCCGCAGAAGTGGCGGGTAAAGGCCATCGCTTAATCATTGATGCCACGAGCTTTATGCCACCAGATAAATTGGGGTCTGATTCAAAAATTGTTACGCCACCTGCTGGCCCGGAAATTGATGCCTTAGCAAAAATGATTCAAGCCTTACAAAACGGAGAAAAACCATGAGTTTATGCCCACGATGCCAGGCGGCGGAAGAAAAAGTTCGTAGCGAACACAAAGGTCTGAATGCTCAAGGTGAATTGGTCTGGACTATTTTTCACTGCGTAGCCTGCGAATTTACCTGGCGCGATAGCGAGCCCGAAACGACGATAGATTACGCCAAGCGCGAAGCCTTTTTCAGAGTAGACCCTGAAAAGCCTTATCCCGTTATCATGCCTCCAGCCCAATATAAATAGGCCCCTTGATCATGAAAGATATCATTGAAAACCTAAGTACCCTGTTTACGGCAGACAATATTATTCCGCTATCAGGCACGAGCTCTGCCGAGTACCAGTTCTTATCTGACAGAATTAATAACGAGCATCGTCAGGCCGTCGCTGTTGTTACACCGAGTAACCTTGATGAACTACAAAAACTGCTGGTTTTTTCTGCCGACCAGGCCTTTTCGTTATTTAACTTATTAAACCCCGGCGAAATTAATACCGCGCCCATTCCAGCAAAAGGTCCTATTGTTATCATTGACCTTAAAAAGCTCAACGCCATTATTGAAGTTAATACGAAGGCGGCCTACGCCCTGATCGAACCCGGCGTTAGTTATTCTCAGCTAAACCAGCACCTTGAAAACAACGGTATTCCCTTCGTCGTTGATTTTGATAAAAACTCAACGCAATCGGTTTCCGGCGGCATCAGTAACAGAAGCTACGGCTACACGCCCTATGGCGACCACCTGATGATGCAATGTGGCATGGAAGTGATGTTAGCCAGCGGGCGCTTAATTAGAACTGGTATGGGTGCTATGCCAAACAGTGACTCATGGCAGCTGTTTAAATACGGTTTCGGCCCTTATATCGACGGCACGTTTACCCAATCGAGTCTGGGCATTATTACTAAAGTGGGCATCTGGTTAATGCCAAAAGCCCCTGCGTATAAACCTTTTGCTCTGCAACTGCCTAACGAGGCTGCGCTTAATCAGGCGGTTGAAATTATGCGTGGTATGAAAATCAATATGCTGGTCCCCAACACGGTCACCGTCGCATCAGCGCGGTCAGACGCGCTACAGTTTGCCGATGAAAATGTAGACGCCATTGGCGATAATAGTGCGATGGCAAGCAAGCACTCATTAGGTCAATGGAATATGTATGGCGCCTTGTACAACATTCCAGCGAATGTTGATTTTTTGTGGCAGGCCATCAACGGTGCCTTTGGACAAATTGAAGGCAGCAAATTTCTATTAGATGACGCCACTGCAAGCAACACCGTTTGGGCGCAGCGCGAAAAGAAAATGAACGGCCGATTTAATTCCATTAATAAAAACCTGGCTGGATATTCATCCATTAACGTACATTTTGCCAGCCCGATTGATGGCGATGACGCCGTTAAAATGCAGGGCTTAATCAAGCAAGTTAGCAACCCTGGGCAACTGAAAATGATTAGCCAGTTCGCTTTAACCTGGCGAACCATGATGACGCAAATCCAGGTCTTATACCCAAGCGGCGATGCCGACAAGTTGTCGCAAGCACGTGCGTTAACGCAGCAGCTAATTAACGACTTTTCAGCACAGGGCTACCCAAGCTGCCTGGTCGATGCTGATATGCAAGAAGCCGTAGATGCGCTGAGCTTAGATGGCCTTAAAACACTGAAACAACGCGTTAAAAAAGCCCTCGACCCACAATCTGTCTTTGGTTAATACTTTTTAATCTAGTAATCCTGACTCGAAGCGTCAGGATTGCCAACCTTTAATTAATCATTAAACCCTAATATTTATAACGGACGATCAGGAATAAAAACATGACTACAACACACAAGCTCTGGATCAACGGACAAGATACTAAACCTTCTGCAGGTAAATATTTTGACGTTCTTAACCCCTTAGACGACAGCTTATTTTGCAAGGCTGCTGAAGCGAACGAAACCGACATTAACAAGGCCGTTGACGCGGCCCACGCCTGTTTTCAAACTTATCGCAAAAGCCTGGCAAAAGACCGCGAAGCGATGTTGTGTAAAGCCGCCGATTTATTAGAACGCGACCGAGAAGAGTTTCTTGAACTATTAATTGATGAAGTCGGCTCACCTATGAATAAAGCCCAATTTGAAGTGAATCAAACGATTGGCCAGCTACGCGCTGCTGCCGGCAGTGCTCGTCGCGTTACTGGACAAACGATGCCCTCCGATACCCCGGGCAGACTCAGTATGAGTATAAGAAAACCACTCGGCGTTGTTGCCAGCATTACGCCCTTTAATGTGCCATTACTTAAAGCGGCAAAATTGGTCGCCTCACCTTTAGCAACGGGTAACACCGTCGTATTACTATCATCTGAAGAAGCACCAGCGGTATCATTTCGCTTTGCACGATTAATTGAAGAAGCGGGTTTTCCTGCAGGTAGTTTAAATGTCATCTCAGGCTTTGGCGTAGATATCGGTGATTTTCTTACCGGCCACCCTTTAGTTAAGGCCGTTATGTTCACCGGTTCTAGCGTTGTTGGTAAGCATATCAGCGAAATTTGCGGTAGGAACATGAAGCCCTGTGTTCTTGAGTTGGGCGGCAAAAGCCCCTTTATCGTCCTAGCTGACGCCGACCTTGACCTGGCCGTTCAAAATGCCGTCATGGGCATGTTCTTCTATCAAGGACAAGCCTGTATTGCCTCCAGCCGTATTATTGTAGAAGCTGCCGTCTATGATCAATTTGTTGAAATGTATAGCGCCGCCGCCAAGCATTTATCAATGGGCGACTTGCGTGACATGTCTACCATTCTAGGCCCGATCATTTCAGTCCGCCAACGCAACCGCGTTCGTACTCATATTGAAGACGCTGTTGCAAAAGGCGCAACGCTAGTGACGGGTGGTGAATGGGAAGGCAACCGTTGCCAGCCAACCATTCTGACTAATATCAGCAAAGAAATGACCGTTTGCCAGGAAGAAACCTTTGGCCCGGTGACCTCCATTTATTCTGTTGCCAATGTTGAAGAAGCGTTAGAACTGGCTAATGACACGCGTTACGGACTCAGTGGTGCAATATGTACCAATGACCTGAATAAAGCCCTTATGCTTGCTCATGAGGTTAAAACGGGGATGATTCATATCAATGCACCGAGTGTTTATGATGAACCACACGTGCCTTTTGGCGGCGTTGGCGATAGCGGCTTTGGACGTGAGGGTGTTGATGTGGATATTGACGCCTTAACGCAATGGAAATGGATCACGATTCAGCTGCCGGGGTTTGATCAGGCGCATTAATCGCATTGCCAATTAGCACACCCTTTTAAAAACACATACAAACAAGGAGCACCCATGACTACGAAACATGAACTATGGATCAATGGCGAACAAACTAAGCCCGAAAGCGGAAAATATTTTGACGTGCTCAACCCATTAGACGATTCCGTCTATTGTCAGGCGGCAGAGTCTAACGCCGCTGATATCAACAAGGCCGTAGAAGCCGCTCACGCCTGCTTTCAAACCTATGGAAAGACACTTGCCAAAGACAGAGAAAGAATGCTTTGCAAAGCAGCCGATTTGCTAGAAAGAGATAGCGCTGAATTTGCAGATATCCTGATCGACGAAATTGGCTCGCCAATGAACAAAGCTAACTTTGAAATACAATATACTATTGGCCACTTTCGTGCTGCAGCCGGTGTAGCGCGTCGCGTTACGGGGCAAACCATGCCCTCTGACACACCAGGCCGTTTAAGCATGAGCGTACGCAAACCAGTAGGTGTTATAGCCGCTATTACGCCCTTTAACGTTCCTTTGATTAAGGCGGCAAAACTGGTCGCATCTCCACTGGCTACCGGTAATACCGTCGTACTTCTTTCATCAGAAGAAGCCCCTTCTCTGTCGTACAGATTTGCACAACTGCTACACGAGGCTGGCTTCCCTGCAGGTTCTGTCAATGTGGTTTCAGGTTTCGGTGTTGATGTCGGTGACACGCTAAACAGCCACCCACTCGTTAGAACAGTAATGTTCACCGGTTCAAGCCGCGTTGGTAAACATATTGGCGAACTTTGCGGTCGCCATATGAAACACGCTGTCTTAGAACTTGGCGGTAAAAGCCCACTCGTTATTTTAGCGGATGCCGACCTTGAAATCGCCGTAAAAGCCGCCATTTTCGGCATGTTCCTGTATCAAGGGCAGGCTTGCATGGCTTCAAGCCGTATTATTGTTGAAGAAGCCATTTATGACGAATTTCTGGCAAATTACAAGGCCGCTGCTAGCAACCTGTCTATGGGTGATTTGCGCGAGATGTCGACCATTCTTGGCCCCATTATTTCGCCGCGTCAACGTGACCGCGTTCGTACTCATATTAAAGATGCCGTTGCAAAAGGCGCAACGCTAGTGACGGGTGGCGAATGGGAAGGCAACCGTTGCCAACCCACTATTTTGACCCATATCAGCAAAGAAATGACCGTTTGCCAGGAAGAAACCTTTGGCCCGGTGACCTCCATT
>JASJGO010000130.1:0-18788 GCA_033791505.1 Cycloclasticus sp.
AAAAGGGCACTGAACTGTACGTTCACGGTTGGATTTACGATATCAATAATGGAATTTTGAAAGACATTCAAACGATGTCCTAGAGCCTGCCCTTTTAGGTCTCGATATCTTCCAGTTCAATATTTAAGGCATGGCCTGAAATTTTTAGCTTACTATAATGGTACGGCTAAAATCGGCCTCCGATGAATCACTAGTGCTTTTTTAGCAACATGCTAGACCCGTATATCGTAAAATTCTTAAATATAAATTACAGTGGGTGCAAACATCCTTAATAGGATGTCTTTGTAAAGACTAAGACTTCCTATGTGGAGTAGTCTATATTCATAATCTAGGGAAGGAAACATAAATGCCTCAAACCGTTAATCCGGTGCGTCACATAACAGTTAAGAGCGGGGTTACCAAGGGTAATCGGGTTGAATACAAGCTCAATTTTAATCATCGCATTTACAAACCGTACTTTGCTTCAGACCACGTAACACTGAATGGAAGCGTGGAGTCGGCGGTCGCAATAGCCGCCCTCGGGGGGATGCAGCAGGGCCTTGATCTACATATTGCTGATGTAGTCTCTCCCACGTTTATTCATAATCAACGGCGATTGGTCGAAATATTTACTAATTGGTTTCCAATCTATAAGAAAATTAATATTATCGCGAGCGACAGTGCTCAAGTAAGCAAACCATCTACTGGGAGGGTTGGCAGTTTTTTCACGGGTGGGGTCGATTCTTTCTATACATTTATAAAAAACAAGCCTGAAATAACCGACCTGATATACGTCCATGGTTACGATGTGAAACTGACTGATCTTGCGAGGCGCGCGGCAATAACCGCCATGGGCCAAGCCATCGAAACATCTACTGGTGTTCGTTTTATTGAGATAGAGACCAATTGTATCCGTATATTCAGGGACTATGGCCGCTGGGGATTGCATGGGCATGGTTATGGCCTCGGTGCTGTAGCGCGTCAGTTAAGTGACTACTTGGATCGCCTGTATATACCATCGTCCTTTGATTACGGAAATTTGTCGCCCTGGGGATCGCATCCAGATACAGACCCGTTGTTTTCAGATGAAAGCCTTGAAATAATACACGATGGTTGTGAAGCCAGCAGGTCCCAAAAAATCGAGGCGCTCGGAGATAACGCCCTTGCACTGGATCATTTGCGCGTGTGCTGGGAACGCGTGGAGGGAGCCTACAACTGCGGCTGCTGTGAAAAATGTATCAGAACGATGACCAGTCTTTATGCGTTTGGTAAACTTGAGAAGGCAAATACTTTCCCATCCACGCTTGACCCTGCGGCAATACATAAACTCGTTATTTACGATGACTCGCTAGTAACGTTCGCAAAAGACAATATTGACGTCTTGCAATCAACGGGTTTGGGTAATACCAGCGTATGTAACGCGTGGGAACATATTGTCGAACGACCAGAATATGCGAATAAAATAATTTTACTCTTGCAACGTATAAGAAAAAAGATCCGGCGTAGTTTAAGTAAAAAATTGCCTGTCATTTATCGATGAAAAATGCCTGGAAAAAGGGCACTGAACTGTACGTTCACGGTTGGATTTACGATATCAATAATGGAATTTTGAAAGACATTCAAACGATGTCCTAGAGCCTGCCCTTTTAGGCCTCGATATCTTCCAGTTCAATATTTAAGGCATGGCCTGAAATTTTTAGTTCGTACAAGGATACGGCTAGCGAAGACAGCATTAAGACCAGACTGACGATAAAGGTTGCCTGCCCCAACACGGGCGATTCCAAAAATAAAAAAAACATCGCCAGCACACAAAAACTAATGCTGAGCACACCCAGTATTTGCATTCCAATGATTAACTTAATACGTAAGCGCAGGCTGATAATTTGACGCGCAATGATACCTTTATTTGAGTCATTGAGCTGCTGATGCAGGCCTCGAATAACCGCCGCCAAACCCATAAATCGATTGGTATAGGCCAATAACAACAGCGATATCGCTGGGAATAATAATGCGGGGGTGGATACGTCCAATTTAAACTCGATACCGTTGCTCAATAAACGCGTTTATTCTACACATTTTTAGCGGGCAACCGAATGATTTAAAACTCATACTCCATTAATAAACGCCAGGTATTATCGGGCCCTTTATAGCCTAGGCCGAATATTGAGCCCACTTCCCAGTGTAGTTTTTTGGCATTGCCCAGCCGGATATCGCCCATAACGACAGGGCCAATCGCCTGACCGCTTTCACTGCTATAAAACTCAATCGCCGGTTCAATGTGGCGAGAGTAGCGGTATCGAGTTTGCAGGGCTAAGGCTGTTTCAAACTCATTGTTTATCTCATTACCCCATTCAGCTATTAAACTAAGGTTTACCGCAGCCACCCATTTGCCCCACTCTTTTTCCATCAGCAGGCTGGTTGATATTTCCCAGGTGTCATCGTGTATTACCCTTTCAAGTTCAAACATTAAACCCCAATCGACGGTGTACTCGCCCTGTTCGGTGAGTTGCCATTTAGCTTCTATTTCATAGGCATTCAGGCTCAGGTGGTTGTTATCATCTTTGCCAATAAGATAAGCCTCTACAAAAAGTTTGTCTGATAAGGATTTACCCAGCCCCAAACGATAAAACTCTTCACCATCTGCCGACACCATCCGCACCTCAATCTCTCTTTCCAGGGGCTGAACATAGGGGTGATAAACCTTATCCACGGACAGGCTGTCGGCCAAGGTCGAGCAGGGTAATAAAACAAAACAAAGGAAGAGTCTTTTCATGCCTTTAGCAACTGCGCATTTAACCGAGAAGTACGCAGCGATTTTATCGCTAGTGTCGTTGCAATGATAATGCTAAGCGCGTAGCAAGCGGCCTGTATAGGTGTTGGTGAGGCTTCGTAGCCAACCAGTGCATATAACAACTGTCCAATTAAAGAGCTTTCATTTATCCACGCCGAACTATTCCATAACGGCGCCTGACTCGGGATAATGTCTGCCTGAATGAGTAACTGGATTGCTTGTGAGATCATTCCACCGCCAATAAGAATTAACACCCCTATGCAAAACCTCAACCCATTTGTCGGCACCAGGCTAACGATTAAATAATAAAAAAACACGCCGATACTAAAACCAATACCCGCGCCGATAAAACTACCCACTATGACCGATCGCATCGTGCCAGGATCACTCCAAAAACCTTGAAGATAAATAATAATCTCAGTGCCTTCACGTACTAACGCGGCCGCTATACAGCCGGATATAGCCAATACAATTGTTTTATTTGCAGATCGTTTGCCAATAGCGACGATCAATACCAGAAGACAGCTAAATATAAACAGATATAAGCCCGTGTTAACTATTTCCTGCCCTACACCTTCAAAAAGCATTGATATGGTGTTGATATTGACGGCGTATAAAGCAGCTAACAGACCGCCCAGCATCAACGCTGGAATTAAACGACGCCTTGATATCTGTAGCATTTGGCATAGCGCCATTAAAACGCTAACAATAAGCGCCGCTTCTAGCACCTCACGTAAAATAATAATGACTGAATTAATGAGCATATAGTTACTTTATTAAAATTTTACCCTGCGCCGTTTTGGGATAAAACTCACCAAAAAAAGGGTATTCACCGGACGGTAATGGGCCTATAAAAACGACACCTTTTGACTTTCCTGGTATTACTTTTTCACGATTCAGTTCGTAACTTTCAAATTCTTCTGCCGTTGAGTCCTGATTAGTGATCAGTAATTTAACTTTAGTTTGTGCAGGAATCTCAAACTCTGATGGAAAAAAAAGGTGATTTCGAATTTCAATTTCAACCACTGGCGTTGCCATCGCGGAGCAATGAAAGGTAATCAACAATGTAATAAGCAAACTGCGCATAGTGCCTCTTAAGGAGATGGAAATTGTAGGCTTATTTTTAAACCGCCCAGGGTCGGCGACAAACCCAGGCTAATAGTAGCATGGTGCATTATTGCGATATGCTGGACGATAGCAAGACCTAGCCCACAGCCCAGGGTGCCAGATGCGTGTTGATCGCCATCTACGCGATAAAAGCGCTCAAAAACCCGATCATAATCCTTTTTATCTATGCCGGGACCAGAGTCTTCTACAGTGAGTAGAACATGCGCGTCTTTTACATCTACACTGACAATGATTTTACCGTGTTCTGGGGTATATTTATTGGCGTTGAGAATGAGGTTTTGCAACAAACTTTCTAGCGCAAAAGGACTCCCCTTAACCAGACCCTGTTTATCACCTATCAGGCTGATATATTGATGTTTTGTATCAAATTTATTGTATTCATTTGCAATAATCGTTTGCCCAACGACGACTAAATCCACCTCCACCATTTGCTGCAACGCCTGATCAGGAGAGTAGCGATATAAGGCCAGTATTTGTTCCACCACGTGGCCCATTCGTTCGACACCTTCTTTTAGTGGCTGTATATCTTCGTCTGCAATTGCCGAGTTAGTCAGAACGTTATGCAGCTGCACTTTTAAAGCGCTAATGGGGGTACGCAGTTCGTGCGCGGCGTCGGCCGAAAACTGCTGTTCGCGCATAAAAGCCGCGTTCAGCCGCTGCAGTAAATCATTGGTGGTCAACACCAGCTGGCTAATTTCCTCAGGTGTATTTTGCACAACAATAGGCGACAGATCATCGGCCTGTTTATGACTTAACTGTTTGGTCAACTCGCGTAGCGGTTTTAAGCCAAAACCCACTGCAAACCAGATAATAAGCGCCGCGACTGGAATCGCTAAAACCGTCGGCATAATGGCGGAAAGGACTATGTTATCGGCAATTTCATAGCGTAAATCAATGCGTTCTCCGGTAATAACCCATCGATTTAACAGCGTATCCCATAGCACAAACGTTCTCCATCTAAAGGCCTCAAAATTAACGTCATGAAAACCCTCCGCATAGGCTCCGCTATACAATGTATACACAGGTGCGTTGCTAGAACGCGCGATCAATATGCCATCATTGGACCAAATTTGGAAAAAAACAGTGGGTTCTAAAGAAACGAATCGATCTATTCTTGGGCTCGTATCATGATTGGCGTGAACAATAATGCTCGCCAAATTTTTAAGCCGTTCATCAAATAAGCTGTCCGTTTTAGACAGACTGGAACGATAACCCTCAAGTAAAGATAAAAATGTTACTGAGATAATGGTTGCCAGCAGCGCCAGCAATAAATAGGTGCGTATCGATTTCATGGCAATTTAACGATATAGCCCACACCCCGCAGTGTTTGGATAAAACCGTTCGGCAGTTTTTTTCTTAAATGGTGGATATGCACTTCTATGGTATTGCTAGCCACTTCCTCGCCCCATCTATAGAGCTTAGATTCCAGACTTTCGCGCGTTAGCACGCGTCCCGCATTTTCCACCAGCGCCTTTAACAGCATAAATTCACGCCGAGATAGCTCAATTGGTTTATTCGCAACGGATGCCTGATAACTGGTGGCGTCTAATGCCACCTCACCGACGCTCAATCCCGAGTGTTTAAAAGCGCTGGAGCGGCGTTCAAATACCCTTAAACGCGCCAGCAATTCATCCACCTCGAAAGGTTTGGCTAGATAATCGTCGGCGCCTAAATCCAGCCCCGATACTTTTTCCTGAATAGACGAGCGAGCCGTTAGTATCAATACAGGCAGCTCAGCGCTATGTTTTCTGATAGCGCTTAAAACGGCTAAACCATCCATATCAGGCAAGCCTAAATCTAAAATAACGATGTCCGTTGGCTCTGTTTTAACCGTAGTAATCGCCCGTTTTCCCTGTGCTACATGGTTGACGATAAAACCTTCACGACTGAGGGTTTTGCTTAATGCACTGGCTAACGCCCCGTCATCTTCAATGAGTAATATGTTCACGTCATTAGTTTAGCTTATTTAATGTCTTTCAGCGCCTGCTTTATTTCATTCTGACGACCTCTGTCGGCGCCCTTCCTGTCAGCTCTGGCTGGGGCATTTTTTGCTTTCAGTAAGTATTCCTTTGCTTGCGCTTCTGCGCCCTGGTCAATTAGGAATAGCGCATAAAAATAATTATTATCAATGTCCGATGGATCAATCTCTAATGCTTTTTTAAGGTGTTGCGCTGCCAACTTATCATCCCCAAAACTGAGCGGCCAGGGTGGCGCCTTAAAGTACAAGGTGCCCAGGCTGGTGTGCGCCGAGCCCGATAAGACAAGGTCATCCATTAGTAGCGCTTGCTCCAAATCGGCTTTTGCCCGTTTTATTAACGACAGTGCGCCTAAGCCACCTTTAACCCCAGCAAAGCTTGATTTAATAATGCCGCGCCAAGTGAGGAGCTCGGCAGATGTTGGTGCCGACTTTATCGCTTCGTCGGCCTTAAGTAGTAATACATCAAAGGCTTTTTCTTGCGCCTCTCCCTGTAATTGGTAGTTTGCCATCGCCCAATCATCTTGTAGCGTTAAAACTTGCATATTGCCAGCCGCCATCGCACTGTTACACAACAACGCAGTTAAAAACAAAAGCATAAGGTGTATATATTTCATTATGACTCCAGCGTTTCTTTAGATAAACAGCGTTTAATAATGGGCAACTGCTTGCCGATAGCACTATCGACGAGTGATGGAAAAACCCCGTTAATGCGAGCAAATAATTTTTCTGGCCAGCCGACAAAATACCTGAGGCTTTTTGACTGCAGAAAGGACAGGAACTCATCTGCTACCCGCTCTGGACTATCAACCTGCGTTTTTAGCGCCTGATTTAGTGCCTCCACGCGGCTGTCGTTGAGCAGTGTTTTGGTCGCACGTGGGGCAAAATAACGAACCGACACGGGGCTGTCTCTTAGCTCGCGGCTCAGCGCTTCGGTAAAGCCGCGCAGACCGAACTTACTCGCGCTGTACACGGCAAACCCGGGGAAGCCGATGCTACCAAAGGCTGAACCTATATTAATAATTTGCGCTTCAGCTTGCGCGTTTAACAGTGGCAGTAAGGCCTGTGTTAATAGTATTGTGCTGCTTAAGTTTATATTAATCAGCCTTACCACTTCGCTCGGGTCCATCGTCTCAAACGACTTAAACGCGCCTATACCAGCATTATTAATTAGCATATGAATGCTTGTATCCAGCTGCTGGCAATGTGCCGCAATGGCCTGGCGACCTTCTGTTATTGCTATATCAGCGATCAATACATCGTATTTTGTGCCGAGCAGTTGATTGATCCCATCGAGTTTTTGCTGATCTCGACCAACTAAAATCAAGCTCGCTCCAGCCTTTGATAGCACCTGCGCAAATGCGCTGCCAATGCCACCACCCGCGCCGGTTAGAACGATGACTTTATTTTTTAACATAAAGCCAGCTTATCGTTAGCGGTCAGACTGCGAAAAACATCACCATACAGCCGGTAGAAATGCTTCGCACAACGAATGATGAGCACTTGCTCATTCGGCCGATCAATTTTATTCATCAAGCCTTTGAAAAACTCAATATGCTCAAGGTCTAATGCTCCGTGTGACTTTAAATAGCTAAAGGCCTCATCTGGCAAACCCAATGCTTTTTGGATGCCATCGGCGGCTTTGTCTGCGGTGGCAATACTGGTCCCTTCAAGTACCTGGACCATACCAAAAAAACCCAATGGGTTAACCCTGTTGATCGTATCGTAAGCGTATGCAACCATCATTTCTGTTTCAAAGGCCGGCACACTATTTCGCACCTCTTCTTTATCAATACCACAGGCAGCAAGGTCATTTAAAATCCACTCCTGATGACCGAGTTCTTCTTCTATATATTCAGCCACCGCATTGCGTAACCACTCTTTTTCTTCTGTCAATCTGCCACCGGTGGCCATGAGTAAAGGCGTTGTATGTTTAACGTGATGATAAGCCTGTATTAAAAAAGCCGTGTATTCATTTAAGCTGATGGTTCCTGAGACCGCTTTATTAATGATTGGCGCCGCCAACAGAAAGTCGCGTTCCAGTTTAGTTTTTTGTTGCAACTCCTCAAAAAAACTCATTTCAATTGCTCCTGATACAGTTGATTAATATGACGTTGATATTGGTCAGCGATAGCCTGCCTAACGGGGCGTCCGTTTGAAGTTAGCGTTGCAGTTTCATAGCTCAAAGGCTTGGGTATTTTCTGCCACGACCTTACTTGCGCATAGTCAGGCAAGGACATATTAGCCATTTCAATACTCGCGGTGATTAGCTCGTCACTCGCGTTAATATCCCGCGGCCAAATCAGCGCCGTACAATAGGGCTGCTGATCGCCAAACACCACGCATTGTTTAAGCAGGCCATCGCTCAACATCACGCTTTCGACCCACTCGGGGCTGATATTTCGGCCAAAACTAGAGATCACGAGGTTTTTAATACGGCCATTAATATATAAATAACCCTGTTTATCAAAATAACCAAGGTCTCCGGTCGCCACCGTTTCACTTGACCACGATTGAGGCTCTGCCACATAACCTAAAAAAGAGTTACCTGAGACGATAACCTGACCCTCTTCAATACGTACATCAACATGACTCAGCGGCTTGCCAACTGAACCCGGGCGATTGTTTTCGGCTGTATTTAAACTCACCACCGAGCCACATTCCGACAGGCCATAGCCTTCGAACACCGGCAGACCGAGTTCACGCGCCTGTAGAAGCAGTGTAGGCGACACTTTACTGCCACCAACGGCTACTAGCTTTATGCTCGATGGTAGTCTCCAACCAGATGCGACTGCGCCCATCAGCGCCATCAATAATTCCGGCAACAAAATTAAACTGACCGGTTGGTACCCTGTTATGGCGTCCAGTAAAGTCGTCAAATCGAACTGGCTACTGCCATTAAATCCTAATTCGCTTTGTGGCAAGACGATAACACACCCACCGTTCAGCAAGTTGACGTACGCGCCCGCCGTATTCTCCAGCAAGGTACTAAACGGCAGTACCGATAAGTGTCTGGCGACAGACAAATTTAATGCCGTGTGGATAGCGCTGGCCACGGCATATTGTTGCTGGTTTGACAGGCATACGCCTTTCGGTTGTCCGGTGGAGCCTGACGTAAAGGTTATTTTTGCGCAGTTATCTGGCAACTCCGCCGCTGCAGGGTTTGTCAGCGCGCTGCAAACATAATCAGCGATCTGTACGCTGTCATCGAAATCGATCACTAATCCACTTATCCTGTCCTTGGGCAGATGAATAATTGCACTAGCCCCTGCTCTTTTAAGCGCATAAGTCAGTTGTTGGTCTGAGAAAAAAGCTGGTAGCGGCAATAAAACAACCTGGCTCACCTGGCAAGCGAGATCAATAAACAACCATTCCGGGCAATTATCCGCGTACAGCGCTACTACCTGATGCTGGTATGGGGCGAGCAATGATGATAATTTTTTTACTTCGACGGCAAGCTCGGCGTAGGTATAAGTTTTATACTCACCCATCAGCGCAAGGCTCTCCGGCTGGTCTATCGCCAGCTGTTGTAGTTTATCCCAGAGCGTCATTTTACCGAACGAACGTCGTTAACGATTTGATCAATGGTTAATTGATAATGTTGCAGCATAAACCCGGCCACGGGGTGCTTGCATAAAGCCTGATACGCCTTAGCGATATTGCCAGTAATAACCTTGGGCTTATTACTGTAATAACTACCCCAGCAATCAGCTGAATCGGCGAGTTGTGCAGCCTGCGCGTCACAAATTTCTATGCAATCTATATTCAACGCAGCGATCATGCTTTGAACCTGATCGGTAGCGGTAAACAGGGCCCATTCAATGTCTAATTTATGCAGAATAGAAACGATTAAAACGAACAACATTTGGCTTGAGCCAGGATAACTTGAGGTCAAGTTACCAATTTCTGCGACTTTATTGCGTGCAACATGGCTATTTAATAATTGACCAATCACCGTATCAGCGCCAGCATCCATATATTGCTCTATGAATAATGCCTGATCAGAGTCGGCAAGACGAAAGCCGATGGCTGACGTTATATTTTTGGTCGTTTCAGCCGATAATAAAAACGGCAGAAAATTATTTACAACGGCCTGATGATTTTTATAAAACTGGTTGCTTATATAAGCTTCCACCTTATTTCTCTGCGCTGAATGAAAATCAGACAACTTAACCGTCAGCAGCGGAAGAAAGACGCGTTTATTAGCAAGCTGTTTAGATTTTTCAGTTTCAACGCTTAATTCGTTTTGTAAAAAACTCATCATTAGCCCCATGTGTTATAGATTGACACAGAGTTTAACAAGCTAACCTTAAAAGAAAATTAAGTAGGGAATTAAATTAAAAAATAATCAAAGTCCGTTAAATTTATTCTTTCCGATGGCTTTAATGACTTATTCAATCACTCGTTTTCATTAATTATTGGGCTACTCATTTTAATTTCTAACGGTTCTTTGGTTGCCAGATAAACGTCTCGTTGAGGGAATGGGATACTGATACCCGCCTCTTTGAATTTTGTATTAATTAACTTATGTATCTCCGTTATCGCTTCTATTCGATATTCTAATGAGTCCAGAAAAATTCGCAGATTCAACAGCAGCGCGTTATCACCAAAACTTTCAAAGGAGACCATGGGAGCTGGGTCAGCCAATACATTTTTATTTTCAGTAGCGCATTCGAGCATAATTTGTAGCGCCTTTTCTACATCTGACCCATAAGCGACACCAACGGGAATAATAAAACGATTTATCTGATCGCTTAATGTCCAGTTTAAAAGTCGACCGGTAATAAATTCCTTATTCGGAACCAGTAACTCTTGTCTGTCCCAGTTGGTAATGGTGGTGGCGCGGATACGAATACGCGTTACTTTTCCGGATACGTCCCCGACTGTGACCGTATCACCAACGCGGATGGGGCGTTCAAATAAAATAATAATGCCGCTGACAAAGTTCGCAACAATTTCTTGTAGACCAAAACCAAGACCCACACTCAGTGCTGCGACTAACCACTGGATACTGGACCACTCAGCTCCAATGGCATTGAACACGACGACCACCCCAGTTGCGACGATGAAGTACTGAGACAACGTTTTAATCGCGTAACGTGAGCCAGCGTCCATATTTAGTCGTTGTAATAAAATTATTTCCAATAAACCCGGTATGTTTTTAGCTGCGATGGCGGTAACAATTAAAAATAACATCGCAAATGCTATGTCTAGTAAGGTTAGCGGCACTGTTTTTTCCACACCATCTATTATTTGCAAGCTGCTAAACGGCAGGTTTACCGACTCTAAAACGTTAAAAACGGGCATTAAATCAGTCCAAACCAGCCAAAGACCAATAAATGCTGCCAGGAACAGAGCCGTATTTAATAGCTTTTTTGCCTGATCACTAAGGCTTGAATAATTAACTTCCTGGATCTCGATGTCGGCGAGGTTTTCCTCTGCCGTTTTCTTTTCTACCACGCCGTTCGCAATATCCTCGCTTTGTTTTATTGCGATAAGTTCTTTTCGTTTTTTTATCGCCTCTCGATACCTAAACTTTTTTTGAGCCAAATAAAGCGTACGAAGCGACACACCCTGCAGGATAAACAAGCAGAACAGCAGAATAACCATGGCATATACATGTTGCATCACCATCAACGCAGTATATTGATAGCCTGTAATCGACGCTACGATCATTGCCAATGGTAAAATGATAGCCATTGGGAACCAGATAAACTTAATGTAATCTCGGTTTACTGCTATTTTTTTCTTTTTCAAAAACTGTCGTATAGGGCCTGAATACCTAAGAGCACTATAGGCAAAAATCAAAATTATGCCCATCAATACGACAAAAGCCGGGCGACCTAAACCCTGAATAAAAACACTTTCTTTTGATTTCATCACCATCGTCACTATAAAAACGAGCGGTGGCATGGCCATTTGTAACCATGCAATACGCGGCTCAAGCGTTTTATATATTTGTTGCGGCCAGCGAAAATGGCGATCCCCCAAACCATTCTCTTTATGCGTATACCTTAGGAAAGAGATGAGCAGCAATATATTTCCTGCTGCATACAGGCCTGAGCTTACCGAAAGAGAAAATATATCCGCCGTAGGCGATGCCGCTAGTCGCCAGGCAATATAAAACAGCGATAGCGGTAGCGGCGCGGCCAGAATAAACGTGTAACCCAGTGTCTTAAACGTTAAGCCAATAGAATCGAAACGGATTTTCACCGTTTGTTTAGCGATCTCCGTTATTCGTCGCAGACTGATATTGCGCAAAAAGAAAATTATGATGACTAGCACAAAAGCCAGAATGGACCGCGCTGGATCGCTTTGCACAGACGCCATAAAGTCTTCAATCACACGTTGCCAGTGAGCAGGCGATGCGAGCCATGCGATGCCTTTGATAAAGTTACTAGCATCACCGAGTGCAAGCGGCCTTATGTTCTTAATCCATAATAAACGTTCGTTAATAAAGGTAATAAATTGATCGGCCTCTGCCACTAGTTGACGCTCAGCTATGTCCTGCGCTGTAAGTTGAGCAATTGAACGCCCATAAGCTTCACTGAGTTTTGATAAATCATCCTGTTGCGCGATAAACAGAGAACGAACTAAATTTGCGTCTCTATTTGCCTCATCCGCGCTCGACACGAAGCTTTCGCCATATTCTTTTTTCTGAAGCCTTTTAACGTCGATTAATACACGTTCAATCATCTGCTCGGGATCCATCAGTTCGCGTCGGCGCTCATCAATATCAATTTGCCGGTCCGTCATTCGATTGATCTCAGCCAGACGCTTTTTAGTGCTTCGCCTATAACTCCCCAGGGAAGGCAGGTCGGCGGCTCTTTTTTGCAACATCCTGCCAATGGCTTCACTGTTACCAACCGTTTCAACACGCTGACGAGCTTCGAGTGCCTGCTGCTTTATTTGCTCAAGACTTTGTGCGGACGAATTTAGCCGCTCCATCGTTGTTGCCTGTTGGCGAATGAGTTGCTGTAATTCGTTACTAACTTTAACCGTTTCGTCCGCGATACGACGAATCGGTGCGGGTAAATCCAACACCGACTGTTGAATAATTTCGGCCTGCTTTGTTTCTCTGGATGCGTGAACCTGTCTATATTGCTGCTGCATCGCCCTCAGCTTATCTAAAATCGGTTGTAGTTGCGCGATATTCCGCGTGGCCAGATCCCGTTCAAGGCTATAGAGTTTGCTCAGAATACCTCGCTTGTCGAGCATAAACTGCTTTAACTTCAATTGAGTACGGTACTGCTCTCTTTTAGCTAATAAAGCGTCTTTACGAGCTTCTGTTAAGGCAGTTGGCGCAGTTTGAGCAGATGGCTCTGCGAGGGCTTTATTGATTTCATCTACTCGTTTGCTCAAACCAATGATGGTTTCGCCATTGTTGCCACCCGCCTCAAGTAGAAACGTCAGCGCATCCGAATATTTTTTTTGTCGCGCCTGAAGTTCGCTGAAACTGGCCTCTATTTCAAGCAATTGCGCCTCTACCTCATTGACGTCAGTAGCCTTTGATTGCGCATCAATGGTCTTACTCGCTTTTAGTGGCTGTGCTAATTCTTTTTCGAGTTTTGTAATTTGCTCTGCGGCCGCACTCGCTTCTTTCAAACGCTTATCTAACTCAGCTGCAAGTTTATTGGTCGAAATTTTGGCCGCGATGGCCGTATCATAAACGCCTAAAATAGTCGTTATCGACGCCCCATCAAGAACGGTACTAACTTTAACAGCCGCTTTTTTATCTTCTAATGTTGCTAAGGTTGCTGCAGCTTGATCTAGAGGTTTAAGCTGTTCGGCAGCAGCGGTAATAACGAAGCCGACTAACGATAAAAGCAATACACACAACACCAGCCATGACGTCATTGTTTTTAGTCTAAATCTAGTTATTCTGCGCATATATCTCATTTTTAAAAGTAACATTCGTTGGTGTTGAAGACAGCTGTTTAATTGCTCAGCTCAACATTATATTCCGTTTTTTTGCCATTAATTAAACACCATTATTCCCGTATAAGATTTAACCCCTTTATTGGCCTGGGCGACTTAATTTAAACATCAAAGAGTTTGAAATACGACTGCAAAGGGAAATTCACTTCGTTAAAAAGTAATTAGGCTTGTGGCAATAATTATCTTACTATTATACAAACTATTAGAATCGCACTTAACTACACCTATGGCTGAATCTTTAACTAGCACTTCAAAAAAATCGGGTTTACCACCCGGCTCACTGATTCATGTCGGCAGTGTTCTGGAAACCACCACCAGTATGTCCGTGATTGATTACGATACTGGAAAAGCCAGCGGACATCCCATCCAGTCAATTGATGAAATTTTAAAGTATAAAGATACCGATACGGTTACCTGGGTAATCATAGAGGGTTTAACCGATACTGAGGTTATCGCAAGAGTGGGAGAGCTCTTTGATATACATCACCTGGTACTTGAAGATATCCTCAACACGCACCAGCGCGCCAAGTTTGAGGAGTATGAAGATTACCTGTTTATCGTACTCAAGTGCTTATTACCCGAACATCAGCCATTCAGCATTATTTATGAGCAAATAAGCATCCTGGTGCTTAAAAACTTTATTTTCGTCTTCAAAGAAAAAACCGACGACTTACTCAAGCCCATAATACAAAGAATAAAAACCAGTAAAGGCCGTTTTACCAGTCTAGGCACCGATTACCTTGCTTATACGATACTGGATGCCATCGTTGACCAGAATTTCATTCTCATCGACTCCTTAGACGATGCCGTCACCACGCTTGAAGATGAATTAATGACCTCCGAACCAAGCCGTAACACGCTCAATACCATTCAACAGCTCAAACGAGAAATAATTAGTATCAGGCGATACGTATCACCCGTCAGGGAATTACTAGCGGGCATGCTCCGCAGCGAGTCCCACTTAATTGATGCAAAAACGCACGTTTATCTCAGAGACGTGTCCGATCACGCTATCCGAGTAACAGAGTCGATCGAGTCCTACAGGGATATATTAACGGGCTTACTAGAGATCTATATTTCCAGCGTCAGCAACAAAATGAACGAAGTGATGAAAGTATTGACGGTATTTGCTTCCATTTTTATCCCGCTCACCTTTATTGCAGGCATCTATGGGATGAACTTTGAATATATGCCCGAATTAAAATGGAAGTGGGCGTACCCAAGCCTTTGGGTCGCCTTTATTGCTATTCCCGTCGTACTGCTCATCTATTTTAAAAAAAAGAAATGGTTGTAAGGCCCGATCATTAAACCCACCATTAAAAACTCGGACGCGGCAGCTGACTTAATAGGCTGAGCGGCAATTCCAGACGCGAACGAAGCCACCAAAATCGCTAGTTATCCGTGTACTAAAAAAACTATCACCGACAAAAGCAAGTGCCCCAGCGACGACAATAATGCTTTTAAAGTAATACTAAAGCTTAAACCGCCATTATCATCAACGTATTTAGTTTGTCGTGTCGTTTTTTACCAATCGCGTTATACGTTTCATGCAGGCACAAAAAAACCAACTAAACAGTTGGTTTTAATATAGAGATGGTGGGTCGTGCGCGATTCGAACGCGCGACCATCGCATTAAAAGTGCGGTGCTCTACCGGCTGAGCTAACGACCCTCCAAGAGGTCGAGAATGATACCGGATTAACTCAGAAAGGCAAGTCCAATATGCCTTTTAGAAGTGATTTTAGGGTAAAAAAGTTTTCTTTAACTTTGATAGCGCGTTGGATCTTTCATTTTTGCTTTATCAAAACCCTGCTTACGTAAACGACACGACTCACACTCGCCGCACGCCTCACCTTTTGTGTTAGCCTGGTAACACGAGACGGTTGCGCTGTAATCGACATTTAGCGCCGCACCCTTTTCAATAATTTGCGCTTTGCTAAGATCGATAAGTGGTGTATGTATTTTGAAACCACCTTCTTCTACACCCGCTTTTGTTGCCAGGTTTGCTAATTCTTCAAACGCTTTTATAAATTCTGGTCGGCAATCGGGGTAGCCGGAATAATCTACCGCGTTGACGCCAATAAATATGTCCCACGCACCGATCACTTCTGCCCAGCCTAGCGCAATGGATAGGAATACGGTATTTCGTGCGGGTACGTAGGTGACAGGGACGCCTGTGCCCTCTTTTGTAGGGACATTGATGCTGTCATCTGTTAGCGCTGAGCCTCCAAACTCGCCCATGCCTAATTTGATCGTTTTATGATCACGAACGTTATATATTTTGACCAACTCACTGGCCGCCGCTAACTCTGAGTTATGCCGCTGCCCATAATCAAAACTGAGTGCGTAGCACTCGTAACCTTGTTGTCTGGCAATAGCCAGTACGGTGGCGGAATCTAAGCCGCCAGACACTAATACAATTGCTTTTTTTGATGCCATCGTTATAAAGTTTGTTAAATAAATTACTTACCAGGCGTGTCGCCCCATAGGTATTTGTGAAGTTGAATTTGAAACCTGACGGGGAGCTTGTGTTCTAGCACCCAGTCGGCCAGGTCTTTTGCTTCGAGTTGACCTTGCACCGGCGAAAACAGTACCTCGCACTTTTCATCCAGCGCGTGTTCACGCATATGATCCTTAGACCAGTGAAAATCCACCTCGTCGCCGATAACGTATTTTACCTGGTCATCTGGCGTTAGGTAGCTGTAGTTGGAATGTTTGTTTTTAGCCATCTCGCCCGAACTCGGGGTTTTCACGTCCAGTACTTTGATGACGCGTGGATCCACCGCTGAAACGTCTAGTGCTCCGCTAGTTTCCAGTGACACATGATAACCTTCATCGCACAACTGCTGCATGAGGCCGTGTACGCGTTTTTGCGCCAGCGGTTCGCCCCCCGTGACGTTGATGTAACGCGCGCCCAATTGTTTTGTTTTTTTAACTATGTCGTCGATCGACTGCGTTTTGCCACCGTGAAATGCGTACTCGGTATCGCAATAATGACAGCGCAACGGACAGCCCGTCAAACGGATAAAGGTGGTAGGAAAACCCACGGTTTTACCTTCGCCCTGCAATGAATAAAAAATTTCTGTGATCCGCAGGCTATCTAAGGACATAACGATTAAAACTTAGGGGTTAACAAACTACTTAGTGCTTTTCTTGACGCATTTTTTCGAGACGCTGTTCAGCGAGCTGCGCAACCGTTGCACCAGGGTATGATGCCGACACTTTTTCCAGCGTTGCTCGAGACTGTTGCCACTGCTTATTTTCGTATTGGATGAAGCCAATTTTTAACAGCGCGTCTTTAGTTTTTGAGTGTGCAGGAAAGCGTGCAACCACCTCGTTAAACTCTTTGAGTGCGCGCTTAAAATCACGCGTGACATAACTCGCCTCGCCTAACCAATACAAGGCATTTGGCAAATAACTGCTCTTTGGATAAGCTGCGATAAAGGCTGAAAAATCGCTGATAGATTGTTCATATCGAGCGGCCTTTAAACTGGCAAACGCCGCTTCATAAGCGAGTTTATCTTCTCCAGAGTTAGTCGATGCTGGAGCAGCTGATGGACGTGATGAAATTGCTGATGTTGTATTAGCCGGTAACTCCGAGGAGCTAACTGGCGAACTGGTTTGGCCAGTTTCTAACTGTTGGATACGCCTATCGGTATCGAGATATAAGTCACGCTGGCGTTTTTTCAGTGATTCGATGGTGTACGCCTGCTCTTCAATTTGACCTCGCATGTGCTGCACGTCATTTTGCAATTGTTCAAGGCGGTTATACATACCCAGCATGCTGGACGTTGATGCTGATGGTGGAGCGATCTGCTCTCTACCATCAATAACTGGTGGTAGGGCTGCCGAAGCAGCCCCACTCATCAATAGCAGGGCGGCCACCAGCCGCCCCTTTAGTTTCTTAGTAATCAATGCGCGGGATAAATCAGTTCAACGCGACGATTTAAACTCCAGGATGATTCATCGTGACCCACCGCTACAGGTTTTTCTTCGCCAAGTGCAACAGCTTCCGTTTGATTAGCTGATGCGCCCTGTAATGCTAATAAATTTTGCACCGTATTTGCACGTCGCTCACTCAGTGCAACGTTATACTCACGAGTACCTCTTTCATCAGCGTGACCTTCAACGATAATCGAAACACCTGAGTTAGCTGCTAAATAAGCACCATGCGCCGCGATAACTGCTTCATATTGTGGCTCTACAGCACTACTATCAAACGCAAAATAGATAACTTTTGTTGATAATGGGCTAGCTGGGTTATCAAGCGGGTGCCCAGTATAGTTAGCGCCATCCATCATTCCCGATGTATTGGCCCCATCGTGCATACCGGACATCGCATCATCAGATGATTTTTCATCACCTCCAAACATACTACAGCCAGCCAGCGCTGTAGAAAGTAAAAGGCTTACTAGTAAATTTTTATACATTTTCATTTTTTCCTATAGTTATTTAAAAGGTGACCACGCTGGTTCTCTAACTTCGCCACCTTGAAGACGAAGTTTTTGCCGTACTTTTCCATCAGATGATACCGCAGCAAGTATAGATTTCAAACCATCATTTGTTGAATACAAGATCATACTGCCATTCGGCGCATAACTTGGGGATTCATCTAATTTTCCATCGGTTAAGATACTGATAAAACCGGTCTTTAAATCCAGTGTCGCAATACGGTACTGGTCATTAACTCGGTGCACCATTGTAATATTTTTTCCATCCGGAGAATAGCTCGCTCTTGCATTATACGCGCCTTCAAATGTAACCCGAGCGGCCTGGCCGCCATTAACAGACACTCGATATATTTGCGGCTTACCGCCACGATCAGAGGTAAATATAATCTGCCGTCCGTCAGGTGACCAACTTGGTTCAGTGTCGATAGCGTAACTAGTCGTTAAACGACGAAAAGAACGCGTGATCACATTATAAACATATATATCAGCGCTACCGTCTTTCGATAAGGTGAGCGCTAATTGAGTACC
>JASJGO010000131.1:0-14205 GCA_033791505.1 Cycloclasticus sp.
GCATCCATGCCCGCCATCAGAGCGATCGGTTATCGACAGGCCTGGTCTTTTTTGCTGGACGAATACGATAAAAACACGTTTCGTGAAAAGGCTATTATTGCTACCCGGCAATTGGCAAAAAGGCAATTTACCTGGCTGCGACGGCAAACCGACGTTAACTGGCTTGAGACGGGTGATAAACTCGTGAAAGATAAGGTTCTGGCTAGCGTTAAATAAAAATAACGCCAATGGGGCTTGAAATAGCGTTATATTGACTGCATATCCGTTACAAGTTAATTTTTTTTGCTTGAAATGCTTACTGGGTTATAATTTGTTGCGCCGCAAAATAATTAAATAGCGGTTTGTTAGATGTTTTACTTTTACTTTAATTAATAAGAAAAACAAGGAGCGAGACATGTCTAAAGGACATAATTTACAGGACACTTTTTTAAATACCTTAAGAAAAGAACATATACCTGTCGCTATTTTTTTGGTCAACGGCATTAAGTTGCAGGGTCAAATCGATTCATTTGATCAATACGTTGTGATCCTAAAAAATGCAGTGAACCAGATGGTCTATAAACACGCTATTTCAACGGTTGTTCCTGCTAGTTCAGTAACTCTGCCGCGCGCTGACCAGGACGTTTAGATAGCTGTTTTGCAAGCAATAAGCTTCGTAGTTTATCCATTTTAATGGAGTTATTCGAAAGGCCAGACGCAGGTGAAAAAGCGGTCGCTGTTCATTTATCCATTAATGGCAGCTTTTCGGAAGATGACTTAAGCGAATTTCTTCAGCTGGTTATTGCAGCCGACGTAGAGCCCGTCGTTACGGTGAAAGGGTCTCGGCGTACGCCAGATTCTAAGTACTACGCCGGTAAGGGCAAAGTTGAGGAAATCCGTCAACTTTTACTTGAAACCTGTGCTGACGTGGTTTTATTCAATCATATCCTCAGCCCTAGTCAACAGCGAAATTTAGAAAAAACATTTGAGGTTCGTGTGCTGGATAGAACGAGCCTGATTTTGGATATTTTTGCCCAACGCGCGAAGTCTTTTGAGGGTAAGCTTCAAGTGGAGTTGGCGCAATTACAGTATTTATCAACACGCTTAGTAAAGGGCTGGACTCACCTTGAAAGACAAAAAGGTGGTATCGGCTTGCGAGGCCCGGGTGAAACACAGCTAGAAACAGATCGTCGTTTAATCGGTATTCGCATTCGCCAAATTAAGTCGCGATTAGCTAAGGTCAACAAACAGCGCGACCAAGGAAGGCGCAGCAGACAACGCGCTGATGTGCCAACGGTTTCGCTCGTCGGTTACACCAACGCAGGAAAATCAACGTTATTTAATACGCTAACCGATTCATCCATTTACGCGGCGGATCAACTATTCGCGACGCTTGACCCAACGCTTAGACAGGTAAAATTTCCAGATTATGGCGAGCTGGTTCTAGCAGATACGGTAGGTTTTATTCAGGATCTACCGCACGAACTCGTGGCGGCGTTCAGATCCACCCTGCAAGAAACAATAGACGCCGATTTGCTGTTACACGTTGTCGATGCCAGCAGCCCAAACCGGGAAGATCAGATGCGAGAAGTGAATGCCGTTCTAAAAGATATTGGGGCCGATCAAATTCCTCAAATAATAGTCTATAACAAGATCGATCGGCTCAGTGCCGTCAAACCACATGTCGACAAAAATGAAGAGCATCAAGTCGTTGCGATCTGGCTGTCAGCGATTATGAATGACGGGGTGGATCTTTTATTAGATAGTTTGTCTGCACAGTGTCATAACGACAATATTAGAGAGACGCTTACGGTGAAGCCGCACCAGGCTAAATTCAGGGCTAAGCTGTTTGCTCATGCGGAAATTATTAAGGAAGTGGTGCAGGAAAACGGAGACTGGCTCATCGACTTAAATATTCCAAATAGGTTTGGCTATTTACTAAAAGAAATGGATGAGCACTAGGGAAGACTCTGTGCATTAGTCCTTGCTTACGGGGGCTTACCCACCTAAAATCTACAATTCAACTAAATATTTAACCTGAGGTTTTAATTATGTCCTGGGATGACCCTGATAAAGATAAAAAGAAGGATCCATGGAGCGGCCGAAAACAACAACAAAGCCCTCCAGACCTTGATGAAATAGTGCGTTCATTACAGGATAAATTAGGTGGTATCTTTGGTGGCGGCTCTGGTAATAAGAGCGGAAAAAATGGATCCACTGGCCCCTCTAGTTCAAGTTTCCTGATATTGGCGTTTATTGGTGTATTGATTTGGCTGGGTTCAGGAATTTATATCATTGACGACGGTAACCGCGGCGTGGTACTTCGCTTTGGTAAATACTATGAAACAACGATGCCTGGTCCTCACTGGCGTTTGCCACGCCCGGTCGACAGCTTAATAATTGTCAATGTTGACCAGCAACGGTTCGTTGAAATTGGCTACCGCTCAGGAACCGGTCAGCAAGCAGTTAGTGGTGTTCGAAAAGAAGCGCTGATGTTAACAGAAGACGAAAATATCATCGATGTGCGTTTGGCCGTTCAATATAAGGTAAAAAGTCCTCAGGACTATATTTTCAACGTGCGCGCCCCTGAAGTTACCTTGAAACAAGCGGCAGAAAGTGCGTTAAGAGCGGTTATCGGTAAAAATAAAATGGATTTCGTCTTAACAGAAGGGCGTAGTGAAGTGGTAGCGAACGTGGAGATTGAACTCCAGGCTATGCTGGACGACTACGTTACTGGCCTCGCTATCTCTTCGGTCAACCTGGTAGAAGCTCAGCCGCCTGAAGAAGTTCAGGGTGCGTTTTCAGATGCTATTAAGGCACGTGAAGATGAGCAGCGTTTTATCAACGAATCGTATGCCTATTCAAACGAAGTGATTCCAAAAGCACGTGGTGCGGCATCAAGAATTGTTCAAGAAGCTGAAGGTTATGAGCAGCGAGTAAAGGCCGAATCGAGCGGTGATGCTTCACGTTTTAACCAGTTGCTCGTGCAGTATGAAGCGGCGCCAGAAGTAACGCGTAAACGACTCTATCTGGAAACGATGGAAGACGTGTTAGGCAATTCCAGAAAAGTCATTATGGACGTTCAAGGTGGCAACAACTTGATGTATCTACCCATTGATAAATTGATGGAGTCTTCCGCTGCTAAACCATCAACGGCTAATAGGTTTACTACGACGCCTGATAAGGAGACGCCCGCTACAAACGGACGAGATGACGATTACAGAGCGGGAAGGGGAAGATAATGAAAATTATAATGTTTATCGTAGTAGCGATTCTTTTTATCGGTTCTATGAGCATGTTTACCGTTGATCAACGAGAAAAAGTTATTGTTTTCCGTCTGGGTGAAATCGTCCGTACGGACCTTGAGCCAGGCTTGCATTGGAAAATGCCGTTTATCAATAATGTCAAAAAATATGATGGGCGTATTCAAACCTTAGACTCAAGGGCGGAACGTTTTTTAACCTCTGAAAAGAAAAACGTCATCGTCGATTCATTCGTTAAGTGGAAAATATCCAACGTAAATGACTTTTATCGAGCAGTAGGTGGTGACCCACAACAGGTGGATACGCGACTCAATCAGTTTGTAAAAGAAGGACTAAGAGCCGCTTTTAGTAAGCAGACGATTAAAGAGTTGATTTCGGTGGGTCGAGACATCGTTCGTGTAGATCTGGTTAAAGACGTTAACTTGTTAGGTAAGGGCTTAGGCATTGAAATTATTGACGTGCGTATCAAGCGAATTGACCTGCCTGAAGAAGTGAGTTCATCGGTTTACAAAAGGATGGAATCTGAACGTGAACGTGTGGCTCGTGACTTCCGATCAAGGGGTAAAGAGGCAGCTGAAAGAGTCCGTGCGGATGCAGATAAACAGGCAGAGATTATTTTAGCAACAGCGTATAAAGAGTCTCAGGAATTACGCGGTAAAGGTGATGCGATAGCAGCTGAAACCTATGCCTCTGCCTACAATAAAAACAAAGAGTTTTTTGGCTTTTATCGTAGTTTAGATGCTTACCGTAAAAGCATGGGCTCTGGAAATGATTTAATTGTTTTAGAACCTAACTCAGACTTCTTTAAGTACTTTAAAAACGAAGGTAAACGCTAACGCCAGGGGGAGTACGGTTTATGGCCTGGCAAGATTTATTTTCAGCCTTAGCTCTGGTACTCATTATAGAGGGCATAGTGCCCTTTATAAGCCCTAAAACCCTACGTAATACCTATAAACGTATAACAGAAATGAATGACCGAACCGTTAGAGTTTCTGGCCTGGTTAGTATGATGGCGGGCGTTATATTTTTAACTTTAGTACGCTGAAACAAGCTCTTTATACTTATGCCCAATAAAAACTCATGGATATTGCCTGAAGGAATAGATGAACTGCTTCCTGAAGAGGCCGCTCAACTAGAAATTATTCGTCGCAACTTATTAGATTTATTTCAATCGTGGGGCTATCAGTACGTTATTCCTCCCATGGTTGAATACCTTGATGCCTTATTAACGGGTACGGGTAGTGAGCTTGCGCTGCAAACGTTTAAACTGACCGATCAAATAAGCGGTCGGACGCTTGGGGTAAGGGCGGATATGACGCCACAAGTGGCGCGTATGGCGTCGAATCACCTGAATACTGAAGCTCCAGTAAGACTGTGTTATTTAGGTTCGATACTGCAGGCGCGCGGCGCAAAAATTGAAAAATCGCGTAGCCCCATCCAGGTAGGCGCTGAACTGTATGGCAGTCAGCACCTTAAAAGTGACGTAGAAATTATTCGCTTAATGCTCGAAACGCTCGCGATTTCTGGTATTCAAGAAGTTCACCTAGATTTAGGCCACGTGGGTATCTTTCGAGGCCTGAGCAAAAAAGCAAGCTTGTCGGAAGAGCAAGAAGCGGAGCTATTTGAGGTATTGCAGCGTAAATCACCTGAGGAAGTAGAGGCGCTACTAACGTCTTATCAGCTGGATAAGGCCTGGCACGTCGCTTTTAATGAATTGTTAAACCTCAACGGGAACGTGAACGTTCTTGAAAAAGCTAGCTCATGTTTATCGATTGGTGGCGATGAGGTTTCAAAGGCAATCGAAGAATTGCAGCAAGTAGCCTCGCTGTTAGAAAGTATTTATCCGGCATTACCACTATATTTTGACCTCGCTGAGCTACGTTGTTACCAGTATCAAACGGGAATTGTCTTTGCCGCCTACGTTCCGGGTTTTGGATCTGAAGTAGCCCGTGGTGGTCGCTATGATAATTTGACAGGCCAGCAAGATGGAACCTTACCCGCGACCGGTTTTAGTGCAGACGTTAAAGTGTTGTCACGATTAAGTTCGTTAAATGAGACGGCCATTAAAGACATCATTTGGGCACCTGACGTTGCCGATGCCGATTTAAATGATCTCATCCGCCAACTAAGGGCGTCGGGCAAGATAGTGGTTCAGCAGCTGCCAGATGACCAACGGCAACCAGAGCATACACTGGTCATTACAAAACTGAACGGCCAGTGGCAAGTTCAAGTTAGCTAAGCTAATAGAATTCAGATCCAAAAGATTAATTTTTAAATAGAGAACTAAAATGGGAAAAAATGTTGTCGTAATCGGCACCCAATGGGGTGACGAAGGCAAAGGAAAGTTGGTTGATTTATTAACCGATAATGTTGCAGCAGTTGTGCGTTTCCAGGGTGGACACAATGCGGGCCATACGTTGGTTATTGGCGATGTAAAAACGGTATTGCACCTTATTCCATCAGGTATTTTGCGCGATAGCGTAAATTGTTTGATCGGCAATGGAGTGGTTTTGTCGCCAGAAGCTTTATTGGATGAAATGGCGGTGCTTCGAAAAGCGGGTATCAATCTGGACGGCAGGCTGAAAATCAGTGAAGCATGTCCGTTAATTTTGCCCGTGCATATCGGTTTAGACCTGGCACGAGAAGGCGCGCGTGGAAATAAAGCCATTGGCACCACCGGTAGAGGAATTGGTCCCGCTTATGAAGATAAAGTGGCGAGACGCGGGGTTCGAGCAGGCGACCTATTAACGCCCACTATATTTGCTGAAAAGCTTAGAGAGTTGCTCGACTACCATAACTTTGTCTTACAGCACTACTTCAAAGCAGAAACCTACGAGTTTCAGAAAACCTTCGACGACGTGATGGCACAAGCAGAGGTGATAAGCCCCATGCTGATTGACGTGGCGGATGTGTTACATCAATATAGCCGTGACGGTAAAAATATTTTATTCGAAGGCGCACAAGGCGCACTGCTAGATATTGATCATGGTACCTATCCTTACGTCACCTCATCCAATACGACTGCTGGCAGTTCTGCCACCGGCAGCGGAATGGGTCCGTGTGATATGGATTATGTCTTAGGTATTACAAAAGCCTATACGACCCGGGTCGGCAGTGGCCCATTTCCAACCGAATTGAAGGATGAAGTCGGTCGGTATTTAGGCGAAAAAGGACACGAGTTTGGTGCGACTACGGGTCGTGAAAGGCGTTGCGGCTGGTTTGACGCAGTTTCTCTACGCCGTTCGGCGCGCCTCAATAGCTTAACCGGTATTTGTTTAACGAAACTGGACGTGATGGACGGCCTTGATGAGGTTAAGATTTGTACGGCTTACCGCTTAAATGGTGAACTAATCGATGTGCCGCCAATTGGCGCAGAAAAATACGCTCAATGTGAGCCAGTGTTCGAAACCATGCCGGGCTGGAAGGGTAAAACAGAAGGCCAGAAATCGCTGGATAATTTTCCTGCAGAAGCCCTGGCTTATATCAAGCGATTAGAAGCGTTAGTAGAAGTGCCCATCGATATAATTTCGACCGGCCCTGAAAGAACAGAAACCATTGTTCTGAATCACCCGTTTGACTAGTCGAAAAGCCATTTACTGACGAAAATCAAAGGCCCTATATCATTGCTTATAGGGCTTTTTTCGTCGTGTAGAACAGGTTTCCAGTACAAGGTCTCTATCATTAGTTAATTAAACTGAGTCTGAATTAGTGCTCTTCAGTATCGTTGATTTTATTCTAAAGGCGTAAAGTGATAAAATCGCAAGGCTAAACATAATAAAATTTTGAGGGGTTTACGGATGTCGAATATGGCAGATTATGCGGTCACCAAAGCAAGCTTTAAGCTTAAAACTCCCGAGTTTTACAACTTTGGTTTTGATGTCATTGATAAAAGGGCAAATGAAGCGGATAAATTAGCGTTTATAACCGTGAATGCATCAGGCAATGATATAAAACACGTCCAGTTTAGTGACCTGTCCAAAATATCCAATCAATTCGCCAACGGCCTGTTAGATTTAGGGGTAAAAAAGCGCGAGCTGGCTTTTGTGATGATCCCTCGCATAGCCGAGTGGTACGCGGTGATGATCGGTAGTTGCAAACTGGGCGTCGTTACCATGCCGGGTACGAATTTATTGACGTCTAAAGATATTGAATATCGTATTAATCGCTCTAAAGCGACGCTGGCGATCGTAACGTCTGATAACGCCGATAAAGTAGACGCGATTAAAGCAAATTGCCCAACCCTGGAGAAGCTGATCGTTATTGGCGATGCTAGAGAAGGCTGGCATACCTTTGAGCAACTCACGGTCAATGCCGACGAGACCTTAGATCAATCCCAGATGGAACCTACAAAATCATCAGACTTGATGATGATCTATTTTACCTCTGGTACGACCGGTATGCCAAAGATGGTTCCGCGTGATATGGCTTATGCCCACGCGCATACCATTACCGGTGACTACTGGATGGACTTGCAAGAAGACGATATTCATTGGACTTTATCAGACACTGGCTGGGCTAAGGCCGCCTGGGGTATGTTATATGCACCTTGGCAAATGGGCGCAGCGATGGTGTTGTTTAATGGTACGGGCTTTGATGCCGAACTTCACCTCAGCTTGATCGAAAAGCTTGGTGTAACGACTTTTTGTGCGCCACCCACGGTTTATCGTGTGTTCGCTCAAATGGACTTATCTAAATATAATTTAAGTTCAATTCGTCACGCGATCGGCGCTGGTGAACCATTAAACCCAGAAGTTATCAAAGTTTGGAAAGAAGCGACGGCTGCCGATATTTACGATGGTTATGGGCAAACAGAAACTATCAATATCGTCGCCAACTACCCCTGCGTTCCGGTCAGGCCGGGTTCAATGGGTAAGCCGGTTCCTGGCGTAGATGTTCAAATCGTCGACGACAACGGCAAACAAGTCGATGTAGACGCGATTGGTCATATCGCTGTGCGCATTACCGATCCTCTGCAACCCGGTATGTTCCCTGGTTACTGGGAAGATGCTGAAGCCACTGCGAAGTGTTTTAAGAATGGTTGGTACCTAACTGGCGATAACGGCACCGTCGATGCGGATGGTTATTTCTGGTTTGTAGGCCGTTCAGACGATATTATCACTTCATCTGGTTATAGAATAAGCCCGTTTGAAGTAGAAAGCTCTTTGCTCGAACACCCAGCGGTGCTTGAGTCGGCTGCGATCGGTAAGCCCGATGAAATGCGCGGCGAAATTGTTAAAGCTTTTATTATATTGGCAGACGGTTATCAGGCCAGCAATGAATTGACCGTTGAAATTCAGAATTTTATGAAACAACACACGGCGCCTTATAAGTACCCGCGTGAAATTGAATACGTAGACGCCTTGCCGAAAACGATTTCAGGTAAAATTAGACGCGTCGAATTAAGACAAAACAGCTAGGAGAGGGTATGTCAGCAGTAGCAACATCAGTCATTGATCCAACTAAAATTGAAAAATACGCGGCTAAAAATCACGTTCGTTTTGTAACAGCAGCCAGTTTATTCGATGGCCACGATGCTGCGATTAATATTATGCGCCGCATTCTTCAAGCGACCGGCGCGGAAGTTATTCACCTGGGTCATAATCGCTCGGTGCAGGAAGTAGTAGACGCCGCTATTCAAGAAGACGCTCACGGCATTGCGATCAGTTCCTATCAGGGCGGTCACGTCGAATATTTCAAATACATGATTGATTTGCTGAAGCAAAGGGGCGCTTCACACATCAAAGTATTTGGCGGCGGCGGTGGTGTTATCGTGCCGGAAGAAATTGCCGAGTTACACGCGTATGGCGTATCACATATTTTTAGCCCGTCAGACGGTCAGTCGATGCAGTTGCAAGGCATCATTAACGAAATGATCGAAACCGCCGATTACGACTTAACCAAAATTGGTGTACCAGAAAACCTAGATTCATTGACCGATAATGGCTATGTAAATCTGGCTCGACTTATCACGGCGTTGGATGAGGACGGTATCGCGAATGACGCGATAGATGCGCTTACAAAACGCGCTGGCGAACACGAAAAAACACCAGTTTTAGGCATTACGGGTACCGGCGGGGCGGGTAAATCATCACTCACTGATGAGTTGATCCGTCGCTTTAATCTGGAGCTCGAGCACGTAAAAATTGCCATTATTGCGATTGATCCGACGAAACGAAAAACCGGAGGCGCACTGTTGGGTGATCGTATTCGTATGAATGCCATCCATCATCCGAATATATATTTCCGTTCAATCGCTACACGAAACACGCAAGGCGAAGTACCCGAAGCGCTCGGTAATATTATTAACGCGTGTAAAGTCGCGGGTTTTGATTTAATTATCGTAGAGACGCCGGGCATTGGCCAGGGTGACGCGGGGATCGTACCGTATGTAAATACCTCTATGTACGTGATGACACCTGAGTTTGGCGCGGCGAGTCAATTAGAAAAAATTGATATGTTGGATTTTGCTGATCTTGTGGTGATTAATAAATTCGATCGTAAAGGCAGTGAAGACGCGTACCGTGACGTTAGAAAACAATATCAACGAAATCACGAACTTTTTACCGTAGCCGTTGAGGAGTTACCTATTTACGGAACCATTGCATCGAAGTTTAACGATGACGGCATAACCGCCCTGTATCAGGGCCTATTAAATACGTTTGCGAGCAAACAGCTCAATAGTTGGGAGGGCGATTTCTTTGCTCCTTTAGAGTCTAAAAAATCATCAATAAGGACCTCAATTATTGCCGCAGAACGCCAGCGTTATTTGGCAGAAATTGCAGAAGCCGTGCGCGGTTATCATAAATCGGTAATAGAACAGGTGACGCTGGCGCGGGAGCGTCAACAGCTGAAAGAAGCTAAGCGTATGCTGGGCGAGGGAGTTGACTTAGACGCCGCATTACAGCAGCAGATCGATAAACGCGAGGAGCGTTTAGATGCTCGTTGTAAAAAATTATTAGAGGCATGGGCGGGCATTAAAGAAGCTTATAGCAAAGATACGTTTACGCATAAAATTCGCGGCAAAGATATCACCAATACTATCGCGACGTATTCATTATCGGGTACGCGTATTCCGAAAGTATCAACGCCAACCTATGAAGATGAGGGCGAACAGTTACGCTTTTTGCTGAAAGAAAACGTACCGGGACATTTTCCGTTTACCGCGGGTGTGTTCGGTTTTAAACGCGAGGGTGAAGACCCCGCTCGAATGTTCGCCGGTGAAGGCGATCCATTCAGAACCAATCGCCGGTTTAAATACCTCTCCAAAAGCGGTGATGCGACGCGGCTTTCTACGGCGTTTGATTCGGTCACTCTGTACGGTAATGATCCGGGTTTAAGGCCGGATATTTACGGTAAAGTAGGTAACTCTGGCGTTTCTATCGCGACCCTGGACGATATGAAAGTATTGTTCGATGGTTTTGATCTATGCGCCCCGAGCACCTCGGTATCACTCACCATTAATGGTCCAGCGCCGACTATTCTTGCGTTCTTTTTAAACACAGCGATAGATCAGCAGTGTGAAAAATTTGAGCAGGAACACGGCAAAACACCCACTGAACAACAACGCAACGAACTAAAAGATTGGGCGTTGGCTAACGTACGAGGTACCGTGCAGGCCGATATTCTTAAGGAAGATCAGGGGCAAAATACCTGCATCTTTTCAACCGAATTCAGCCTTAAAATGATGGGCGATATTCAGGAGTATTTTGTACAAAAACAGGTGCAAAATTTCTATTCCGTTTCAATATCGGGTTACCACATTGCAGAAGCGGGCGCGAACCCCATCTCGCAACTGGCGTTTACCTTGTCGAATGGCTTTACCTACGTAGAAACGTATTTGTCGCGCGGGATGAAAATCGATGATTTTGCGGCTAATTTATCGTTCTTCTTCTCAAATGGTATGGACCCTGAATATACCGTGATGGGCCGAGTGGCGCGTCGAATTTGGGCGATTGCCATGCGTTTTAAATACGGCGCAAATGAACGCGGTCAAAAGCTTAAGTATCATATTCAAACCTCTGGCCGTTCGCTGCACGCGCAGGAAATGGACTTTAATGATATTCGTACTACTTTACAGGCGTTGATCGCCATTAACGACAACTGCAACAGCCTGCATACCAATGCCTACGACGAGGCGGTCACGACGCCTACTGAAGAATCTGTACGCCGTGCAATGGCGATTCAATTGATCATCAATAAAGAATACGGCCTGGCGAATAACGAAAATTCTTTGCAGGGTTCCTTTATTGTCGATGAATTGACCGACCTAGTTGAAGAAGCGGTGTTGCGTGAGTTTGAACGTATCTCAGAACGCGGTGGCGTATTAGGCGCAATGGAAACGGGTTACCAGCGAGGTAAAATTCAGGACGAATCCATGCACTACGAAATGCTCAAACACACCGGTGAGTTACCCATCATTGGCGTTAACACATTTGAAAATCCACACGCCAACGTTTCAGAAACCACCATTGAGCTGGCGCGTTCAACGGAAGAAGAGAAACAAAGCCAAATGAGCCGATTAGAGGCCGTTCACAGTCAAAATAAAGACAAGGCGAGCATTATGCTTAACGAGTTGCGCACAGCGGTACAGGAAGACGTCAACGTCTTTGACGTGCTAATGGAGGCGTCGCGCTATTGTTCACTAGGGCAAATAACCGATACGTTCTTTGAAGTCGGTGGCCAGTATCGCCGGAATATGTAGGCTTGAATCTGAGCATGTCAAAAACAAAGGCCTCGCTTTAGCGAGGCTTTTTTATAGAGTTGATGGGGGGAGGCTAAAAATCGTGGCATCAATATTGCTTTGTATTACGCATTAATACATTTGCAATTCGGAGATACGATTATGGAAATACCTGTGGGGCTAAATTTGTCGTTAGGCAAGTCACCCAGTAGTTTGAACGAGTCTGCAGTCAGCGGTTCAAAATCATCGAACGATGGTGGTTTTTCTGAGCACTTTGAAGATAATGTAAATCGCTTAAAGGATGTGAGAAAACAAACGAATACGGCCAGTTCTAAACAACCTGAAGAGCCCGTTACTCAAAAGCCTTCTGCGCTTTCCAATGATGTGACTACTAGTTCTACATCGGCGTCAGAAACCGAAACTCTGGTCGACTCAAAGCAAATGCCTGAACAAGCTCAGACGGATCTCTCTGAGTTACCGACGGGTTTAGAAACGCTACTGAAAGAGGATGGCCTGGTAGAGCAAGCCCCCGGTTTATTACACGCGATTCAGGTTGTTTCTGATAAACGAGGAATAAGTGCAAACGCTGACATTTCGGCCGAAAGCGGCAAAGTTTTGCCACTGTCGGAAGAACTTGATGTGTTGCCTGGCGATGAAGTGGTTGCTAATTTAAATGCTTTAAATAAAGATATTCACTTTGACCCGTTAAGCCAGCTGAATGAATCGACTGCACACGCAGCGTCGTTTGCCGCTGCGAACTTTAGCGATCTAAAAGGTACATTTAACGTTAAAAATAGCGTCACAGATTTTTTTAACGCGTCCAGCTCGGCATTATCTTTGGATAAGCCAGAGGCTATTAGTATTTCCGAAGTGGTCATTGATAAAGTGCTTAAATCGTCGCCTGAGATCAATTTAGCGGCTAACTTAAGTAAAGACGTTATTTTAACTAAGACATCAGCAAATGGAGAATCGTTATTAAATAATGTGTCGAATATAGCTGCTGCAAATCAGCAACTGCCAACTTCGCAGGTGTTAGTGGATAAACCGATGCTGCAACTAGAAACTCCGATGGGTAATGCGCGCTGGGGGCAGGATTTTAATCAACGCGTACAATGGATGGTGGGGCAATCGATGAACGGTGCGCAAATTCGACTGACCCCCCAGCATATGGGACCGGTTGAGGTGCGTATTCACGTACAAAATGACCAGACCACTATATCTTTTACCGCACAACACGGTGCGACAAGAGAGGCTATTGACGCCGCCTTACCGAAATTACGCGAGATGTTGAGCGAGCAGAATATCAACCTGGTTGACGTGGATATTTCTCAGCACTCTTTTGCGGAGCAACGCGATCAGCAAGCCTTGAATAAAGACAATGATCAATCAGCGAGCTCAGTTGAACCTGATCAAGAAGAATCGCTATTCAATCAGGCGTCTAATGGTCAGCAACGCGTCTATAGCGGGTTGTTCAGTGATTTTGCTTAAATTTTAGCAAACGCCTTTAAGCCGATAGTTAAAAAACGCCTCCGATAAAATGGTTTATTGAGGGCGGTTTTTAACGTGGATGAGATTATGGAATGAAAAATCATCTGTTATTATGTTCAATCAACGGATTAATGATTAGGAACCAAGATGTTACAAATCAAACACTTTATTGACGGCGAATTTGTCGATATTCGAACTGGACAACGTTTTGATAAACGTTCCCCCGTCGATAACCGCATTATTGCCCAAGTCTCCGAAGCAGGGCGCGGCGAGGTGGATCGCGCCGTGAAGGCTGCACGCTCCGCCTTTAATGGTGAATGGGGTGCGTTTAGTATGGAACAACGGGTTGATTTGCTATACGGCGTTGCGAATGAAATTACGCGACGCTTTGACGACTTTGTAGAGGCAGAAATGGCCGATACCGGTCAGCCTAAAGCAATTATGACGCATGCGTTTATTCCACGTGGTGCGGCAAACTTTAAGGTGTTTGCAGACGTGATTAAAAACGTTCCATCGGAGTCATTTCAAACGACTACGACGGATGGTTTGGGAGCAATTAATTACGCCATACGCGTACCGAAAGGCGTTATCGGCGTTATTTCGCCGTGGAATGCGCCGTTCTTATTAATGACCTGGAAGGTCGGCCCCGCCCTGGCCTGCGGCAATACCGTGGTGGTCAAGCCGTCTGAAGAAACACCATTGACGGCGAGTTTATTAGGCGAAGTGATGAATGCCGTGGGTATACCGAAAGGTGTTTTTAATGTGGTACACGGCTTTGGCCCAGATTCTACGGGT
>JASJGO010000132.1:0-4527 GCA_033791505.1 Cycloclasticus sp.
GGGAACTCCAAACCTTTGGCTGAATGCAGCGTCATCAATTGCACGCAATCTTCAAATTTATCGCCCTGCGCATCACCCGCTTCCAGCGCGGCGTGAGCCAAAAACGAATCCAGCTCACTGATATTTTCATCGGCTTCGGCTTCATAAGAAAACTGTCTGGCGGCGTTAATCAGCTCTTCCAGGTTTTCTACCCGCGCCTCGCCTTTCTCACCTTTTTCTTTTTTATGAAATTCAATCAGCCCAGAACGCGCGATGACCTGTTCAACCTGCTCGTGCAAGGTCGTCGATTGCTTATCAGCAGCAATTTCTCGAATCAAGGATAGAAATCCAGACAAAGCCGTCAACGCTCGGCCGCTCAGTTCGATACCTTCGCATAAGCTATTCGCCGCCCGCCAAAGGCTCATATTTTGCCCGCGCGCGTGCTGGCGAATAATATCCAAAGTTCGAGTCCCTAGGCCCCGAGTGGGCGTATTGACGATGCGTTCAAACGCCGCGTCATTTTCGTGGTGCGTCGCTAGTTGCAGGTAGGCTAACGCATTTTTAATTTCTAAACGCTCGAAGAATCGATGCCCGCCATACACGCGATAAGGAACCCCGGCTGACATTAAGTATTCTTCAAATAAACGCGATTGCGCATTAGAGCGATACAAAATAGCGGCTTCTGCGCGCGCGTGACCATTACTAACCCAGTCCCTTATTCTATCCACCACGAAACGCGCTTCGTCCTGATCGTTAAAACCGGCGTATAGCGAAATCAACTCGCCGTCTTCACCGTCGGTCCACAATTCCTTGCCCATCCGCCCATCATTGTTAGTTATAAGCGCGTTAGCGGCTTGCAAAATGGTCTTCGTCGAACGGTAATTTTGTTCCAACCTGACAATCTTATGTTCGGGATAATCTTTTTGAAAACGATGAATGTTTTCAATTTTTGCACCGCGCCAACCATAAATAGACTGGTCGTCATCACCCACCACGTACAGGTTGTCTGACTCTTGTGTGAGCAAGCGTAACCAGGCGTATTGAATCGTATTGGTGTCTTGAAACTCATCTACCAGCACGTGTTTGAAACGTTGCTGGTAGTGCGCCCTTACTTCATCGTTATCGCGCAGCAACTCATGCGCCCTGAGTAGTAATTCGGCAAAATCAACGAGGCCTGAACGCTGGCAGTTGCGTTCGTATTCGGCATAAATTTCTAACATTTTTTGCTCGAAATGATCGCTCGAAGGTGCGATATGTTTCGCCCGTCTACCTTCGTCCTTTTGTGCATTAATGAACCATTGCACCTGTCGAGGCGGCCAACGAGCATCATCGACGTCCATCGCTTTAAGCAGGCGTTTGATCATACGAAATTGATCGTCTGAATCCAGCACCTGAAACGCGTCCGGCAAACCCAGCTCCTGTGCGTGCATTCTTAGTAAACGATGCGCAATGCCGTGAAATGTACCAATCCACATGCCGCCAACCGGTGTTTTCAGCATGCCCTGTACGCGTTCACGCATTTCACCCGCCGCTTTATTGGTAAACGTAACCGCTAAAATTCCAAATGGCGACACCCCTTCTACCTGCATCAGCCAGGCAACTCGATGAACCAGTACCCGCGTTTTACCACTACCCGCACCAGCCAAAATAAGCGCTGCTTTTTCTGGTCCACTCACCGCATCGCGTTGAGCGTCGTTTAAGCCGTCTAATATATGTGTAATATCCATGCAATTATTTTAACGCGTATCCCGGGCTTTAGGTTTGCTTGTTTGACATTCATCTCTAAGACCTTAATATGACTCCTATGAACGATACGAACAAAAAAGAGAGCACCACCATTGGCCATTATGACAATAACGCGGCGGCTTTTTGGGCGGAAACAAAAGACCACGATGTATCGCAAAATATTCAGGCTTTTCTAGCCGCCTTGCCGAAAAACAGGCCCCTTGATATTCTCGATTTAGGCTGTGGGCCGGGGCGAGATTTACAACACTTTAAGTCCTTAGGCCACAAACCAACCGGGCTAGACGGCTCCGCCACGTTTTGCAAAATGGCCGCCGAATACAGTGGCTGCCCCACGATCAATCAAAGTTTTGTCAATATGGAGTTACCCAGCAATCACTTTGACGGTGTTTTTGCCAACGCCTGTTTGTTTCATGTGCCCAGCGACGAATTTGTAAATGTTTTAAAAAAACTGCACGCTAGTTTACGTAAAGGCGGCATTTTATTCAGCTCTAACCCTCGCGGTAACGCCGAGGGTTGGCAGGGTGAACGCTATGGGCATTATTTCGAACTCGAGACCAGCAAGGCCTTTTTGAAACAAGCAGGCTTTGAGGTGTTAGATCATTATTATCGGCCCCAGGGTAAACCGATTGAGCAGCAGCCCTGGTTGGCAATAGTTAGTCGAAAAAAAAGCCTGGATTAAAAATTTCATTTTTGTGAAAAGTGCATTTAATCCCTGTCTATTCTACGGTAAAGTAATACTTAATCAGATAATGAAGAGTTGAGACAATGAACGCAAAATTTCCTTATAAAAAGAAATTTAAAACTATCCATGGCAGTCGTATGGCATATGTTGACGAAGGTGTTGGCGACCCTATTCTTTTCCTTCATGGCAACCCAACGTCCTCTTATCTGTGGCGCAACATCATGCCGTACTTTGAAGGACAAGGCCGGTTGATAGCCCCAGACCTTATCGGCATGGGGGATTCTGACAAGCTACCGAACAGCGGCCCGAATCGTTATACCTATGTTGAGCACCGCAAGTATCTGTTTTCTTTGTTAGATGAATTGGGTGTAAATGAGAATGTTACCTTTGTCATTCATGATTGGGGATCTGGACTAGGGTTTCATTGGGCGCACACCCACCCTGAGGCTGTCAAAGCGATTGCATTTATGGAAGCGATCATCGCACCTATACCTGATTGGGAGTCTTTCCCAGCGGATGCCCGCCCCATTTTTCAGGGTTTTCGATCTGATGCCGGCGAAAAGATGATCTTAGAGGATAATTTGTTTATCGAACAAATATTGCCAGCATTGATCCGTAGAGCTCTAACAGATGAGGAAATGAACGCTTACCGCAAACCATTTCTCAACGCTGGAGAAGACCGACGTCCGACGCTGACCTTCCCTCGCCAACTACCCATCGCAGGTGAGCCTGAGGATATAGTAGAAATTGTTACGGCTTACGGTAATTGGCTTACCCAATCGCAAATTCCAAAATTCTTTGTCAACGCTGAACCCGGCACGCTTTCTGCCCCCTCTCGTGGCTTTATCAGGTCTCTACCTAATGTAACTGAGATTACTGTTGACGGCTTTCATTATGTTCAGGAAGATGCACCAGACGAAATTGGGCGTGAAATCTCAGCCTGGCTGGCCAACATTTAGGTTCGTAGGCGGTTAACCAATAACGAAGACCCTGTGCTATGTGACTGGCCCAATTTGGGCTCTCCATTACTCGCACAACACCTGTAAGTAGCAGTAGCGCCAACAGGCCAAGTAGGCTTAAGCAAATGGTGAGGCTTCAAACATGCATTATAATATCTCACCTGGCCAATTAGTTTTTTCATATTATGAAAATTTTGGACTACACAGAAGAAATATTTAGAACAATTTTCTTCATAGCTATCGGTATCGGCTTACTGGCTTTACTCGGCATTTATAATCCCCTGGAAGAGTTCAAGTCTGCCATTAAGGGTGACGTCATCGAAAAACTCAGCCTTCGAGCACAAGCGGGGGATGCCGACGCACAGAACAAACTCGGTACCTTTCTATATACCGAGGCTCAAGAGCATCAAGGGGACTTTACTGAAGCCATTATGTGGCTTGAAAAAGCGCACCAACAAAACAACCCCATCGCTGAATTGAACCTGGCCTTTGCTTATAAGTCAGGCACTGGTGTTGCTCCCGATAGCGACAAAGCCATCGAACTATTCTATCAGGCCGGACTTAATTTTTTGCGCCTGGGCTTTCCCATGGACGCTAAAGATTGCGTTTACGACATCGCTAAATTGAACGCCATCCATCCACTAAAGCGTGAGTTAATTAATGCCATTAAAAACTACGAAGAAAGCCACTGATTCAACCTGAGCTGTTTATCTGCAAACCTAGAGTCGAAAAGAAGGATTGCTTTCAGCGCTTGATTATCAAGCTGGCTTGTATATGACCCCTTGATTTGTTGAGTTGCGATTTCTTTGGGATGCTCTTGCGCAACAACACTCGATAAAAGGGGCAGGTTTAACCTGCCCCGTATTTATGTTTTAGCCCATATGGTTAATAGGTTAGCACGGTCGTGTCATCGGCAAACAGGATGTCAAGTATGCCGCCAAACTTAACACCGTCAATCACATCAGCTTCTTTTATACCACCAACATTTTTCATGCGCATTTTACAGGTCATGACCTGACCACCAGCTTTCATAAACTCCTGTAACATTTTCATCTGGACTGATATAACCCAGATACGAAGCCTTCGTTGTCGATTGTAGAATACCTCAATATATTCAAATAAGCTTTGTTTAGCTTGTTGCTTTGTCTTGTAATCGTGATG
>JASJGO010000133.1:0-11325 GCA_033791505.1 Cycloclasticus sp.
CGGCTTATGGCTTATCGACCACTATTTGGACAAAAGATTTATCGTGTGCGCATAGAGTAGCCGCGCGCGTAGAAGTAGGCATCAGCTGGATTAATAGCTGGTTTTTGCGTGACCTTAGAACCGCTTTTGGCGGATCAAAACAATCAGGTATTGGCCGTGAAGGCGGCGTTCATTCTTTAGAATTTTATACAGAAACGCGTAATATTTGCGTAAAACTGTAACTATATGATGGTGAAAAATGGATATCCTGGTTTATTAAGGCGTGTTTTCTATGGAGTTCAGAATAGCGTCTTTTTGCCTTAATACTTTTTTGACCTCTTTCGTGAAGTTATTAAGGGCGCTGGGTATTTGCTCGCTACTTCGTTCCCGCAAATGTATTTCAAGTTGTTTTGAGGCGACCTTAAGCAATGGCGTGCCGCAATAGGCACAAGAACCCTGAACCTTATGAACAGTATTGGCGGCACTTTCGTAATTACTTAGTCCAATATCAGCTGATATACTGCTTAACTGTTCAGGCAGTTCGGCAAAAAATTTATTGAGTATAAGAGTCATTAACTTCTTATCCGCTTTCATACTGGTTTTTGCTGCATCGTAATCAAAAACATCGACTTCCGAAGGTTTGTCGAGTGCTATAAAGGACGAGGAAAAAGGTTTTGCTTTGAAATCGTGCTCGTCTAGAAGCTGCAAAATCAGCTTAAAAAATTCGGTTTGATCAATCGGTTTTACCAGGTAACCGTCAAAGGAGCTAATATGGTGTGCCCTTTCAACACCGGAAGTAATATGTGCGGTAATGGCGATAGCAGGTGTATTATAGTTGAGGTGTTGAGGGTTATTACGAATCTCGCGTAGCGCCTCGTTACCCATTTTAAAAGGCATTCTTAAGTCCAGCAGCATTAAATCAAACCGCTCGGCGCCAGCAAGATCAAGAGCCTGCTGGCCATCATTCGCGCATAGAACACGAGCGTTTTGTTTTTCTAATAGATGAGTTAATAATAATCTATTTATTTCATTATCATCTGCCACCAATACATTTAAACGGGACAGGTCTGGCAGCGCTTGTTCAGAGTTATCTGGCTTTGTTAAGCCATCGTAACTTTCTTCCACGTTGCTGAACGGCAATGAAAAGCAAAATACTGAGCCTTCGCCTAAGGCGCTCGTTATACTAATTGAACCGTTGAGTGCGTCTAAAATATGCTTTGTTATCACCAGGCCCAGGCCGGTGCCTTTCTGGCCAGTGGTGTTATCAAGTTGGGTGAACTCATTGAAAAGTTTACTAATATTGTTTTCACTAATACCGATTCCTTGATCTGTAACGCATATTTCAATATGGTTTTGTTTTGGTTTGTGGGCCTTAAGAGAAATGATGACGCTAGAGTTTTCACTAAACTTGATTGCATTATTAACGAGGTTAATCAGTATTTGTCTAAATTTAACCGGATCCTGGTTTATAAATTTGGGGGCCTTAATGTCGTGCTGATAGTCAAGCGTTACCCCTTTACTTTGCGCCTGAATAGAAAGAATTAGCAACGCTTCTTCGATTGTTTTTTTCAGCTCAAAATTAGTTTTTTTGATCTTAATTTTGCCCGCTTCTAATTGCGCCAAATCAAGAACTTCATCAATAATTTGTTGCAGGTTTTTTGATGAAGTTAACGAAGCATTTATGATTTTTTGCTGCTCGCTATCCATAGGAGTTGATTGCATAATTTCAAGAAATCCGATAATTCCATTTAAAGGGGTTCGTATTTCATGACTGATATGCGAAACAAACCTGGATTTTGCATCGATAGACTTAACAATTTGATGCTGTGCTGAGAGCAGCCGTTCATTTTTAAATCTTAATTCTTGAGTGGCGTCATCTATTTTTTGCTGCAAAGTCTGCTGGTGATTTTTTATTTTTAAGGCCATGTCATGGATGCCGGACGATAGCACTGAAATTTCGTCTTGCGTATCGTAATTAACAACGGGCAGATTGAAGTCACCCTGAGTGATTCTTTCAACGTCATGGGCTAATCTGAGCACCGGTTTGCCTATCGCCTTACTGATAAAATGAGTAATCAGTCCAATGCTACTTAGTAACAGTAAGGTGATGTAGAGACTGTTTAATAAGATATCTCGTTGGCGTTGTTGTATAGAATCGTATGTGAGGGAAAGGTCTACGTAGCCGATGATATTATCGCTGCCCTGTTGCTCACCAACCATCAGCGTGTCAAAATCATCATGACCCTTGAATGTATCCAACCGGATAGCTTGTTTGATTTTTTCCGGTGCTTCAGTAATGAATGCTGGGCTGGCGTTGTCGCTACTGATCGCTGAAAGGGTGACGCCGTTCTTATCACTAATTTTAATGGAAACGATATCGGGTTCATTGATAACTGAGTCTAGCAATCTGTCAAGCGAGTCTACGTTGCCACTAAATACAGCGCTAACGGCAGATTCGGCGATGGAGTTCGCTAAATTCAGGTTCGTCTTATGAAGCAGTTCATAGGTGTCGTTTAGACGCGTTGTCGTGAAGTACACGGCTAAAATAATGGCTAAAAAAGCCGCAGGCAGTACGCCTAGTAAGAGCAGTTTTTCCTTTAGCTGAAGTCTATTGCTCAGTTTCATTTGATGTTAATTGTTTTTTTAACTGGTCGTTGGAGGAGAAATGCAAATTTAAACTCTTGGCGACATTCCTGTTGCTGATAACCTCAAAATATTTGGGGTAAATAAGGCTGTCGAATATCTTATTGCGTGTATTGTTTAAGTTGAGCAAATATTCAGACAGGTGCTGAACGAGTTGATCTGAGCTACTGACTGCGCCAGAAATAGCCCCGGCGTTTATGAACCCTTTAGAAAAACCTATAACCGGTGTTTTATATCGATAGCTCGTTAGAAGAATTTGTGGCAGCGATGATGCGTTATAAATATCTTTATCGGCTATGGCCAAAATCGCATCAGACGCTTTTGAAATATCGTTGATCTGATAGCGAACGCTCGCGGCATCGGTTAGATATTCGTTAATAGTCAGATTTTTTGCGTTTGCCAACTTTTTTAGGTTTTTTAAATGCGACGATGATCGGGCGGTCACTATAACGCCAATATTTTGTATATTAGGATCGATAAGTCGAATTAAATTTAACTGTCTGGCCGCAGGCTGGTCAAGCACAAAGAATCGATGCTGAGGCAGGGTCGTTAAGCAATCTGGTAAACAGGGAGCGTATCGAACCGACCTTGCCAGGGTTGTCAGAGCGTGATAAGTGGGGGTTTGTAGATTAGCGTTTATTAACCTCTCGCTGACAGCGTCGTTAATACTGACGATTAGATCGGGTGGCGTTTTTTTTAGTGCCACAATGGAGAAAGATGCATTAGTGACGGTTTTTAAGGTGATGCCTTTTTGTGCAAGCAGTTTCTCCGATAGCTTGCTCGCGAAATGGCTTTGGTAGTTACTATTATTATCATATACAAGAACAATATCGTGGGCTAATGCAGGTAGCGGGGTTAACGCCAGCAGCACAAAAACAAGGCGGTTTAATATCCCCTTGCAGGCCTTATACGAGCTATATAGTTTTAACACAAAGCGATGTACACGCCTTAGTAGGCGCGATAAAGGGTTTTTACCCAAATACCAGTTGTTTGTGGGTAAAGCACTACGTATAAAACTTATAAAATGTGTAATGCTAATTTTTCTTTTTAACAAAAAATCCATTTGATGAGTGAAACTGCTCCGTGTTATTCGAAAGTATAACTAGCCTCTATAAATGCGCGATTATCGAGGTTAAATTGCTTTAAAAAGTCTTTGTTTTTATCCAGCGCTAATTGCAGGCCTACGCTGATATCCAAGCTTTGTTTAGCGGCGACCTTAAAAGACTTTCCGGCATTGATGTCCAGGCGCCTCATAGGGCCCTGAGGGTTCCCTGAGTCTAAATATTCCATGCTGCCGGTGTAATAAAAAGCACTGCTCAGCCAGATGTTATTGTCAAACGTATGGGACGCTAGGATATTAAAGACGTCATCAGGTACCGATGAAAGAATATTCCTAATGTCATTATTCGAGAGTTTCCCAATATCGGTGTGGTTGTAGGCGTAACCCACGTGCAGTAAATTCTTTTTATCAGGGCGATAATTGAGTTCAATTTCGTAACCATTGACGTTGGCGTAGCGTAGATTACTAAACAGTTTGTATTTATCATCATCTTCAATCGCTATGGGTGCACCCCCCCCAATACTTAAAAACCTTGGGGTTTCTACGTCCGAACTGTCGATAAGGTTATCGTATTCATTCCTGAATAGTTTGAGGTCTAGCGTCAGGGTATTATTAATAAACAATCCATGATAACCCAGTTCGTACGAGTCGACGGTTTCAGGGTCTAGTCCGCCCTCACTTCTTAAAAATGGGATGGTTAATACCGCGCCTGGTGGCACTGTTTCAAGGACAATATCAGCGTTAAAATTTTCTTCCGCTAGTACGGGTGCCCTTATTGCGTGTGACCTGATCAGTCTAAAACTATGTTCCGGCGTTAACAGGTAATTTACCGCGAGCCGGGGTGATAAGTTATCACCCGATAACTGGCTATGTTCCCAAAGCGCACCGGCGTTGACAATAAACGATGAACTGGGTCGCCACTCAACGTTGCTGAACACTCGCTGTATGGAGTTATCAAACTTCTTTTCGCTGCCCATCCATATCGGCTGCCTGACGCGGTCGTTTCGGCTACCCAAACCCCAGGACACGCGTAGTTGATCTGAGGGCTGCAGTTGATGCTCAAATTCCAGGTCATATCGGTCATAGTAAACGCTGTAGTTACCGTTGAAAGCCACATCGCCAAGCCCGTCAGCTTCAAAAACAGATGACACTTTATCCTTGCTCAGGTGTCTGGTGTAAGAGGCCTGAGTAGTGAAATGCTGTCGGTCATTGGTCGAGTGTTCCCATTTGCCATGAAGCGAGTAGTTAGATTCATCTACCTGTCGCAGTGGATCAAATGGATCTATCTCCGAGTTGTCAGGGTTTCTGGTTTGATTGAGTGTATTGACGGCACCAAAGTTAAGCTGAAGACTATCTTTCGGCGTGAGTTGATAATCAACTCGCGCGCTGAACAGGTCTTGACGAGAATCATCGTCATTATCATGGTAGCCATTATTATCAATATGCGAAGCGCTAATTCGGTAGTCTAAATCGCCAATAGAATCGCTGCCTCGTAGTAAGGTGCGCTGATACCCGCGTTCCCCGACGGTGGTTTTTAACTGTAAGCCATTTAATTGTACGGCGTGAGAGGTCGTTATATTGATAACACTTTGAAAGGCATTGGAGCCAAAGGATGAGCCATTCGGCCCTCTAATGACTTCTATTCGTTCGATATCTTCCATCACCAATGGAATATTTGACCAATCAACGCCGCCAAATAAGGGGCTGTAGACTGAGCGGCCATCAATTAAAACTTGCACGCCCTGAGGATATTCGCTACTAAGCCCTTGATAAGCAACGACGGCTCTATTACCGCGAAAATAACCGACGTGCATGCCAGGCACTAGTCGAAAGATTTCGGCAATATTTTTAGCGCCAGATAGCTTTATGAGCTCTCGATCGATGATAGTAACAGCCGCGGGCGCTTCGGTTTGTGGTTGAGCCAGGCGCGTGGCGGATAAAACAATAGGAACATCGTTGATAAAAAATGGGTCGTCGATTGCGTCGTCGAGCTTCTCAGCGGCAAAAGCCGAGGCTATAAAGCTGTTAAATAGAACGCATAAAATGAGGGCGAGTTGGATACGGCCAGTGGAGTCTTTGAGATAGCTCATTTTGGAAAACACTTATGATTATTTTTAAAAAAATTCTAACACAGATAAAGTGCGCTAAGCACATAACAGAAAACTCTTAATGCCAATAAAAGGATGTGTTACCTTTCACGCTTTAATCGCGATTTATAACTACAAAGATGAATTACTCCACCATTGAAGATTTTGTTGGTAATACACCGCTAGTTCGTTTGCAACGACTGGACACGTCAACAAATAATATTCTATTAAAATTAGAAGGTAATAACCCTGCTGGTTCGGTTAAAGATCGACCCGCTATCAATATGATTAAGCAAGCGGAGTTGCGCGGCGAAATAAAGCCAGGAGATTGCCTAATTGAGGCTACCAGTGGCAATACCGGCATCGCTCTGGCAATGGCTGCGGCTATTAAAGGTTATAAGATGGTGTTGATTATGCCCGATAATATGAGCGCTGAACGCAGGGCCTCAATGAAGGCTTATGGTGCGGAAATTATTTTAACCCCGGCGGCGGGCAGTATGGAAGCGGCGATTGATCTATCAAGAAAAATGCAGGCAAATGGCGAGGGCAAAGTACTCGATCAATTTGCCAATCCCGATAACCCGCTTTCACATTACATAGGAACAGGGCCTGAAATTTGGCGAGACACGGCCGGTGAGGTGACACATTTTGTAAGCTCGATGGGTACCACTGGCACCATCATGGGTACCTCTATGTTTTTGAAAGAACAAAATACAGGCGTGCAAATTATTGGCGTGCAGCCAGAGGGGGATTCGAAGATCCCCGGCATTAGACGCTGGCCAGAAGAATACTTGCCGAAAATTTACGACCGATCCAGAGTCGACGAAATTATTGATGTGAGTCAGCAGCAGGCTGAGGATATGACAAGGGCGCTGGCGCAACACGAAGGCATTTTTTGCGGCGTGTCATCCGGCGGTGCAACTCACGTGGCGTTGGAGCTTTCCAAGCGAGTAAAAAATTCAACTATCGTGGTGGTCATTTGTGATCGTGGTGATCGTTATATCTCAACCGGTATTTTTCCAGATTAAATACCATTTAACGTTTAAAATGCCTGTCATTATGAACTGACTAAATGAATGTTAACGAGATATGGCGAGACGTAGAAATAGAAAGAAGAACTTACCCGCAGAAACAGCTAACGCAACGATAGAGTCATTAGCCCACGACGGCAAGGGCGTTGCGCACGTGGACGACAAGGTGGTATTTATTGCTGGCGCCTTAATCGGCGAAGACGTGGTATTCGAATACACTAAAAAGAAGAAAGACTTTGCCGAAGGACGGGTGACCGAGGTACTAAAAGCCTCTGATGATCGCGTTGAACCGGGCTGTCAGCATTACGCTATTTGTGGCGGTTGTAGTTTTCAACACCTCGATCCAGAGAAACAAATCTTAGCCAAGCAGAATATTCTTATTGAGCAGTTTAAGAGTATCGGCGGGCTGGAAAATATTGAGTTATGGCCAGCATTGACGGGGCCTCATTGGGGCTATCGTCACCGTGCTCGTCTAGGTGTTAAGGACGTGCCGAAAAAAGGCCGGGTTCTGGTTGGTTTTAGAGAAAAGGCCAGTCCTTTTTTAGCTGAAATAGAGCAATGTGAGGTGTTACACCCCGCCGTAGGTAAACGCCTGCTGGACCTTTCAGCGCTGATAGGTGGCTTGTCTATTAAAGACAAAATCCCGCAAATTGAAGTGTCTATTTGCGATAATCGAACGGCGTTGGTTTTCAGGGTAATGGAGCCATTGAGTGATGCTGACCTGGACGCGTTAAAAGCTTTTGAACTGTCCGCTGAAGTGGATATTTACACCCAATCGAAAGGTCCGGACACCATCGTGCCGATAAGCGGTGAAAAACCAGCCTTAAGTTATCAGTTACCGAATGACGTCAAGCTGTATTTCGGCCCTAGCGATTTCGTGCAGGTGAACGTTGAAATTAATCGCAGAATGATTACACGAGCACTAGAAACGCTGGGCTTAAACGAGAACGATAAGGTGCTCGATTTGTTTTGCGGCTTAGGCAATTTTACTTTGCCGATGGCGCGAGTTGCCGGTCACGTAACGGGCATTGAAGGTAGTGCCGATTTAATTCAACGGGCGAAAGCGAACGCCGATCAAAACGGACTGAACAACGTAGATTTTCACAGCGCAAATTTAATGCAAGATATTGGTGCTGAGGCGTGGACCAAAAATACCTATAACAAGGTGCTGATTGACCCGCCACGGCTGGGTGCAAAGGAGATTTTACATTGGCTACCGAAGTGGAATGCGCAGCAGGTGTTATATATTTCCTGCAACCCGTCTACCCTTGCGCGAGACTCGGCTATTTTAGTGAATGAATTGGGTTATACACTGAAGAAGGCGGGTGTTATGGATATGTTCCCGCATACCTCTCACGTTGAATCAATTGCCTTGTTTGAAAAAAAATGAGCAGCAACAGGGCTCATATCACGGTAAGTATTTCGCAGCAAACGCTGAGTTTATATGAAGACTCGAAGCTGCTGACATCGTACCGCGTAAATACCGCAAAAAATGGCGTCGGTGAGGCATTTGGCAGCGAGTGCACGCCGCGGGGTCAGCACATTATTCGAGCAAAAATTGGTGATGGCGCGGTGCCGGGTAGTGTGTTCATTGGGCGACGATTAACGGGTGAAATTTACCATCGACGACTAGCAGAAGTTCAGCCGAATAGAGACTGGATTTTAACGCGTATTCTATGGCTTTCGGGCCTCGAGCGAGGCTATAACCGTTTAGGCACGGTCGATACGATGCGACGTTATATCTATATCCACGGTGCCCCCGACGAGTTGCTGACTCAGCCACCTTCATCTCACGGTTGCATCAGGATGTTGAATGCAGATATTGTCGAGCTTTTTAGCAAAGTAACGGCTGGAACAAGGGTGTCCATCAGCGAGTAGTTTGCTTATTTAAAGGGCTCGTTTATTGCGACCTTAATGATCGAAGTTTAGTGCCTTACTTTGATCGCAGACTACTTGTGCCCCGAGGGTGTAAGTTTCATTGAAACGATAAAACTGTTTAATTCAACTTTATGGCCACAGACCACTTGTGCCCCGAGGGTATAAGTTTCATTGAAACGATAAGGCCGTTTAATTCAGCTTTATGGTCACAGACCATAAGTTTCGTACGACCTGAACTCTTTGAGTTCAGGTCAACTCAGCTTTATTGGGAAACGAAGTCGGTAAAAAACACGTCGGTGACGCCCTCAATTTTAGCGTATTTTTTTAGTGTGTTATTGAGGACTTCGGTCGCTCTTTTTCGAAGTGTATTTAAGCCGTCACTAGTAGAAATTTCGTCCACATTATTGTCGCTTAATAATACAATAAGCGCGTGGCGAATGGCTGGGTCGTTCTGCTGGATAGCTTCTTTGACTTCAGTGTTAGCGAGTTGTAGCTGGATGGATGTGCGTAAATAATGTTTATCGCCCAATAAATTAACCGTAAACTGGGGGCTTAGAGGTAAATAAATAGCCTCTGGTGCAGCCGTTTCTTCGGCATCTTCGGCGAACACGGCGGATGTTAATAAAAAGAACCCACAAAATATAAGAACCAAACGCATCACTAATCTCCTAAAATTTGCTGTTTGAATGAACAAACTATAACGATAAGGATAGTCTATAAAAATGAAATCGCCTACGCCCCTTGGGCCATTAATGATTGATATCGAAGGTGTTGAGCTTTCGCAGGTCGATCGTGACGTCCTCAGACACCCTTTAGTGGGTGGGGTTATCCTGTTTTCCAGAAACTATCAATCGATTGAGCAAGTGTCGCAGTTGTCTAAGGCTATACACGCGTTAAGAGAAGAGCCTTTACTGATAGCAGTTGACCATGAAGGCGGCCGTGTGCAGCGGTTTAGGGACGAATTTACCTGCATTCCGTGTATGCAAAGTCTCGGACAGGCCTATCAGGAAGATAAGCAGCGTGGACTCAACCAGGCGCAGCAGGTCGCCTGGTTGATGGCCATGGAACTCAGGCAAGTGGGGGTTGATTTTAGTTTTGCCCCGGTACTGGATCTGGACTATGGTTGTAGTGAAGTGATTGGTGACCGCGCTTTTTCTGCCGACCAGGGCACCGTTGCGCAGGTCGCTGAGGCGTTTCAGCAGGGTCTACAGATGGCTGGTATGGCGAGCGTCGGCAAACATTTTCCAGGTCACGGCGCTGTAGCGCCAGATTCGCACGTAGCGATCCCTGTGGATGAGCGGCCATTTGAAGAAATCATGCAGCACGACGTATACCCTTTTAAGCAGTTGATACAGGCAGGTATGAAGGGCATTATGCCGGCGCACGTAATCTACCGACAGGTTGATGCCTTACCCGCAGGGTTTTCTGAGTATTGGCTAAAAGACGTATTGCGTCAGCAATTAGCCTTTCAGGGTGCTATTTTTAGTGATGACTTAACCATGCACGGCGCTAGCGTTATCGGCGATTATCAACAGCGCGCCAAACAAGCCTTAATGGCGGGTGGCGATATGGCCTTGGTGTGCAATAATCGACCCGCCGTCGAACAAGTTATCGACGGCTTAAGTGGCATGGATATCAGTTTAGATTCAGTAAAACGATTAACTGATATGCGTCCAAAAGAAGTGCTTGTGAAAGGCAGGCTGCAGCAAACGGAGCAATGGAAACGATGCCGAAAAACGATAGATAAATTATCCCGATGAGCGTTAGCCTGCGTGAAATTAACTGCGTGATGAAACACAGCGAGTGTCTGCTCGATGAAGCCGGTGTTGAGATCATGTTTAACCGATTATCCGCTCAGATTAGCGCCCGTTGCGAGCAACAAAACCCTTTGATTCTTTGTGTTATGACCGGCGCCATAGTAGCGGTGGGTAAGTTGCTGCCCAGGTTAAGTTTTCCGCTGGAAGTTGATTATATTCACGCCACGCGTTATCAGGGCCAATTGGTGGGCGATGAGCTTGTCTGGAGGCAATTACCCATCACGCCTTTAAAAAATCGAACCGTCATCATCGTCGATGACGTACTGGATGAAGGTATAACGATGGCGAAGTTGAGAGAGTTTTGTATGGCAGAAGGGGCTGAACGTTGTTACACCGCCGTACTAGTAGATAAAGCGATTCAAAAAGAAAAACCCATTACAGCCGATTTTGTCGGTTTTCAGGCGGGAAATGACTATTTATTCGGCCTGGGCATGGACTATAAAGGGTATTTGCGAAATGCCAACGGCCTATACGCCTGCCCAAATAATTTAGAGGAATTAATATGACAATATTAGCGGTTATAGGCGGTACTGGTTTGAGTAAACTGGTCAATTTGCAGGACGTTCGTAAAAAAGTGGTAAAAACACCTTACGGAGAACCTTCGTCGCCGCTGACGTATGGGAATATTAATGGTACTGAGGTTGTCTTTTTGGCTCGACACGGCTATGGACACACGATACCGCCGCACAAGATAAATTATCGGGCTAACGTATGGGCGCTGAAAGAAGCTGGGGCAACAGACGTTGTTGCCATCGCGGCGGTGGGCAGTATCAATCGAACCATGGCGCCAGGTAGCCTGGTGTTGCCGCACCAGCTTATTGATTACAGCT